>NZ_LIRJ01000199.1 GCF_001419745.1 Streptomyces silaceus | reverse complement strand
GTGAAAACCCTGGGGTCCTGCGACGGGGGCCGGGGTGGGCGGCCGGGGCGCGCGAGGCAGTCGGGGCGGACGGGGCCGGACGTGTCGAACAGGGGCTCGGCGAGTCGTTGGTTTCACCGTTCAACCACTGCTCGGGGCGGCCGACCCCAGGGTTTCCCTGGGGCAGCCCGAGCGCCGGACCGGGGACCGCGCGGCGGTCAGCTCGCGCCCCACCCGCCGTCCACGGGGAGCGAGGCGCCCGTGACATAGCCCGCGTGCGCCCCGCAGAGCCAGACGGCGAGGGCGGCGACCTCGGCCGGTTCGATCAGCCGCTTGACGGCGGAGCGGCCGAGCAGGACGTCCGTGACGACGTCCTCGGGCGGAATGCCGTGCACGGCGGCCTGGTCCGCGATCTGCCCCTCGACCAGCGGCGTCCGTACGTAACCGGGGTTGACGCAGTTGCTGGTGACCCCGTGCGCCGCGCCTTCGAGCGCGGCGACCTTGCTGAGCCCCTCCAGGCCGTGCTTGGCGGCGACGTACGCGGACTTGTAGGGGCTGGCCCGCAGGCCGTGCACGCTGGAGATGTGCACGGCGCGGCCCCAGCCCCGCCGGTACATGTGGGGCAGGGTGTGCCGCAGGAGCAGGAAGGGCGCGGTGACCATCAGGCGCTGGATCCGCTCGAAGCGGTCGGGCGCGAACTCCTCGATGGGGGCGACGTGTTGGGTGCCCGCGCTGTTGACCAGGATGTCGACGGCGGCGGGCAGCGCGGGGACCGCCGCCGCGTCGGTGAGGTCGACGGCGTGCGGCACACCGCCGACGGCACCGGCCACGGCCTTCGCCGACTCCGCGTCGACGTCGACGACGTGGACCAGGGCGCCGGCGGCGGCGAACGCCTCGGCGCAGGCCCGCCCGATGCCGCTGCCGCCACCGGTGACCAGGGCGGTGCGGCCGGAGAGGTCGTGTTCGCTCGTCATGCCCGGAACGCTAGGGAGCCGGAGCCGGGTCCTCCCATGGTCACGGCCACCACAGTGCGGGGCACGGGGGTGTGGGCGGACGCCGTACGCGAGCCGGGGCGACGCGGACGGGTTCTCACCACGCGAGGTGAACTCCCGGACGGAAGGGACGAGTTCGTCGCAGCAGGCGGCGAATCACGCACCCCGCACGAGGTGACAACCTCTGGTTGACACTCCCGCGAGCGTCAACCTACGGTTGTCACATGACGCACTCCCAAGGCGCGGCGGCGACCAACCCGGTCCGCCTCGACGACCTCATCGACGCCATCAAGAAGGTCCACACGGACGCGCTCGACCAGCTCCAGGACGCGGTGATCGCGGCCGACCACCTCGGCGACATCGCCGACCACCTCATCGGCCACTTCGTGGACCAGGCCCGCCGCTCCGGCGCCTCCTGGACCGACATCGGCAAGAGCATGGGCGTCACCCGGCAGGCCGCCCAGAAGCGCTTCGTCCCCAAGAAGCAGGGCGAGTCGCCCGACCTCGACCCCAGCCAGGGCTTCAGCCGTTTCACCGACCGGGCCAAGCGCGCGCTGATGGCCGCACAGGACGAGGCCAAGGCCGCCGAGCACGACGAGATCCGCACGGAGCACCTCGTCCTCGGCCTGCTGAGCGAGCCGGAGGCACTGGCCGCCAAGGCGATCGTCGCGCAGGGCCTGCGCCTGGAGGACGTGCGCGCCGCCGCCGTCGACGCGCTGCCCGCGACGGCCCCCGAGGTGCCGCCGCTCGTGCCCTACGACGCCGACGCGCGCAAGGTCCTGGAGCTCACGTTCCGCGAGGCGCTGCGCCTGGGGCACAACTACATCGGCACGGAGCACCTGTTGCTCGCGCTCCTGGAGCACGAGGACGGGTCGGGCCCCCTCACCGAGGCCGGGGTCGACAAGGCCGCCACGACGGCCGCGATCACCGAGGCGCTCAGGGCGCTGTGATCGCCGCCCACGGCGGCCCTTCGCTGTGACCCCCGCCCACGGCGATCCTTCGCCGTGACTCCCCCGCGGCCGGCGCCCCTTCGCCGCGGCTCCCGCCACGGCGCCTTGCCACGGGGGCAGCCGCGACCGACGCGACGTACGCGGTGATCAGCAGCGCGAGAGCGCGGCCGAGGCGGGGGTCACGCTGCGCGTCGTGCAGTACTGCTTCGACAGCAAACACCGGCTCCGGTCTGCGCACTCCGTCTGCTCCACGAGGACAACGACCGCAGCGCACGCTCCCGCATCCCCGCCGGTCCCACCGACCCCCGCGCTCCACCGCGGGCCGTTCTCGACGGGTTTCTACCTCTTGACGGCCAACGGAACGCGGCACTGGGGGTGTTCGCCGCCCATGACGCGCGCAGCCCCACCGTGCCCGAGCTCGCGGCGGCCTTCCTCCACGGCGAGCGGCCGCCGGAGCGGCTCGCGGCGGACCTCATCACGTCGGGCGGCGCCACGGAAGCGACCGGCGAAGGCCTGGCGGGGCGCCCTCGAATATCACGTGGCTCGTATGTTCCGACAGACCGGCGGCTCGGATTCCGCCATCAACTCCGGGGTTGTCTAGACCCATTGACAGCGTTTCTGGGGCTCCCTAGTGTCCCAAGGACCGCGATGAACAACGTCACCGCAGGATGCACGACGTCACTGCACACCGATCATGCGTGGGGGGTTCGTGAACAGCACACCCAGTTCCGGCGACATCCAAATGGCAGCCCCCCAAAATCGAGAAGGACTGCCAATCGTCAGCCTCGATCAGGCGCACTCACCACAGAAGGTCCTCGCTCACGGGGAATTGCTGCGGCGCTTTGTCGCGGGCCAGGAGATCAAGCCCGTCCACATGCGGATCGGCATCATGGGCGCCTGCAATATGCGCTGCAATTTCTGCAACTTCCACTCCCCGAACGAGGAGCAGTTCTACGACCTGTTCTCGTTCAAGGATTCGATCGCCACCGACAAGGCGGTCACCCTGCTGCGCGAGTTCGCGGCCAACGACGGGCGCGCCGTGACCTTCTGCGGCAGCGGCGAATGCACCATCCACCCCGGGTACACCGACATCTGCCGGGCCGGGCACGACGCCGGGCTGCGCATCGGCCTGATCACCAACGGCTCGCGCCTGGGCCGCCCCAAGGTCGCCGAGTGCGTCGCCGAGACGCACACCTGGGTCCGCATCGGCCTGAACGCGGGCACGGAAGCGACGTTCGACGACATCACGCGCGACCGCGAGCAGACGTTCTCGAAGTTCATCGGATCCGTCGGCCGGCTCAGGGAGAAGGCCGTCGACCCGGACTTCCGTATCGGCTTCAACTACGTGATCACGCTGCAGAATTACCGGGAAATCATCGAGGCGGCCCGCATCGCCCATGAATCCGGGGCGCATTACGTGCGCTTCGAGCCGGAGTTCTACAGCGCGCTCGGCCACGAGACCATCGAATCCGTGATGTCGGAGATCTCGGAGTCCCTCACCCAGGCCGCCGCCCTCTCCACGGACGCCTTCGAGGTGTCGGTGCCGAAACTGGACCGCGGCCCGATGGACCAGGTCGAGGAGGTCGAGGGCGACTTCGAGCACTGCCATTACAGCAGGTTCGTCACGGCCGTCGGCGCCGACGGAAATCTCTACCCCTGCCCGCAGGTGCATCTCAACAGCCGCTATCTGATCGGCAATGTACTCGAACAGGGATATGAGCAGGTCCTGGAGGGCGGACCGCGCGCCGAATGGGAAGCCTCCAACCCGCGCAGGACCGATCTGTGCAAGTCCTGCTTCTACCGCCCGCAGAACGAACTCCTGGAACTCCTCAAACGCGGCCAGATCAAATTGGACGAGGCGCTGGACGCGTACGCGCTGGAAGTCCCCAGCACCCTGCACGGCGATTTCGTCTGAGCCCGCATGCAACTACGTCACCTCCGCCGCCTCCTCGCGGCCGAGCCCGCGCTGCGCCACACCAAGACCGCCGCGGAGGACCCGGACCGGGCGCGCCGGCTGCGCGCCGTCGTCGAGCGGCTGGCGCGCGTCGAGCGCGTCCCGCTCGGCACGGCCGAGTCCACCGTGTCGGAACGCGACGGCCTGCGCCACGAGCGGCTGGTGTTCGCCTCGGCCGCACGCGGCTCCTTCTCCGGCACGCTCCTGGCCCCGGCCGGGGCCGCGCCGGGGCCCGCGGTCCTCGTCCTCGGCGGCAAGAACGCGCTCCTGGACCAGCTGACGGGCGACGTGCCGCCGGACCACCCCGACCGCAACGTCGCCGAGCAGCTGGCCCGCGCCGGTTTCGTCACCCTCTCCCTCGACCACGGCATCGGCGGTGCCATGGACGAGGGGCGCAGGGCCGGACGGGACGAAGGGACGCTGCTGGCCCACGCGTTCGCGCTCACCGGCCGCTCCCTGCTCGGCGCGCTCACCGGCGACGCCCTGGGCGCCCTCGACGTGCTCGCCGCGCATCCGCTCGTCGACCCCGACCGCATCGGCCTGTTCGGGCACAGCCTGGGCGCCGCGGTCGCCCTGCACACCGCGCTGCTGGCCGACCGCCGCGGCCTCCCGCTCTGCGCGGCGAGCCACCTGGGCACCTATCCGGCCCTGTTCGAGCGGCTGTTGACCGGTCACGAGGGCGCGGTGCTCCCCGGCATCCTGGAGTACGCCGACCTGCCCGACCTCTACGGCACGCTCGCCCCGGCCCCGCTCCAGCTGCAGTACGGTACCGCCGACGCCTATCTGGAGCCGGCCGACGCGCGGGCCGCGGGGGACACGGTCCGCGAGGCGTACGCGGCCGCCGAGGCCGCCGTGGAGATCCACGAACTCCCCATGGGGCACGGGACGCACGTCGGCCACGCGGCGGATTTCTTCACGCGCGCGCTCGCCGGCGCCGCGTCAGACGGCACGGAGTCGCGGACGCCGCCTGCCCACGTTCCCGCCCAGCGCATCCACTTCGAGGTATCGGAACGGCGCGCCGTGCTCGACCGCGTCGACGCCGCTCTCTCCTCCGGTGTCCTCACGCAGGGCCCGCAGGTGGCCCGCTTCGAGGAGCTGGCCCGCCCCTGGACGGGCACGCCGACCGCGGCGGTCGCGTCCGGCGCGGCGGCCCTGGAGATCGCGCTGCGCATCATCGGCGTCGCGGGCCGCACGGTGCTCGTCCCGGTCAACACGTTCTTCGCGACGGCGGCGGCCGCGGTGCGCGCCGGGGCCACCGTGCGCTTCGTCGACATCGAGCTCGACGGGCTGGGCCTGGACCCCGACGCCCTGTGCGCCGCCCTGGACCGGCACCCCGACACGGCCGCCGTCCTGCCGGTGCACATCGGCGGCATCGTCTCCCCCGCGCTCGACACGGCGCTCGCGCACTGCCGCGAGCGCGGCGTGCCCGTGGTCGAGGACGCCGCGCACGCCTTCGGCGCGACGCTCGACGGGCGGCCCGCCGGCAGCTTCGGCCGGTTCGGCGCCTTCTCCTTCTTCCCCACGAAGGTCGCCCTCAGCGGCGAGGGCGGCCTGCTGTCCTCGCCGCTGCCCGACGACCTGGAGCAGGTGCGGCGCTGGCGGGACCACGGCAAGAGTGCCCAGGGCTCCACGCTGCACGACCGTCCCGGCGGGAACTGGCGCCTGAGCGAACTGCACGCCGCCGTCGGCACGGTGGACCTGGAGCGGTTCGACCGCACGCTGGCGGCGCGGCGCGAACTCGCCGCGCGCTACGACGCGCTGCTCGCCGACGTGCCGGGCATCCGGCCGCACGCCGTGCCCGCGTCGGCGGGCAGCAACTTCTACAAGTACCTCGCCTATCCAGACCCCGACGGTCCACTGGACCGCGCGCTCCTGAAGAAGCGGCTGCGGGAGCGGCACGGCGTGGCGCTGGCCGGTGAGGTCTACGACCATCTGCTGTGCGACCACCCGTACTTCGCCCCGCAGCGCCAACAGGCGGCGGAGGAGGGTCCGTTCACACGGGCCCGCTGGTTCGCCCGCCATCACGTCGCCCTGCCGCTGTATCCGTCGCTCACGGAGGACGAACAGCTCCGGGTGGTCGCCGCGCTGCGCAGCGAGCTGTCGTGACGGCGGTGCTGAGTGCGTTTCGTCAGGGAGGGTGGCGGACGTCGTTGGACCGGGCGACGCTGCCCGGTACCAGCGTGGAGCTCGCCCTCGTGCCGGAGATCGTCGCCGACGCGGACCGCCGCTGGTGGGACGCCGGCGTGGACGAGCTCCCCCCGCTGTCCGGTCGCCGCGAACTGCTGCTCGAAGCACTTGAGTCGTTCTCCCACGGCACCGTCACGGTCGGGGGCATCGGCGAGCAGAGCGCCGACGACTTCCGTACCACTCTGTGGCGGACCGCGGGCCTGCCGGGAGCGCTCGTCGACCGATGGTGCGCGATGCTGCGGGACGGCCTCCTGAAGAAGGGCGGCGCCCCCGAGCCGGACGGACGGCTGGCCCTGGTCGCGCTGCCGGGCAACACCTTCACCTGCCTGGAGTCCGCCTGCGACCAGGCCGAGCGCTCGGCGGGCGTCTGGCTGCGCCCGAGCCGGCGCGAGCCGTTCTCCGCCGCGCGGTTCGTCGCCGCCCTGCTCGCGGCGGGCTGGCCCGCGCAGCGCATCGGCCTGTACCCCACGGAACAGCGGGTGCTGCACGGCCTCTTGAGGCGCACGGACCGGCATGTCGTGTACGGCGGGGCCGGGCTCGCCGCGTCGGTACGCCACTCCCCCGCGCTCATCCTGCACGGACCGGGCCGGGGGTGCGCCCTGGTGCCCCCGCGCATGCCGGTCGACCAGGCGGCGGCCTGGCTGCTTCCCCTGGTCGCGGCGGACGCGGGGCGCTTCTGCAGCAACGTACGCACCGTGGTCTGCGAGACCCCCGACCAGGCCCGGCTCGTGGCCGGCGCACTGGCCGACGCCCTCGACGCACTCCCACCGGACGGTCCGTGGCCCCTGACCGCGTTCCGCGAGCCGGCAGCGGCACAGGACACGGCCCGTTCCGTCCACACCCGCCTCCGCCCCGGCGACCGCGTCCTCACGCGTCGCCCGCCCGTCGCCCTCGGCGCCGCGGGCGACGTGTACGCGATGCCTCAACTCGCCCTGCTGGACGGCCATGTCACCGGCACCGCCGACCCCCACCCCCTGATCGGCCACGAAGTCCCCTTCCCCTTCGCCGCCGTTCTCAGCGCCACGCCCGACGCCGCGCGGGCCATCACCGCAGAGTCCCTGTTCGTGTACCGACCCGCGAAGTGAGGCCCGCCGCATGACCACCGCCTTCGGCACGCTGCCCGACACGCTGCGCGAACGCGTCCCGGAGCTGGGCGTCGACCTCGACACGTGGACGCGCCGCATGATGCGCTGGCACTTCGAGCCGGAGACCGGCAGCCCCTTCTGGGTGACGCGGCGCGACAAGCTCGGCTTCGACCCCGTGAAGGACGTCGACTGCTTCGCCGCGCTCGACCGTTTCGGCCTGTTCGACAAGGCGGAGCTGCGCGCCGCGAGCGCCCGTGACCTGCGCCCACGCGGCTACGGCGACCGCCCCTTCCGGGTCTTCGAGACCGGCGGCACGACCGGCACGCCCTGCCGGATCGTCAACGTCACGCGTCTCGCGTACGACGTGGAGATCTACCGGGCGGTCCTGGAGGCGCGCGGCGTGGCCGGCGGCGACATCCTCGCGATGACACCGAGCGGCCCGCACGCGTACGGGCACTTCGTGGAGGGCCTCGCCGACAGCTGGCGCGGCGCCGTGTTCGCCATCGACTTCGACCCGCGCTGGGTGAAGGCCGCGCTGCGGTCGGGCGGCGAGGCGGACGCGTACACCGCCCACCTGATCGACCAGACCCTCGCCCTGCTGGCCGCCGAGCGGCCCTCTCTTCTCTTCACCACCTCCCGGCTGCTCCTGGAGCTGGCGATGCGGCTGCCCCGCCCGCTGCACACGTACGGGATCCGCGCCGTGTGCACCGGCGGCACCTCGTGCACCGCCGCCGAGGCGGAGTTCCTGCGCGCGGAGCATCTGACGGGCGTGCAGTGGATCGACACGTACGGCAACACCCTGGTCGGGCACGCGTTGCAGGCGGATGCCGTGGCGGGGGCGCCCGACGTGCCGGACGGCACCGGGCACTCCTACCATCTGCCGCCGCCCTTCGCGGTCCTGACGGTCGTCGATCCCGCCGATCCGTGGCGCGAGGTCGAGGTGGGGCAGCGGGGCCGCGTGCGGACCACGACCCTCCTCGAAGACCTCTTCCTGCCCAACCTCCTGGAGCGGGACAGCGCCGTCAGGACCGGTCCGCATCCATGGTTCCCCTGGGACGGGGTGGCCGCGGTGCGGCCCTTCCGCGAGTCCGCGGACGCCGGCGAGGCGGTGGAGGGCGTCTACTGACCGACGAACCCTGAGGACACGCATCGTGAACCTGTCGTCGAACGGCCTGCCCATCCCTTTTACGCCGGAGCTCTTCGCTCCGCTGCGGTCCAGCGCGGACCTGCTGGCGCCGCGAGACCCGGCCTCGCTGCGCGAACGGCTGCACGCGGACGGCTATCTCTATCTGCCGGGACTCCTCGACCGCGCGGAGGTGCTGCGGCTGCGCGGCCGGTACTTCTCGCTCTTCCCGCCCGACCTGCTCGCGCCGGGCACCGACCCCGAGGACGGGGTGTTCTCCGGCCGGGTGCCCGAGGGCGTCCCGGAGTACGGGGTGGCGGGGCACCCCGCGTACGCGTTCGTGCGCTCGGCGCCCTTCGACCGCTTCGTGGGCGATCCGCTGCTCGCCAAGCTGGCCGCCCAACTCCTGGACGCCGACGTGGAGATGCTGCCGCGCCGCATCCTGCGGCACTTCCACCGGGGCACGCGCCGCGCCTCCCGGGCGCACGTCGACTTCGACTACATGGACCAGGGTTCGCCGCGCGTCGTCACGATGTGGATACCCGTGGGCGACTGCCCGCCCGAGACGGGCGGGCTGGTGTACCTGGAGGGCTCGCACCGGCTGTCGCCCGAGGAGTACGCGCCGCTGCGCGCCATCACCGACCGGCCGGGCGACCGTCGGCAGATCTCCCACGACCTGGAACTGACGGCCCGCACGCTCGGCCGCCGCTGGCGGTACACGGACTTCGCGGCGGGTGACGTGATGGTGCATCTGCCGCGCGTCATCCACGCCTCCCTGGACACGACGACGGACGCGATGCGGCTGTCCGTGGACGCCCGTTTCGTACGCTCCGACGACACGCCCGACCCGCGCTGGCTGCGGCCCTGGTCGGCGGACGACGGAGCGTGAACCACCGCTGCCAGAAGGCGTGTTCAGTCCGTGAGCCGGATGCGGCCACCGCCCGCCGCCGTCGACGCCTCCGCCGCCGCGATCACGTCGTCGACGAGGCAGGCCTCGTCGAGCGGGCACACCGGCGCGCCGCCGCCCGCGACGGCGGCGGCGAAGTCGGCGAGCAGGGGCTGGTGCGGATTGGCCGCCGGAGGAAGGTCCAGCGGCTCCCCTCCGCGCCCCGCGAGCCCTTCGACGCGTCCCGAGTCCAGCGGGTCGAGCGTCACGGTCCGTCCGCCTCCGGTGAGCCGGAGGCGGTCCACGGGCGGGCCCTCGCCCCACTCCACCGTGCAGTGCGCCGTCGGGCCCGGACGCCAGCGCAGGGTCAGTTCGGCCCGCCGCTCGGCCCCCTGCGGGAAGCGGTGGCCGAGCCGAGCCGTCAGCTCGTACGGTCGTCCGAAGAGGTGGATCAGCAGGTCGACGCGGTGGCTGCCGGCATCCGCGAGGACCCCGCCGCCGGAGAGGGCGGGGTCGGTGCGCCAGCGCATCGGGTCGTCGGGCCCCGGCGCGAAGGGGCACCGGAAGCGCACCTCGACGTGGTCGGGCGTCCAGTCGTCGAGCTCCTCGCGCAGCCGTCGTACGGCGGGCGCGAGCCTGCGGTAGTAGGCGACGCCCGCGCACCGGCCGGCGACGTCGAGCGCGCCGCCGTCGGCGCGGGCGCCGGCGAGCGGCTTCTCGACCAGGACGGGCAGCCCGGCGTCCAGCACGGTGCGGGCGAGCGGCACATGGCCCACGACGGGGGTGGCGACGTACACGGCGTCGACGCCGCTCAGCAGCCCGGCCGGATCGGCACAGGCCCTGGCGACGCCGTGCCGCTCGGCCGTGCGGGCGGCACGGCCCGGGTCGCGGCCCCACAGGACGGCCGGTTCCTCGCCGAGCGCGTGCAGGGCGGGCAGGACGCGGCGCGTGACGATGTCGCCGTACCCGGCGATGCCCCACTTCACCGCGTCCCCCGCCCGCCCGGCCGCCCGTTCACGGCACGATCGCCACCTTCAGGGTCTCGGACGGCGGGCCGTCGTAGGGGGCGTGCTCGGCGTCCGGGTAGAGGGCGCGGCTGGCCGAGAGCTGCTCGATGGCCTTGGGGAGTTCGTCGAGGGGATAGGTGTGCGTGTGCAGGTCGGGCAGGCGCAGGAAGTCGGTGCGGCGGTGGGCGAGCCGCTCTGCGACGGCGAGGGCCTCGGCCCGCGCGGTGTCCAGGGGCTCCGCCGAGCTGTGCACCCGCAGCCCCTTGCGCTCCCAGGTGACGAGGTCGACGGTGACGTGGGTGTCGACGTGGTGCGTGCCGAGGAGCACGACCAGGCCGTTCTGGCGTACGAGGCCCACGCAGGCGTTGAGCGTGGTGGGGGTGCCGACGGCGTCGACGGCCACGTCGAAGTCCGCTCCGACGGTGGCCAGTTGCTCGGCGCTGCCGTCGACGCGGCGCACGTCGTCGGCGCCCGCGGCGCTCGACCGGCGAAGGCGCCAGTCGTCGAGGTCGACGGCGACGGCCTCGGCGGCGCCCCGTGCCAGCGCGACCCGCAGCGCCATCTGCCCGACGGGTCCCTGGCCGACGATGACGACGCGGTCGCCGAGCCGGACGCCGCGCGTGGCGTGCACGGCGAGCGGCAGGAGCTGCAGGATCGCGCCCTGCTCGAAGGGCACGGCGTCGGGCAGCGCGCCGACGGACACCTCGCGGGCGAGGGCGTATTCGGCGTACCCGGTGGTGAGCGGGGTGCGCACGAAGACGCGCTGCCCCGGCACGACGCGGCGCACGCCGGCGCCGGTCGCCTCGACGACACCGGCGACCTCATGGCCGAAACAGCCCTGCGCACAGTGCTCGCGCAGACCGTAGTAGTGGAAGTACGCCAGGTCGCTGCGGTTGCAGACCGTGCACGCGCGCACGCGCACGAGAACCTCCTGCGGTCCCGGGTCCGGCACCGCGACGTCGTCGACCAGCCTGATGTCGCGCCTGCCGACGAGCTCGTACCTGCGCATGAGCCACTCCCCTCAGCCGATGCCGTGCCGGAAGTCCCAAGGATTCCCCAACTCCTGGCCCGTGATGTTGAATTCACCGGTCTCGACCGGTTCCGTCTTCTTGACAGCCCTGATTGGTCCGAGCCAATATCCACTATCCGATTGGCCTGGACCAATCGGCAGAGGCCCCGCCTCTCACTCCCGTCCCACGAGCCCCGTAACCGCACACTTCGGAGGTCGCGCCATGGCATCGAGCAGTGACCCGACTCTGGAGCGCCTCGCCAACTCCGTGCTGCAACCCGGCTTCGAGGGCCGCACGGCACCCGACTGGCTGCGCCGCCGGATCGGCGAGGGCCTCGGCTCCGTCGTGCTGTTCTCGCGGAACATCGACACGCCCGAGCAGGTCGCGCGCCTCACCGCGTCGCTGCGCGCGGAGAACCCGGACCTGATCGTCGCCATCGACGAGGAGGCGGGCGACGTGACCCGCCTGGAGGCCTGGACCGGTTCGTCCCGCCCCGGCAATCTCGCCCTCGGCGCGGTCGACGACATCGACCTGACCGAGCGCGTGGCCCACGACATCGGCCGCGACCTGCACGCGGCGGGCGTCTCGCTCAACTTCGCGCCCAGCGCCGACGTGAACTCCAACCCGCTCAACCCGGTGATCGGCGTACGCTCCTTCGGCTCGCGCACCGACATCGTCTCCCGGCACACGGCCGCCTGGATCCGCGGGCTGCAGGAGGCCGGCGTGGCCGCCTGCGCCAAGCACTTCCCGGGCCACGGCGACACGATCGTCGACTCGCACCACGGCCTGCCGCAGATCCAGGCCACCGCCGAGGAGATCGCGCTCACCGCGCTTCCGCCGTTCATCGCGGCGATGGAGGCGGGCGTCCGCGCGGTGATGACCGCGCATCTGCTCGCCCCCGCCTACGACCCCGAGCTGCCGGCGACGCTCAGCCACCGCATCCTGGTGGAACTGCTGCGCGGGGAGCTGAACTTCGACGGTCTCCTGGTCACCGACGGCATCGAGATGGGCGCGGTCACCGACCGCTACGGCATCGACGGGGCCACGGTCAAGGCCGTCGCGGGCGGCGTGGACGCGGTGTGCGTGGGCGGCGAGAGCGCGGACGAGGCCACCTTCGACCTGCTCTCCACGGCCCTGGTGAAGGCCGTGCTCGACGGCAGCCTCCCCGAGGCCAGGCTCGCCGAGGCGAGCGCCCGGGTGGGCCGGTTCGCCGCCTGGTCCGGCGAGCGCTCCCGCGCGGTGGCGCGCGCCGCCGAGCCCTCCGACATCGGCCTGGTCGCGGCCCGCCGCGCGGTGCGGGTGCGCCACCGCTCCGGCACGGCCAACGGCGCGCTCCCGCTCGCCGGCGCGCCGCACGTCGTGGAGCTGGCCCCCACGATGAACCTCGCCGTCGACGGCCGCACCCCGTGGGGCGTCGCCGAGCCGCTGCGCGACCTGCGCCCCGGCACCACGTCCGTGCGCCTCACCGAGGCCGAACTCGCCCACGGCGACGACCTCCTGGACCGCGAGGCCCTGGCCCCTGCGACGGGCCGCGCCCTGGTGGTCGTGGTCCGCGACGCGGCCCGCCACCGCTGGATGGCCGACACCCTCAACCGCCTCCTGCGCAGCCGCCCCGACGCCCTGGTCGTCGAGATGGGCATCCCCGCCCCCACCACCCTCGGCGCCGCCCACCTGATCACGCACGGCGCGACGCGCGTCTCGGGGATCGCGGTGGCGGAGGTGCTCGCGGGCGCCGCGGTCTGACCCCGCCCCCTTGCCCGGCGGGCCGCCACGCGGCCCGCCGGGACGCTCACTCCCCCGGCAGCAACTGCCGCAGCATCTCCTCGAACTCGTCGACCGTGGGCGGCACATCGGCCGGGAGGCCGTGCAGGAGCAGGCCGTCGTAGGCGTGCGTTGTTCGGGGCGGCGCACCGCGAGCAGGCACATCTCGAACGCGGCGAGCAGATGGCCGGGCGCGGTCAGCAGGTCCGCCGTCAGCAGGGCGAGCGCCCTGATGCGGTCCTGGCTCTCCGGTTCCCCGGCCGGCGCCTCGACGAGACGTTCGCCGCGTGCCGCGTCCTCCTCCAGGCAGCTGGTAGCGCCGCGGCCAGCAGGTCACCGATCCCGTCGAAGCAGTACGTCGTCGCCGTGGTGGGCAGCCCCGCCTCCGGGGCGACGCTGCGGTGCGTGACGCCCGACGCCCCCTCGCGCGCGATCACGCGCACGGTGGCCTCGATCAGTGCGCGACGGCGGCGTTCCCCCTTGGCGCGGCCGTCACGGGCGTCGTGTACGACCGCTTCGGCGCCGCCGCGGGCTCCTCGGTCGGCATCGGCGCCGGGGCCGGCGGGCACCTCCGGTGCTCCCGCGGGAGCACCGGAGGCCGGGCTCACCCCTTCAGCGGGCCCTCGCAGCTGAAGTCCGCCGTGCCCGCGCGCCCGTTGGACCAGATGTCCACCTCGCCGAACGAGCAGTTCATGTCGGTCAGGTTGTTGTCGCCGGACGCGGCCCGGTCCAGGACGAAGTAGTCCACGGTCTCGGACATGTCCTTGAAGACGGCGTCGGGGTCGCCGGAGGCGCTGAGGTTCGCGGTGATCCTGCTCTCGCAGGTGAACCGCGGCCGCTCCGGCGCCCCGTTCGACGCGCACACGGGCGTGATGCCCGTCGTCGCCGTGAAGGAGGCGCGCACCTGGTCGGCCGAGGTGGCGCGCAACTCGCCGACCGGCACGTACCGCGTGTCGGGCACGAAGAGGTCGTCGACCCGCGCGATCTGCCGGTCCAGGAACGCGTCGTACGCGCGTTGCAGTCCGCCGTCCCGGCCGAGCCGGCCGCGCCAGGCGTCGAAGCCCGCCGGGTCGTCGGCGCGCAGCGTCCGGTACATCTCCTTGAGCAGCGCGGGGCGTTCGGCCCACAGGAACTCGAAGAACGTGCCCGCGTAGTGGTAGAAGCGGAAGCCGTCGCCGTCGTAGGTGGCGTGCAGGATCTGGTCCACGGTCATCCGCGGCCCGCCGTTCGCCGTGTCCGCGATGATGCCCTTGACCAGCGACTTGCGGACCTTGACGCCGTCGTCGCGGGTCGCGCCGTCGAAGAACTCGGCGGTGCCCTCGTCCATGGCGGTGGTGCGGTCGTTCTGGTACCACGGGCCCTCGCCGAAGAAGCCGGGCACCGCCCAGCGGCCGTTGAGGTAGTGCGTGTACTCGTGGCGGAACAGCTCCTCCAGCGTCAGCGAGGAGTCCTGCGGGACGCGGCGCTGGTACGTGTAGAAGGTCGCGCCGCGTTCGATGTAGACGCCGCCGTTGTTCGTGTCCATCCCGGTGAGCAGCGGATGGTAGTTCTCGTAGTCGGCGCGCGAGGCGTAGAGCACCGTGGTCAGCGTGGTGTTGGGGTCGCCCGCGAGCGGCTCGTCCGTGCCGACGACGCGGTGGAACTGCGCCTTGACCTGCTTGCTCGCGTAGTAGAGCTGGTCGACGGTGGCACGGTCGAGCGCCGTGCGGACCTTCATGCCGCCCTTGTCGTACGTATAGGTCTGCGGGAAGAGGCGACGCTCGATGTCGGCCCGGCAGACGCGGTAGGGCGCGCAGGCGCCGTACTCGTTCAGCCAGGTGGCGACCTTCGCCCACGGGGCGCTGCCCTCGCCGAAGGTGCGGACCGTGGTGTCCACGAGGCCGCCCAGACCGGTGACGGTCTCGTCCTTGAGCCCGTCGATCTGGCCGAACCTGCCGTATTCGAGCAGCGCGTCGCGCGCCACCCAGGCGTTGTTCGTGCCCTTGAGGTGGGCGTACGCGCCGAAGGCCTTGAACGCCGCACGGTAGGCGGGGTCGCCCTTGACCGCCGCGTGGAAGGCGGTGTCCCGGTTGCCGGGGTAGACGCCGAGGTAGCTCACGGAGAGCGCGGCCAGCGCGGAGCCCGCCCAGGAGGCGTCCTTCGCCGTGTCCGGGTGGGCGGCGTCCATGGTGGCCAGGACCCGCTTGATCAGCGGGAGTTGGTGCTGGCGCAGGCCGGGCGCGCTCGCCGCGTAGAGGGCCTCGCGCAGCGACTCGGCGTTGGGGCGGGTCGCGTCGAAGGTCCGGGGCGCCGTGCCGAAGGCCTCGACGGCGCGGCGCATGGCGTCCACGGTCGGGGCGTCGGTGACGTCGATCTCGTCGTGCGAGAAGTCCTGGTAGGCGACGGCGTGGAGATAGGTGAGCAGCTCCAGGAGGTTGCTGCCGTTCCTGCCGTCGTGGGCGGCGGCGAGCCGGGTGACGCGGGCGGAGACCGCCTGCACGTGGGCGTCGGACATGACGGGGGCGAGGCGCCGGTCCCAGGTCCAGATCAGCGTGCGCAGACAGCCGTCGGCGGTGACGGCCGGGTCGGCGAGGAAGTCGGCGAACCGCTCGGGCGACAGGCCGGTGACGCCGTCGAGGGTGCAGGGGGTGGCGGCGGCCCCGGCTTTCGGGTCAGGCTTCGGCTTCGACGCCGTCGAAGTCCCGGACGTCGCGGATGTCTTGGGCTTCTTGGGTGTGGCCGCGCCCGGGGTGCCGCCGCCCTTGACCCCGCCGGGTGCCGGGAGCTCGATGGCATCCGGCTTCGGCGCCTTCGCCTTGTGCTCGACGACGTCCAGGGGGTTCGGTCCGGCGGGGGCGGACGCCGGGGCGGTGCGGGGTCCGGGACCCACCTTGGGGGGTTCGGCCGCCTGCGCGTACTGCGCGGCGGAGGCGCAGAGGGCCGCCGCCAGCGCGCCCGCGAGCACGGATCTTCGCAGGGTTCCTGGTCTGTGCGGGGTTCTTGGTCGTGATGAGGACACCGATGGCTCCTGTGGGGATGAGAGATGACACCGTCGTCAACTCCGGTGCGCCCGAGAGCAGTTGACGGTTCACTCTCGGGCCATGTGATGCGTAACGTAGTAATGTGAAATTGCACTGACAACCCCTCGGACACCGGAACTCAGGAGCCGGGCAGCCCGGCCGTCCCGCTCCCCGGCTCGCGCAGGGTCCGCAGCAGCAGCCAGCCGAGCGCCGGCAGCGCGATCAGCGGCATGAGTGCCGTCCGCAGCGAGGAGACGTCGGCGACGGCCCCGATCAGCGGGCTCGCGAGGCCGCCGACGCTCACCGTCAGACCCAGGGTGACGCCGCCGGCCGTGCCCATGCGGCGGGGAAGATAGTCCTGGCCGAGGGTGATGTGCAGGGAGAACGGCACGTACAGACCGGCCGACGCGAGCGCGACGAAGAAGTACACCAGCGGCCCGGGGACGAGGACGACGCCCGCCACCGCGAGGACGGTCAGGGCGTACGACCAGCGCACGACCGGCATGCGGCCGTGACGCGCGGCGAGCTTCCCGCCGGCCACCGTGCCGACCGCGCCGCCGAGGTAGAGCACGAACAGCGCGACGGTGCCGAAGACCTCTCCCCCGCCGGTGCGCTCCCGCACGTACAGCGCGATGAACGTGCTCAGCCCGGTGAAGACGATCGAGCGGCAGATGATCGCGCCGGTCAGCCGGAGGAAGGAGGGCCAGTCGTCCTTCGTCTCGACCGGGGCCGTGCGCGCGCTCCCGGCGGCGGCCTCCTCGACCGCCCGGACGCCGCGCAGCGCGGCCGCGCACAGCGCGGCCCCGGCGAGGGCGGGGACGACGAGCAGCGGCGAGGCGCCGAGACCGCCCGTGGCGACGACGGCGGCGACCATGAGGGGCGCGGTGGCGAAGCCGAGGTTGCCGCCGAGCGAGAACCAGCTCATGGCGGTGTGGCTGCCCCGGCTCGCCTGCCGCGCCACCCGCGCGGCCTCCGGGTGGTACGCGGCGACACCGATGCCGGACACGGCGACGGCCAGCAGGGTCAGCGTGTAGTTCGAGCCGAGCCCGGCGCAGGCGACGCCCGCGCCGCCGATGAGCGTGCTCACCGGCAGCAGCCACGGCAGCGACCACTTGTCGGTGAGCGCGCCGAACAGCGGCTGCACCACCGAGGAGAGCAGGGAGGCGGCGAGGACGACGCCCGACGCGGCGGCGTAGGTGTAGGCGCGCTCGGAGACGAAAAAGGGGACCAGCGCGGCGACGGCTCCCTGGTAGACGTCGACGCAGGCGTGGCCGAGGGACAGCAGGAGGACGGGGTTCGGGGACCGCTTCGGGGTGACGGCCCGTTCGCCGGCCGGCATCCCCTGCGTACGTGAGGTCTGATTCGTGGACACCGCCTCATCGTCGCCACGCCCTGCCGTGGCGCGCTTCCGATAAAGTGCCAATCTGTGCCGCACATCCGCCACGGCGGTGCCGGGCACGCCGCAGCCCGACTCCGCGCGGCGGGACGTCAGGGTGCGGATGCCGGTGCGGCCGGCAGGGAGGAAGTCGCCACGTGAACGTCCGTCACACCCCCGAGGCGCCCACCGTCCTGCGCGAACTGGCCCCGGGCGAGCGCATCGACGCCCACCGCCACGACGACCACCAGATCGTCTACGCGGGCTCCGGCGTCGTGGCCGTCACCACCGACGCCGGCACGTGGTTCGCGCCGGGCACCCGGGCCATCTGGGTCCCCGCGGGATGCGTGCACGAACACCGCGCCCACGGCCACCTCGCCCTGCACCTGGTCGGCCTGCCCGCGGCGACGAACCCGCTCGGCCTCCGCGCCCCGACCGTCATCGCCGTGAGCCCCCTGCTGCGCGAGCTGATCCTCGCCCGCACCCGGGACCCGGACGACACGACCCCGCAGGGCCGCCGCCTGCGGGCCGTGCTCCTGGACCAGCTGCGCGCCTCGCCGCAGCAGCCCGTCCACCTGCCCACGCCCGCCGACTCCCGCCTCGCCGCCGTCTGCGACCTGCTCCACCGCGACCCCGCGGACCCCCGCGGCCTCGCCGAACTGGCCGCCGCGGCGGGCGCGGGCGAACGCACCCTCAGCCGTCTCTTCCGCCGCGAGCTGGGCATGACCTTTCCCCAGTGGCGCACGCAGCTGCGGCTCTACCACGCACTGCGGATGCTGGCCGACGGCATGCCGGTCACGGCGGTCGCGCACCGCTGCGGCTGGTCGTCCACGAGCGCGTTCATCGACGTGTTCCGCCGGGCGTACGGCTCCACGCCCGGGACGCACAACCGCCCCGACTGACCGGCGCGTTCAGCCCAGGTGTTCGCGCATCCGGTCGACGCCGGCCTCGCGGTTCTGGGCGCGGTAGAGGTCGAGGGCCCGCAGCCGGGTGGCGCGCGCCAGGTCGGCGCGGCCCATGGCGTCCTGGGTGTCGGCGAGGTTGGCGAGGGTGTCGGCCTGGTCGTAGGTGTCGCCGAGCGAGGTGAAGAGGTCGAGGGCTTCCTCGTAGTACGCGACGGCGCGCTCCCAGCGTCCGGTGTGGTGGTTGATGTAGCCGAGGCTGTCGAGCGTCGACGCCTCGGCGCCGGGATGGGCGGCCCCGCGGAACAGGTCCAGCGCTTGCTCGCAGTGGGTCAACGCCTCGTCGTATCGGCCCAGTTGGGCGCAGAGCCAGCCGACCGCGTTGAGCTGGTTGGCCTCCCAGGTGGTGTTGCCGACGGACGCGTACAGGGCGAGGGCCCGCGCCGCGTGGTCGAGGGCGCGGGGGCAGTCGCCCTTGCGCTCCCACACCCAGGCGATGGTGCGGCTGATGTGCGCCTGGCCCGCGCTGTCGCCGCTCTCCTCGGCCAGGGCGAGAGCCACGTCCAGGTGTTCCAGGGCCTCCGCCGACCGGCCCTCCAGCGCGCGGGCGTGGCCGAGGCGCCAGGTGGCGAGCGTGCGGGGACCCGCTTCGCCGACGAAACGGTCGGCGGCGGTCAGGGCGTTGTGCCATACGCCTTCGTAGTCCCGCAGTTGGTGTCCGCCGAGGTGGAAGGAGATCAGCGTCCAGGCCAGCTGCCACACCACCGGCAGCCTGCCCCCCGCCAGTGCCGTCCGCTGGGCGGCGACGAGGCAGGCGTGTTCGGCGGTGAACCAGTCGAGCGCGGCGCGGCCGTCCGTGGGCTCCCGCGGCAGACAGCCCTCGGCGGGCGCCGCGAGCGTGGGGCGGAAGGGGGTGTCGGGGCCGTCGAGCTGCCGGTTGGCGGCGAAGGCGGAGTGCAGATAGAAGTCGGTGACGCGCGTGAGCGGTGCCGTCCGGTCCTCGGGCGCGACACCCGGTTCGGCCGCGTAGAGCCGGACCAGATCGTGCATGCGGTAGCGGCCGGGGGACCACTGGTCCACCAGGTGCGCGGCCTCCAGCTCGGCCAGCGGCTTCCGTACGGAGGCGACCGTGCCGCCCGCGAGACTCGCGGCGGCGTCGAGGCTGATGTCCGGTCCCGGCGCGATGCCGAGCAGGCCGAACAGCTGTCGCGCCGGTTCGGTCAGGGCCCGGCGGGACGCGGCGAACGCGCCGCGCAGATTGGCCGTGAGGCCCCCGATGTCCAGGGCGTCGAGGCGGCCGGTGGCCTCGCGCAGCTCACCGGCGAGCACGCTCAGCGGGAAATCCGGGTGCGACACGGCGCGGGCCGCCGCGATGCCCAGGGCCAGGGGGAGTCCGGCGCAGCACTCGACGATGACGCCCACGGCCTCCGGTTCGGCGGCGACGCGCCGCTCGCCGAGGTGGCGCAACAGGAGTGCGTGGGCGTCCGCTTCGTCGAACACGTCCAGGTGGAGCAGACCCGCGCCGTGCCGGGCCGCCAGCGGCAGCAGGCGATTGCGGCTGGTGACGAGGACCGTGCAGGAGGACGTGCCCGGCAGCAGCGGATCCACCTGGTCGGCGTCGCGGGCGTCGTCGAGGACCACCAGGAGGCGCTTGCCGGCGACGACGCTGCGGTAGAGGGCGATCGTGGCCTCGGGGTCGCCGGGCACGGCGTCGCGGTCGACGCCCAGCGCCTCCAGGAGCTGACGCACCGCCGCGTCGGGCGGCAGGGGCGGCGAGGACGGGTCGAAGCCGCGCAGGTTGACGTACAGCTGCCCGTCGGGGAAGCGGTCGGCGTTGTGATGGGCCCAGCGCAGGGCGAGCCAGCTCTTGCCGATGCCGCCGGTGCCGCCGATCGCGGAGATGACTACGGTGCCGCCTGTCTGAGCGCCCGCGGGGGCAACCGCCCGGTCGCTCACCCGACCGCCCGCCCGGACTCCCGTGGCGTCGCCCCCGGCGCACTCGGCGAGGGCGCGGTCGAGTTCCGCCAGTTCGTCGAGGCGGCCGGTGAACGCGGCCGTTGGGGCGGGCAGTTGGCGGGGCACGGGCGGGGCGGACGCCTTCGCGGCGGGCGTCCGCAGGGCGGATGTCGGCTCCGCGACCGGCGATTCCGTTGCCGCCGCGGGCG
>NZ_LIRJ01000198.1 GCF_001419745.1 Streptomyces silaceus | reverse complement strand
CCGAAGCCCTCCAGGACTTCGGTGGCCTGCACGAGGTCGGCGACGGGCGGCCAGTCGTCGGCGTGCGGCAGGGCCGCCCGGAGCAGCGCCATCGGGTCGGTGGCGCGGCACTGGGTCAGCAGTCCCGTCAGGTCCCTGCGCTGCAGGGTGGTCAGCACCTCGCCGGGGCTCACCAGCTGGGCGGCCCGCCGCAGTGTCCGCCGGTGCGCCTCGGCCGACGCGGGGTCGGCGGCCGGGTGGTCGGCCAGGAACTCGTGGACCACGTCGAGCAGTTC
Source organism: Streptomyces silaceus (assembly GCF_001419745.1). Lineage (GTDB taxonomy): Bacteria > Actinomycetota > Actinomycetes > Streptomycetales > Streptomycetaceae > Streptomyces > Streptomyces silaceus. The sequence goes on along the minus strand of NZ_LIRJ01000198.1, from coordinate 20,093 downwards.
GGGCACGCCGCGCCGTACGCCCAGGGCCATGGCGGCGAGCCGGTGCACGTCGGCGGCGGCACCCGCCGAGGCCCGGCCGAGCCGGCCGGCGAGCCGTTCCTCGCACTGGGCCGCCCGCGTGCCCGGCAGCAGCCCGCGCAGCGCGCCGAGCAGTTGCTGCCTGCCCCGCTGCGCCATCGGGACGGCGACCGGCGGCAGTTGGGGCAGTTCCGCCTCGACGACGGAGAGCCCGACCCCGTACAGCGTCTCGCGCACCTGGGTCGTGCCGTCCGGTACGGCCCGGTGGGCGGCGACGACGACGCCGATCACGGCCTGCCGTGCGCGGTCCCACAGCGGTCCGCCGCTGTGGCCCTCGTCGACGGCTCCGCCGACGACGTCCAGGGCGAGCCACGGTCTGCCCGCGACCCTGGACACCGCCCGCACGGTGGTCAGTTCGTGGCCGCTGGCCCACAGGGCGACCACTTCGCCGCCCTCGCTCTCGGGCAGGAAGGGGGCCGGTTCGGCGCCGTCGGGCGCGGTGAACTCGATGACCGCGAGATCGCCGTGGTACGGGAACGCGCCGGGGGCGGGCGCGCCGCCGCCGTCCGGACGGGCGCGGGGCGGACACCACAGGCCGGGCACGACACGGCCGGTCATCTCGCGCTCGCCGCTGACGTACGGCATCCGTACCGTGACGGTGTCCCCCGGCGCGGGCTCCGCGGTGGCGAAGCGGTCGCGTCCCAGCGCGCTGTTGACGACGTGCGCGCACGTCAGGGCGAGCGTGGCGGTGACCAGGACGCCGGCCCCCACCGGCTCTCCGCCGTCGCGCACGGACACGAACGCCCGGCGCAGCGCGGCGTCCGGCTCCCCTGGGTTCACGGCCTCCCCCTCGTCCTCAGGAGGCGGCCGGGGTGCCTTCGGCGTCGTCGTTCGGCGTCGTCTTCCAGGTGGCGGAGACGGTGAAGCTGGCCTCGCCCTTGCCGGTGAACACGGCGAGGTTCAGGTCGCTGCCGACCTTCACGCCGAACTCGACGGTGACCTCGTCGGGCCGCTCGGGGAGCGCGGCGAAGGACTGGTGGATGCCGCCGAGGACGGAGCCCAGGGGGCGCAGGGCGGCGGCGAGTTCGTCACCGCTGCGCGCGAGGGTCCGTGCGATGCGGCCGTTGCGGCTGACGGGCTGGGCGGTGCCGAAGCCCTCGGGGAGCTCCATCGCCCCCGGGCCGCCCCGCTCCCGCTCCTTCGGCGGCGCGACGCTCTCGGGCGCCGCGGAGTCCGGCCGCTGGGCCGGGAAGACGTGCAGGCGCACTTCGGTGCCGTCGTCGAATTCGAGTGTCACATCCCCCATGCGTGCCATTCTCGCACGCACCTCGGATGCCGCCCCACCGGCCCCGACGCCCCCTCCCGGGGCCCGGCGGGGCCGCCGGGGAGGCGTCGTGCGTCAGGTCGTACGGGCGCATGCCGGGCACGCGGACCGTCGGTGCTCAGAACGTCAGGTGCAGCGACTCCATCCCGATGTTCGCCCGCACCAGCCGCGCCCGGTGCTCGGTGCCCTCGGTGATCGCGTACTGCGGGATCCGGCGGTGCCACTCCTCGAAGAGGATCTGCATCTCCAGGCGCGCGAGGTGCGCGCCCAGGCAGCGGTGCACGCCGACGCCGAAGCTGGTGTGCGCGTTCTCCGCGCGGTGGAAGTCGATGTCGTGCGGGTGCGGGAAGGCGGACGCGTCGCGGTTGGCCGTCGTCAGGTGCGCGTTGACCAGGGTCCCCGCCGCGACGGGGCAGCCCGCCACCTTCACGTCCTCGGTGGTGACCCGGGGCAGGAACGGCGCCGGCGGGTCCAGGCGCAGCAGTTCCTCGACCGCCGCGGGGATCAGGCTCGGGTCCGCCACCAGTTCCCGGCGCCGGTCGGGGGCGGCGGCCAGGCGCTCCATCGCCATGCTCAGCGCGTCGGTGACGGTCTCCAGGCCGGCCATGATGAGCATCACGCACAGCCCCATGGCCTCCGGGTCGGACAGGCGGTCGTCGCCCCCGATGGCCAGGATCTCGCTGAGGATGTCGTCGCCGGGCTCGGCGCGGCGGGTGTGGATCAGCTGCATCAGGAAGCCGGCCGTGGCGACGGTCTGCGCCGTCGCGGCCTCGCGCGCCTCGTCGGTCAGGGGCACCTCGCCCGCCGCGTCGGCGGTGAGCGCGAGGGCCGCCGTCTTGCAGGCGATGAACTGGTCGCGCTCGGTCAGGGGCAGCCCCAGCAGGGTCAGCAGGCCCTGGGCCGGGAAGGGGTCGGCGATGTCCGCGACGAACTCGCAGCCGCCGCGCGCCTTGACGCCCTCGACGAGGTCGACGGCCTGCGCGCGCAGCGACTCCTCCAGGGCGCGGATGCGGCGCGGGCTGAAGAACGGCTGCAGGATGCGGCGGTAGCGGGTCTGCTCGGGCGGGTCGTAGCCCAGCGGGACGAGCGGGAAGCCGCTCTCCACGCCGTCGAACACCATCTTCGCGGAGAAGCGGTTCGGCTCCCTGAGCATCTCCTTGACGCCGGCGAGGCTGGTCACCGCGAGGCCGTCCGCCATGGGCGCGACCTCGCCCCGCTCGCCGAGCATCCGCCAGGCGTCGTCGCGCCGTTCGGCCACCGGGAGGTCCTTCACCCGGCACTCGGTGCCGTGGTCCACGCTCGTCATCGTCACTGATCCGTTCGTCGTCTGTTCGCTGTCCGGGGAGAGGTCGGGGCGGTGCCACGGGTGCGTACGGACCGGTCGCCGGCCCTCGTGTACGCACCCGTGGCCGGGTGGCTCACACGCTGATCGGCAGCCGGGCCGCGCCGCGCAGGCTGAGCAGGCCGTTCCACTCGACCTCGCCGTTCAGGGCGAGGTCGGGGAAGCGCTCGACCAGGCCGCCGATCGCCACCCGGCCCTCGATGCGGGCCAGTGCCGCGCCCAGGCAGTGGTGGATGCCGCCGCCGAGGGAGAGCTGCTTGCGGGCGTTCTCGCGGTCCAGGCGCAGCTCCTCCGCGTCGGGGCCGAAGAACTCCTCGTCGCGGTTGGCGCCGGCGAGGTTGGCGAGGATGAAGGAGCCCGGGGGGATCTCGAAGCCGCCGACGTGGTACGGCTCCAGGTTGATCCGGCGGCTGTTGTGCACCGGGGCGTCGTAGCGCAGCATCTCCTCGACGGCGTTCTCGATCAACTCCGGCTTGGCGCGGAGCAGTTCGAGCTGGTCGGGGTTGCGCAGCAGGGCGAGGGCGCCGCCGGAGATGAGGTTCACGGTCGTCTCGTGGCCCGCGACGTAGAGCATGGTGACCTGGGCGACGAGCTCGTCGTGGCTGAGTACGTCGCCGTCGTCCTCGACGGCGATGAGCTGGCTGAGCAGGTCGTCGCCGGGGTGGTCGCGCTTCCAGGCGACGGCCTCGCCGACCAGGTCGAACAGCTCGGCGTCGGCGGCCTCGACGGCCCGCATGATCTCGGGGTCCGTGGTCGGTTCGACCGAGCGCATCAGCAGACCGGTGAGGTGGCGCATGCGCTTGGTGTCGGTCGGCGGCATCCCGAGCATGCGGGCTATGACGGTGAACGGCAGCGGGAACGCCAGGGATTCGACCAGGTCGCCGCCGCCGGCCTCGGCGATGCCGTCCAGCGCCTCGTCGACGAGGGCGCGGATCTGCGGCTCCATTCCGTGGATGGCGCGCGGGGTGAACGCCTTGGAGACGAGCCTGCGCAGGCGGGTGTGGTCCGGCGCGTCCCGGTCGAGGAGGGCGAGGCCCTTCAGGCGCGGGTCGTCGGTGACGCCCGCGTTCGTGTACGCGTCGCGGAACGGGCCGGGGGCGACGTGGCGCTGCTCGACGGAGAGCCCGGAGCGCAGCAGCGCGTCCACGTCGGCGTAGCGGGACAACATCCAGAAGCCGCCCGGGTGTTCGTGCACCGGGACCTCGCGGCGCAGTTCCGCGTAGTGCGGGTACGGGTCGGCCATGAAGTCCGGCGTGAACGGGTTGAAGATCAGGGGCGCGCTGTGCGGCTCCGTGCTCATGGTGAACTCCTCTGCCGAGCGCGCACGCGTCAGCATCTGGGTGTCGTTGGGAGGGGTCGTGCGGGGTGTCGCGGGGGTCGGCCCCGAGGCGGTCGGACGGGGACTGCTCGACCCGTGCCGCGGCGGGCCCGACGCGGGTTCGCCGGCGGGTGACCAGTTGATGATCTTACCTTTCGCTTTGCGCTGGTTCCAGAGGTTTCATGCCGGTCGCAGGGCCCGCAGCCGGGCCGCGACCCGGTCGGCCGCGCCGTCCATGAGGTGGTCGGCGACGGCCTCGACGGTGCGGGCCCGCCAGGGGTGCAGGCTGGTCCCGGCGACCGACTGGTTGAAGGCGCCCATCGCCGGACCGCAGTGCACCAGGTAGTCCACGGTGGCCTGCTGGTCCCCCGTCACGGCGAGCCGGAAGCCGCGCCGGAAGTACGCGCGGAACGCGGCGGCGAGATCGGCCTTGGGGTCGGGGCCCGGCACGAGGTCCGCGGGCCGCTCCCCGCCCAGGTAGCGGTCGAACACCTGCCTCCTGGTGGTGTCGTCGAGGTCGGCGAGGGAGGCGTGCCTGCGCCACAGGTCGTGCAGCCGGGAGGCGCGGGCCGGGAAGAACTGGCCGCGCTTCAAGTAGCGGGCCTGGGCGCCGTGTTCGAAGAGGTCGCCCCAGGGCGCGGTGTCCACGTCGTACTCCTGGGCCGCCTGCAGCAGGTCCTTGACGGCGTCGCTGGTGGCCGCCTCGACGGTGCACTGGTTGACCGAGCCGGTGAGCACGAAGTCGGCGCCCATCAGGAAGGCCGCCGCGGCCGCCTCCGGGGTGCCGATCCCGCCGGCGCAGCCCACGTGCACCCGGTGTCCGGGCAGCGCGGCCTCGTCCCTGAGCCGCAGCACCGCGGGGAGCAGGGTCAGCGGTCCCGCCGTGCCGGTCAGCCAGCCGCCGTCCGCCTCGACGCACAGGTCGTCGGCGAGGGGACGCCCGGCCGCCGCGGCGGCCTCCTCCCGTGTCACCGCGCCCTTGCCGAGGAGCGCCGCGACGAGCCGCTCGGGCGGCGGGGCGAGGAAGGCGGCCGCCAGGTCCGTCCTGGTCACCTTCGCGAGGATCCGGCCGCCCTTGAGGCGGAAGCGGACCAGGTCCTCGGTGACGAAGGGGTAGCCGGACGCCTCGACGAGGCCGACGCCGTGCCGCAGCAGCGCGTCGACGAGCGTGGCCTCCCGTTCCGGCGCGCGGTGCGGGTAGAGCAGGTTGACCCCGTGCCCGTACGGCCCGAGTTCGTCGGCCAGACCGCTCAACTGCCGCTCTACGTCGACCCCTTCGAGCCCGCCGATGCCCAGGAAGCCGAGCAGGCCCGCCTTCGACGCGGCGCGCACCAGTTCCCGGCCGGATATCCCGCCGTACATCGAGCCCACGACGTAGGAGCGGCGCAGCCCGTACCGCTCACGGAAGCCCCGGGCGCCGAGCGCCCCGGCGTCGGGCGCGGGGCCGTCGGCCGGGGCGGCCGCGCCGGCCGACGGCCGCGCGGCGGCCGGGGCGGGCGTGAGGGGTTCGGCGGCGTCCCTGATGCGCGTGACGAGCTTGGTCAGGACCCGGCCGGGGCCGAGCTCGGTGAACTCGAAGTCGCCCTGCGCCATCAGCGTGCGGACCGTGTCGGTCCAGCGGACCGGCGAGGCGATCTGCGCGGTCAGCCGCTCCCGGACGGTGTCGGCCGTGTACGGGCGGGCGTCGACGTTGGCGAGCACGGGGATCCTCGGCGGGTGCAGGGTGACCCCGTCGAGGAAGCGGCCGAACTCCTCGGCCGCCGGGCGCATGTACCGGGAGTGCAGCGGGGCGCTGACGTGGAGCCGCACCGTCCGGGCACCGGCGGCGTCGAAGGCGGCGCAGGCCACGTCGATCCGCTCCCCCGGACCGGAGACGACGAACTGGTCCAGGGCGTTGTGGTTCGCCACGTCCACGTCGTCGAGGCCCGCGTCGGCGAGGACGCGCGTGACCGTCGCCTCGTCGACGCCGACGACCGCGGCCATCGCGCCGCCCCCGGCGGCGGCCATGAGTTCACCGCGCCGCCGCACCAGCCGCAGTCCGGTCGCGAAGTCGAAGACCCCGGCGGCGAACAGGGCGACGTACTCGCCGAGGCTGTGCCCGATGACGTGGTCCGGCGGCACGGGGTCGTCGGCGATCCGCTCCAGGTACGACAGCGCGCCGACGACGTAGAGGGCGGGCTGGGTGAACTCGGTGCGGCCGAGGCGGCGTTGGGGGTCGGTGAGGCAGAGCTCCTCGATCGAGTAGCCGAGCACCTCGTCGGCGGCGGCGGTCTCCCGGGGGAACCGCTCGAACAGGCCGCGGCCCATCCCCCGCCGCTGCGACCCCTGTCCCGGGAATCCGTAGACCTTCATTCCGTGCACCTTCCGTGGTGTCGTCGGGGCGGGTGTCGCGGGTGGCGCCGTCGGGGCGGCCCGTGTCGGTGGTGGCGGCGCGGCGGCCCGCTTACCGGGGGGCGGCACGGCCCGCGTGCGGACCTCGGCCAGCAGGTCGGTGTCCCGGGCGAACTGGCTGAGCAGCGGCAGCGACCGGTCCCGCGCGCCCTCGGGGAGCATGGCGCGGACGAAGTTGTGGAGGCTGCCGGACGGGCCGAGGTCGAGGTACAGGAAGTCCCCGCGGGCCCGCAGTCCGGCCAGGGCGCGCTCGAAGTCGATCGTGCGGCGCGCGGCGGCCCAGAAGTGCTCCGCGGTCACCTCCGTCACGGGTCCGCCGCTCACGCAGGAGATCCAGGGGACACGCGGCGGCGTAAGCGCCACGCCCTCGAAGCTGTCCCGGCAGGCGCCGACGACGGGGTCGAGCAGCCGGGAGTGGAAGGCGTACTCGACCGGCAGCCGCAGATGCAGGACGTCGGCGGCGCGCAGCCCCGCCTCGGCCGCGGCCAGCTCGTCCTCGGTGCCCGCGACCACGAAGTTGCCCGGGTAGTTGCGGGCCGCGACCTCGCACGCGCGCAGCCCCGGCACCGTGTCCATGACCTCGGGCCCGGCGAGCACGGCGAGCATGCCGCCCCGCGGGCTGCCCTCCATGATTCCCGCCTGCCGCACCAGCACCCGCAGGCAGTCGTCCGCGGAGAGGCTGCCCGCGACGACGGCCGCCGCGTACTCGCCGAGGCTGGAGCCGAGGACGTGGTCCGGCTCGATGCCCTCCGCCCGGAGGGTCTCCGCGAGGGCCAGCTCGATCATGACGATGGCCGGGTGGGTGATGCGGGTGTCGGCGAGCGGGTGGTTCCGGGGCTTCCTCGGGTCGAAGACGTGGTCGAGCACCGACTCGCCGAGGTACCGCGAGACGACGGCGTCGTGGCGGCGCAGGGCCGCGCGGAACACCTCGTTGCTGTCGAAGAGTTCCTTGCCCATGCCGTAGTACTGGGAGCCCTGCCCGGAGAACATGAACACGACGGGGAGCCGTGGCTCCGCGCCCACGGGTGTCGGGGCGCTCATCGGTAGCTCTCCCAGAACAGGCCGCCGGCCGGGGCGGCGGGGGCGAGGGTGCCTCTGATGACGGTCCTCCGGTTCAGTGCGGGCTCCGGCAGCGGCTCCCTGGTCGGCTCCGGCGGTACGGGCGCGGGTGCGAGGAGCACGTGCGCGTTGGTGCCGCCGTCGGCGAAGCAGTTGAGGGCGGCCACCCCGGCGTCCTTCGGCCACGGGCGGGCGGCGCGCGGGAGGTACAGGGGCGAGGCGGCCAGGTCGAAGTGGTCGAGCGGCTCCTGCCCGGAGCGGAACGGCACCTGCTCGCCGTGGTGCAGCATCAGCACCACCTTGATGAAGGCCGCGATCCCCTCCGCGGTCAGCGGGTGGCCGATGTTCGGCTTGACCGAGCCGAGCGCCACCGGCGCGTCCGAGCCGGTCCGGTAGACCGCCTGCACCGCCTTGAGTTCGAGCAGGTCGGTGACCGTCGTGCCGGAGCCGTTGGCCTCGACCCAGCCGACGTCCTCGGGCGTGACGCCGCTGTGGGCGAGCGCCTCGGCCATCACGTCCTTCTGCGCCTGGATGTTGGGGGTGGCCGGGCCGGCGGTCCTGCCGTCGTTGTTGACCGCGATCCCCTTGAGGACGGCGAGCACCCGGTCCCCGTCGGCCCGCGCCCGGTCCAGCGGCTTGAGCACGACGACGCCGACACCCTCGCCGAGGATCAGCCCGGCCGCCCTGCGGTCGAACAGATGGAACTCGTCGCCCGGGTTGAGCAGCCCGCGCCGCCCGAACAGGTCGTAGGGCTTGTCGTCGGCCAGCAGGCTCACGCCCGCGACGACCGCCGACTCGATGTCACCGGCGCGCAGCGCACGCGCGGCCATGTCCATCGCCACCAGGGCGGACGAGCAGGCGGTGTCGATCACCAGGCTCGGGCCGCGGAGGTCGAAGAACTGCGAGACGTTCGCGGACAGGTAGTTCTGACCGGTGATGACCACCGGGTTCTGGGCACGGGCCAGCACGTCGTCGTCCGGCAGGTGCGCGGCGCGGCCGCCCACGTAGACGCCGATCCGGCGGCCCTTGAGGTCGGCGGGCCGGTAACCGGCGTGGTGCACGGCCCTGTTGACCTCCTCCAGGAGCAGCAGCGCCTGCGGGTCCATGGCGGCGACGTCGCCCTCCGACAGGAGGAACGCCTCCGGGTCGAAGCGGAGCACGTCGGGCAGGAGCCCGGCGTGGTGGCCGACCGGGCGCCCGAACCGCTCCTGCGGTACGGGCCGCAGCGCCGAACGGCCCTGCCGCAGCAGATCCCAGTACGCGTCTCCGGACTCGGCGTCGGGGAACCGGCAGGACAGGCCGACCACCGCGATGTCGCCGGTGGGGGCGGTCCGTTCGGCGGGCCGTGCCGGGGCCGCCGCTTCGACGGTCACGGCGCGCGGGCCCTCGGCCTCGTCCCCGCGCCCTGCCCCGGCCTCCGGGGTCCGCGGATCCGTGGAGGTGGATGCCTCGGGTTCGGCCGGGCCGAAGGCGGCCACCAGCGCGGCCGGGTGCTCGTCGGCGAGATGGGCGGCGAACTCGTCCGCCGTGGGGTGCTCGAACAGCGCGGACGGGTCCAGGGCGACGTCGAGCTGCTTGCCGAGCGTCTGGACGAGCTGGGTGACCAGGATCGAGTCGATGCCGTAGTCGTGCACCGGCACGTTCCCGGTCAGCCGCGCGCGGTCGAACCGCAGCTCCAGCGCCAGCCGGTCGAGGAGCCAGGAGGCCGCCGCGTCGGCCGCGTCCCGGAGCGTGCCGGGGGCGGGGGCCGCCGCGGACGACTCCTGCGGGACGCGCTCGGCCGATGCCTGGTCGGCCGCCGCGCGAGCAGGCTCCGGGGCGAGGCGGCGGCCCGTCAGGCGCTCCGGGTCCCAGTCGGCGTCCGGCCGGACCACCGCGGGCACGACCACCCGCGCGCCGCTCGCCAGCGCCCGGTCCAGCAGGCGCAGGCCCTGCGCGTCGGAGAGCGCGGCGAGCCCGGACGCCCGGTAGGCGGCGCTGCGCGCCGCGCCCATGCCCGTGTCCTGCCAGCTCGGCCACGCCACGCTGACCAGCGGCAAACCGTAGGGCCGTGCCTCCGCGACGGCGTCCAGGTAGGCGTTGGCCAGGGCGTAGTCGCTCTGTCCGACGGCGAGTGCGGGGACGGTCGCGGCGACCGAGGAGTACACGACGAAGAAGCTCAGCGGCTCGTCGCGGAAGCACTCCACGAGCGTGTCGAGGCCGAAGACCTTGGGACCGATCACCTTCTCGACACCGGCCCAGGGCTTGCGTACGAATGCGGGATTCTCGGCGTCGACGGCGCCGGCGCCGTGCACGACGCCGCCGATCGGGCCGAGCCTGCGCCGGACGTCCGCGAGGGCCGCGGACACGGCCTCCTCGTCGTCCAGCGGCAGGGCGAGCACCTCGATCTCCACGCCGCTGTCCGCCAGTTCGGCGAGGGGACGCAGCTTGCGTCCGAGGGCGCCGTCCGCGGCGATGTGCGCGGCCCACTGGTCCCGGGGCGGCAGCTCCTCGCGGCCCGTGAGGACCAGCTTGCGGACGCCGTACCGGTCCACGAAGTGCCGGGCGGTGAGCAGCCCGATCCCCCGCGTGCCGCCGGTCACCCACAGCGCGTGGCCGTCGGGGACGCGGGGCGCGCGCTCCGGTGCGGCGGGCAGCTCGCGCAGCACCGCGCGGTGGCGCACACCGTCGCGGTACGCGATCTCGCCGGCCGTCGCGTCGGTGCCGAGGTCACCGTGCTCCGCGTCGGCGCCGAGCTCGTCGGCCACCCGTCGGAGCAGTTCCTCGTCCGCGCACCGGCCCATGTCCACGTGGCGCGAGGTCACATGGCGGTACTCGCTCTGCAGCATGCGGTAGAGGCCGGTCCGCGCGGCCCCGCCGTGGACCGCCCCCGTCGTGCGGGAGACCAGCAGGGCGGTGAGCCCGCGCCTGCCCTGGTCGACGGTGTGCTGCAGCCAGCCCAGCCAGGTGCGCAGCGCGGCACGCCCGACGCCCCCGTCCGAGGCGACGCAGCCCGCCAGGTCGACGACCGAGCCGAACCGGTCCCAGCGGGTGGCGGGGTCGGCGAGGTCGGCCGCGAGCCGCTCCGGGGTCAGCACCTCCGCGTCGGGCAGGGCGGCCACGAGCCGGGCGGCCAGCGCCTCGGTGCCGGGGGCGGCGAGGACGGCGGTGGGGCCGAACGGCATGCTCTGCGCGGGCAGTTGGGCGGGCACCCAGTGGGTGGCGAGCAGCAGGCCCTCCGCGAAGGGGGCGGGGGCCGCGGTCACGGAGTCGACAGCGGCGTACGCGGCGCCGGAAGTCACCGCGGGCACCAAAGCGCCGTCCAGCGCGGCGAGTTCCGCGTCGGCCGCCGCCAGCCAGACCCGCTCGCCACCGAAGGGGTAGCCGGGCAGCGGCACCCGGCAGGGCCGCGTGCCGCCGTGCAGGGCGGACCAGTCGACGCGCAGGCCCGACGTCCAGGCCGCGGCGTACGCGGCGGGGTCGGCCGCCGGGGCGTCGCCGGGGACCGGCCTGCGCGGGTCGACCACGCCGGTCCGGGCACCCGCGGGAACGCCTCCGGCGGCGAACTCCTCAAGGTGCAGGGCCAGTTCCGTCACCTCGTCGAACGGCACGGCCAGCCGGTGCGCCATGGCCTCGCGGCCCGACTGGAGCGTCCAGGCGACGTCCTGAGGCGTCCACGACGCGCCCTCGGCCCGCAGATGCGCCGCGAGCCTGCGCGCCTGCTCGACCAGCCGGTCGGCCTCCTTCGCGGAGAGCACGGCCAGCTGCCCGCCGGCCGGGGTCGCCGACACCCGGGGCGCGCCGGGGAACTCCTGGAGGATGACGTGGGCGTTGGTGCCGCCCGCGCCGAAGGAGCTGATCCCCGCGGTCCTCGGCCGCTCGGTCCCGTCGGCGAGCACGCGGCGCGGCCACGGCGCCAGCTCGCGCTGGACCTCGAACGGGGTGGCCGCGAAGTCGACGTTCGGGTTGAGCTCGTCCGCGTGCAGCGAGGGCGCCAGTTCGCCGTGGCGCATCTGCAGCAGCACCTTGGTGACCGCCGCGATGCCGGCCGCCGACTCGGCGTGCCCGATGCCGGACTTGACCGAGCCGATCGGCAGCCGCTCCGGCAGGTCGTCCTGGAAGGCCCGCAGCATGCCGGTGATCTCCACCGGGTCGCCGAGCGCCGTGCCGGTGCCGTGCGCCTCCACGTAGTCCAGGTCCGCCGGGCGCAGCCCCGCGCGGTCGAGCGCGGCCTTCACCAGGTCGCCCTGCGCCTTGGGGTTCGGGACGTTGAAGCCCCGGCCCGTGCCGCCGTGGTTGACGGCGGACGCCTTGACGACGGCGAGGATCCGGTCGCCGTCGGCCAGCGCCGCGTCCAGGCGCTTGAGGAGCACCGCGCCGGAGCCCTCCGCCGGGACGTATCCGGTGCCGCCCGTGCCGAAGCTGCGGCACCGGCCGTCCTCGGCGAGGAAGCCGCGCCAGGCGAGCTGCAGGTACTTCGCCGGGTGGCTGGTGATGTTGACGCCGCCGGCGACCGCGACGTCGCAGTCGCCGGAGCGGATGGCCTGGCAGGCCTGGTGGATGGTGACCAGGGCGGAGGAGCACATGGTGTCCACGGCGACGCTGGGCCCGGAGAAGTCGAAGAAGTACGACACCCGGTTGGCCACGGACGCGAACGACGAGTGCGGGGGCAGCCCTTCGCCGCGCAGCGCCTCCTGGACGCCGTACAGCTGGTACTGGCCGTACATCATGCCCACGAACACGCCCGTGCGGGAGGCGCGCAGCTGGTCTCGGGTGTACCCGGCGTCCTCCATCAGGTGCCACACCGTCTCCAGGAACACCCGCTCCTGGGGGTCGGTGAGTTCGGCCTCGATCTGCGACATCCGGAAGAAGAGCGGGTCGAAGCGGTCGGCGCCGCGCACGAAGCCGCCCCACTTGCCGTACGTCTTGCCGTCGGCGGACTTGTCCGGGTCGTAGAACCGGTCGTGGTTCCAGCGGTCGGCCGGGATCTCCTCGATGCTGTCCCGTCCGGCGCGCAGGTTGCGCCAGAACTCGTCCACGTCGTCGGCCTGCGGGTAGCGTCCCGCGACTCCGATGATCGCGATGTCGTCGCCCGTGGCGTCGGGGGCCGGGGCGGTCTCCGCGGCGGGTTCCGGTGCGGCGACCACGACGGCCCGGTCCTGGGGCGGCTCGTCCTCGGCGGACACCGTGAACACCTCGGGATGCGCCCCGGCCAGATGGTCCGCCAGTTCGCCGACGGTCACGTACTCGAAGAGCAGCGTCTTCGACAGCGGTCCGCAGTGCTCCTCCAGGCGCCGGGTCACGCTGAGCGTGATCAGCGAGTCCACGCCGTACTGGTCGATGGGCTCGGTGACGGCGATCTCCGTCTCGGGGAGCTTGAGTTCCTCCGCCAGGATCCGGAGTACCAGGCTTTCGGCGGCGGCGTACGCGTCGTGTCCGGCGGGCCGCGACGCGTCGGCGGGAGCGGCAGCCGTGCCGGGGGCGGGAGCGGCCGCTGCGGCCCTCGGTGCCGGACCCGGCGTGCCGTTGAGCTCGGCCAGCACCCTCTCCGGATCTCCCGGCGCGAGCAGCAGCCGCGGTGCCGTGCCCGCCAGGGCACGCTCCAGCGCGTCGAGCGCCGGTCCGGTGCGCAGCGCGCGCATGCCCAGTTCACGGACCATGTACTCCGTGCCCGCCGCGTCGGCCCGCATCCCGCCGTCGGCCCAGACCGGCCAGGCGGCGGCGAGGGTACGGCCGCGCCGCGCCCCCTCCGCGCGCTGCCGCTCGCGCTGCTCGGCGAAGTGGTCGAGGAAGGCGTTGGCGAAGGAGTAGTCGGTCTGGCCGACGTTCCCGAAGGCGGCAGCGGCGGAGGAGAACGCCACGAAGTAGTCGAGCGGTTCGTGCCGCGTCGCCTCGTCGAGCAGGACCGTACCGGTCACCTTGGCGGCGAGCACCGCGTCGGTGTCCGTGCGGGCCCGGCCGAGGAGCAGGCCGTCCTTGAGCACCCCGGCGGCGTGCAGGACGCCGCTGACCGAGCCGTGCAGCCGGCGGGCCTCGGCGACGAGCGCGCGTACCTGGGCGGGGTCGGCCACGTCGGTACGCACCACGTGCGCGCCGACGGCGGCGATCCGTGCCTGCGCAGCGGGGCCCGGAGCGGTGCGCGAGGCGAGCACGATCCCGCCGGCGGCCAGACCGGCGGCGCGGCGTGCGGCGGCGATGTGCTCGGCGAGCAGCAGGCCGAGCGCGCCGGTCCCGCCGGTGATCACATGGGCGCCGGGTCCGGTGAACACCGGCTCCGCGGCGGGCAGTTCGACCTGTCGCCAGGCGCGGCGGTGCCGGCCCGCCGCGTCGATCCGTGCCTCCGCGTCGCCCGTGACGCCGAGTTCGGCGACCACCGCGTCGGCGAGGGAGCGGCCGTCGGCGACCGCCAGCACCCCGAGGTCGACCGCCGGGAGTTCCCTGCGGACCGAGCGGGCGAAGGCGGCCATCGCCGGGTGGGCCGGCGAGGCGGCCGGGGCGCGGTAGGCGTAGAGGTAGCGCAGCGCGCCCCGGCGCTGCCGCTGCCATTCCTGGAGGAACGCGGTCGCCGCGTGGAAGCCGTGCTCGACCGCGCCACCGGATCCGGTCTCGGGCCCGGCCAGGTGCACGACGTGCACGGGGCCCGGGGGCAGGCCCGCCCGCAGCGCGTCGGCCGCGGCGGATCCGGTGCCGAGCTCGATCCGGTGGGCGTCCGCGCCCGCGTCCGTGAGGACGGTGGCGATCGCGTGCCCCTCGGTGCCCGCGTCCAGGAGGAGCACGGTGGCGTCGGGCTCGCGCGGGGTCCGCGGCGCGGGCTCCCAGACGGGTTCGTAGGCGGAGACCGCGTCCGTCACCCCGTCCGCCACCGGATCGGCCTTCGCGGCCTTCGCCGCGGGCACCTCCCGCAGGGTGAACGTGTCGATGGTCGCGAGGACGTGGCCGTCGAGGTCGAGCAGCGCGATGTCGAAGGCGAGCGTGCCGGGCGCGGCGCGGCCCGCCGAGGGGGTCGCGTACGCGAGGACGCGCTCGGGCAGTGCGGCGTACAGCCGGACGCGGCCGAGCGAGAACGGCAGGTACGGCAGCGGGCGCGCGGGGTCGTCGGCGCCGGGCGCGAGCCTGCTCGCCGTCTGGAGGGCCGCGTCGAACAGCGACGGGTGGAAGACGTAGCCGTCCGCGTCGGCGCGGCGCTGCGGGGGCAGCCGCAGCGCGGCCAGCGCCTCGCCCTCACCCAGGGCGATGTGTTCGATCGCCTGGAAGCTCGGGCCGTAGTCGAAGCCGAAGCGGGAGTAGAGCGCGTAGCAGCTCGCGCCGTCGAGCACGCGCGGGCAGCGCGAGCGCGCCGCCGCCACGTCGACCGGGGCGGGCCGGTCGCCCGCCGGGCCGAGGAGCAGGGTGCCGCGGGCGTGCGCCGGGGCGCCCTCCCCCGCGGTGCGGACCTCGAAGGACGTGTCGGCGCGGTCGCCGGTCAGTTCGACGGTGACGCGGTGCTCGCCGCCGCCGGCCGGGAGGCGGACCGGGCTCGCCCAGACCAGTCCCTCGACCCCGCGCACGGGCGCGCCGAACGTCGACTCCCCGGCGAGCCGGGCCATCTCCAGGTAGGCGACCCCGGCGAGGACCAGGTCGCCGCCGACGACGTGGTCGCGCAGGAAGAACTCCTCGCCCGTGAGCGTCTTGGCGTACGCGGCCCCGCCGGACGCGGAGTGCGCGGAGACGGCGGCGTCGAGCAGGGTCGGGTGCAGCCGGGTGCCGGCGGGCCGCGGTGCCGTCGCGGGGGCGGCCGGCGCGGTGAACCAGTGCCGGGTGCGGGCGAACGGATACGCGGGCAGGTGCACGCGGCGGCGGCGCGCGCCCCGGTGCAGGGCCGCCCAGTCCACCTCCGCGCCCGTGACCCACGCGTCGGCGAGGGCGGAGAGGTCACCGGCCGCGACGGCCGGGGCGGCGGCCCGGTCGGCCTCGGCCCGGCCGGTGCGCACCGCGGACGGGCGGCCCGACAGGTGGGCGAGCAGTTCGGCGCGCAGCGCGGTCGTGCCGTGCGCCGGCACGGCGAGGCGGTGCGGCATCGGCTCGCGCCCGGTCTGCAGGGTGTACGCGAGGTCGCCCGCAGGGACGTCCTGGTCCGCGAGATGGTCCGCGAGCCGCTCGGCGGTCAGCCGCAGGGCCTCGGGGGTGCGGGCGGAGAGCACGAACAGCTGCTCCGCGGCCGTCGGGTCCGTGGTGCCGGTGTCCGGCATGGGGGGTTCCTCCAGGACGATGTGCGCGTTGGCGCCGCCGAAGCCGAAGGAGCTGACTCCGGCGCGGCGCGGCAGTCCGTTTCCGGCGCCGTCGAGGGTCCGCGGCCACGGCCGGGCCGCCGCGGCGACCTCGAACGGGCCGCCGTCGAGCTCCAGATAGGGGTTCTGCTCCCGCAGGTGCAGTCCGGCCGGGATGGTGCCGTGCCGTAGGGCGAGGACGGCCTTGAACAGGCCCGCGATGCCGGCGGCGGCCTCCAGGTGGCCGATGTTGGTCTTGACCGAGCCGATCACGCAGCCCGGCGCGGCGGTCGTGCCGCGCTCCGCGCGCAGCCGGCGGAAGGCGGTGCTCAGGCCGGTGGTCTCGATCGGGTCGCCCAGCGCGGTGCCGGTGCCGTGCGTCTCGATGTAGCCCACGGTCTCCGGCGCCACGTCGGCGGCGCGGTAGGCCTCGACGAGGAGGTCGGCCTGGGCGTCCGGGTTGGGCGCGGTGAGCGACGTGGTGCGGCCGCCGTGGTTGGCGGCGGCCGCCTTGATCACCGCGTGGACGGCGTCGCCGTCGCGCGCCGCCCGGTCGTCCGGCTTGAGCAGCACGACGCCGACGCCCTCGCCGCGCACGTATCCGTCGGCGCGGCTGTCGAACGTCTTGCAGCGGCCGTCGGCGCTGAGCATCTCGCCCTGGTCCAGCACGTCGTACACCCGGGGCGAAAGGATCAGGTTGACGCCGCCCGCGATCGCGAGGTCGCAGGTGCCGTCGCGCAGTGCGGCGCAGGCCTGGTGGACGGCGGTGAGCGAACCGGAGCAGGCCGTGTCCACGGCCATGCTGGGACCGCGCAGGTCCAGCAGGTACGAGACGCGGTTGGGGATGACCGACAGGGCACCGCCGGTGGCGGTGTGGGCCTGCGGCGGGCACCCGGCGTCCCGCTGTGCCTGGAGGTAGTCGGCGCCCGCGACGCCGATGAACACTCCTACGCGCTTGCCCGCCAGGTCGGACGGCCGGTACCCGGCGTCCTCGACGGCGGACCAGACCACTTCGAGCAGGATCCGCTGCTGGGGGTCCATCAGCTCCGCCTCGCGCGGGGAGATCCCGAAGAAGGCGGCGTCGAAGCGGTCCACGTCGGGGAGGAAGCCGCCCCAGCGCGTCCGGGGGCCCGTCTCCGCGCCCCGGTCCCAGCGGTCCGCGGGGACCTCGGTCACCAGGTCGTCCCCGGCGGTGAGGTGGTCCCAGAACTCCTTGAGGTCGGCCGAGCCCGGCAGGCGGCCCGCCATGCCGACGATCGCGACGTCGCCGCCGGGCCCGCGCCCGGCCCGTGCCTCGGCCGTCCGCGTGTCCGGCGCCTCGGTGGTTGGCGCGACGGGGGCAACGGAGTCGGCCGCGGTCCCGAACCGTGCGGTCAGCTCGGCGGGGTGCTCCTGCCACAGGTGCTCGGCCAGGGCGGCCAGTGTGCCGCGGCGGTAGAACAGCGTGGGGTAGACCTCGATGCCGTACTCCTTGCGCAGCTCGGCGCTGAGCGCGGTGAAGCCCACCGAGTTCATGCCGACCTCGCCGAGCGGGGTGTGCGGGCCGATCTCCTCGGGACGCACCCCGGCCAACTGACCCACCTTGACCGCCAGTTCGGCCATCAGGGCCTGGGCGCGGCCGTCCGCGCCGGTGCCCGTGGTGACGGGCTCGGGCCGCCCCGCGCCGGGGACGCCGAAGCGGGACCGCAGCTCGGCCAGCGGCAGGGTCGCCAGCGTGGTGCGGTCGACCTTCTCGTTGAGGGTGTGCGGGAATCCGGTCACGCGGACCAGCGCGTCCGGGAGCATGTAGGCCGGCAGCCAGGCCGCCAGCCGGTCCCGGGTCGGCTCGGCGGCCCCGTCGGCCAGCACGTAGCAGGCGAGCAGCGAACGGTCGCCGCCGCCCTTGCCGCGCGCCACCACGACCGCGTCGCGGACGCCGTCCAGGCGGCGCAGCGTCGACTCGATCTCCTCCAGCTCCACGCGGTGACCGCGCACCTTGACCTGGGAGTCGATCCGCCCGAGGTAGTCGATCCGCCCGTCGGCGATCCTGCGGACCAGGTCGCCGGTGCGGTACATCCGCGCGTCGCCCGCGAACGGATCCGTGACGAAGCGCTCGGCGGTCAGGTCGGGGCGGCCCAGATAGCCGTCGGCCACGCCGTGCCCGCCGATGTACAGCTCACCGGGCACCCCGGTCGGCACCGGCCTGCGCGCGCCGTCGAGCACATACAGCGCGGTGTTGTCGATCGGGGCGCCGATGGTGACGCGCTCGCCCCGGCGCAGCCGGCTCACCGCCGACCAGATCGTCGTCTCCGTGGGCCCGTAGAGGTTCCACACCGCGCGGTTGCCCGCGAGGAGCGCCTCCGCCGTCTCGGCGGGCAGCGCCTCGCCGCCGCACAGGACGGTGAGGTCCGGGTCGCCCTGCCAGCCGGCGGCCAGGAGCATGCTCCAGGTCGCGGGGGTGGCCTGGACGACGGTGGCGGTGCCGCGTTCGAGGGCCTCGCGCAGCCGGATGCCGTCCTGGGCGACCTCGGTGGGCGCCACCTCCACCGTGCCGCCGGTGATCAGCGGCAGATGGAGTTCGAGACCGGAGATGTCGAAGCACACGGTGGTCAGCGCCAACAGCGTGTCCCCCGGCCCGAATCCGGGCTCGCGCGCCATCGACCAGAGGAAGTTGGTCAGCGCGCGGTGCGGCACGCGGACGCCCTTGGGGCGGCCGGTCGAGCCGGAGGTGTAGATCACGTACGCGGCGTCCGAGGGACCCGCCGGGCCGGGCGAGGGCACCGCGGGCGGCTGCTCGTCGCCGTCGACCAGGAGCCGCGGCACGGTCCCGCCCCACGCGGCCTCGACGGAGGAGTGCGTGAGCATGAGGTGGAGCCCGGCGTCCTGCGCCATGTAGGCGAGGCGCTCCTGCGGATAGGCGGGGTCGAACGGTACGTACGTGCCGCCCGCGGCCTGCACCGCGAGCAGCGCCACCGGCAGCCCGGCGTCGCGCGGGAGCAGCACGCCGACGGTCCGGCCCCGGCCGACGCCCGCGGCGCGCAGCCGGGCCGCCAGGGCCGTGACCCGCTCGCCGAGCTGACGGTAGGTCAGCTCCGTGCCGTCGTGGCGCACGGCCACCGCCTCTGGCCTGGCGGCGACCTGGCGCAGCACCAGATCCCAGACGAGGGTGTCGGCCGGGTAGTCGACGCGCTCGGGCGGCGTGAGCCGCGCGCGCTCCTCGTCGGTGAGCAGGTCCAGGTCGCCGACCGCCGATCCGGGCGCGGCGACGGCGGCGGACAGCAGCGTGACGAAGTGGGCGCCGAACCGCTCGACCGTGGCCGCGTCGAACAGGTCAGGGTTGTACTTCAGCGTGAACCGGCAGCCCTCGGGGTGGTCGACCAGGTCCAGCGTCAGGTCGAACTCGCCCTCCTGGTGGACTCCGCCGACCCGGCCGCGCACCACGCCGTCCTCCGGCATGTCGCGGGCCCAGTTGTGGAAGTAGAAGGCCGCGTCGAACAGCGTGTCCGTGGCGCTGCCCGGCCGCTCCTTGCGCAGTTCCTCGGAGAGCGTGATCAGCGGGTACGCGCTGTGTTCGAGGGCGCCGAGGACCATCTGGTGGATCCGGCGGACCAGGTCGCGGAAGGGCTCGGTCCCGTCGACCCGTTCGGCCAGGACCACCATGTTCATGAAGTAGCCGAGGACGTCGTCGTAGCCGTCGGCCGGGCGGCCGGCCGTCGGGGTGCCGACGGCGATGTCCTCCTGGTCGCTGTAGCGGTGCAGCAGCGCGAAGTAGCCCGCCAGCATGACGCTGGACAGCGAGGTACGGGCCGCCGAGGCGAGGGCGCGGGCCCGCTCGGTCACCTCGGCCGGGACGACCCCGCCGACGCTCGCGCCCCGGAAGGTGGGCACGGGCGGGCGCGGCCGGTCGAGCGGCAGCGCCACGGAGGTGCCGCGGTCCTTCAGCCGGTCGACCCAGTAGGAGCGCAGGCGCTCCGCCCTCGGTCCCGCGAGGAGGTCGCGCTGGTCGGCGCAGAAGTCGCCGAAGGTGCGGGCGGGCCGCCCGGTCGGCAGGGGGCGTCCCTCACGCAGGGCACGGTAGCCGCGCTCCACCTCGGCGAGCAGCAGCGGAATGGACAGGCCGTCGAGCACCAGGTGGTGGACGGTGAGGTGCAGCGCGTGCCGGCCGTCGCCGAGGGAGTAGAGNNCGCGCATCTCGGCGTGGATCCGGTCGCGGAGGTCCTCGTCGGTGACGGAGGTGAGGAAGACCTGCCGGAAGGGGAGTTCCGGCTCGGCGGCGATCCGGATGAACGGCCCGTCCTCGTCCGTCCGCACGGTCGCGCGCAGTTCCTCGTGCCGGTCGAGCAGGTCCTGGAGGACCACCCGCAGCGTGAGCACGTCGACGTCGTCGTCCAGCCAGAAGGCGAGCGGCAGGTTGTAGGCGCCGTTGCCGGGCGCGAT
>NZ_LIRJ01000197.1 GCF_001419745.1 Streptomyces silaceus | reverse complement strand
CAGCTCCTCCGGCACCACCACCGGACGCCTCCCCCTCAGAGCCCCCCGCCTCCGACACCACCGCCGTCGCCACCACCCGCAGCGCCGTCAGCAGAGGCGTCACCGCGGGCTCGTGGCGCAGGGCGATGTCGTCGCCGTCGATCTCCAGGGGGACGCCCGCCGCGCTGAGGCTGCGGCGGACCGCGGGGATCGTGCGGGCGCCCGCGCGGACGAGGACCGCCATGTCGCCCCAGGGAACGCCGTCCTCCAGGTGCGCGCGGCGCAGGATGTCCGCGATGTTGTCGAGCTCCGTGCCGGCCGTCGGGTACGTGTACACCTCGACCCGGCCGCCGTCCCTGACCGGCGTCAGCTCGCGGTGGGCCCGCACCTTCTCCGCGGGCAGCCTGGTCAGCGGCATGCGCGTGGTGAGCAGCCGGGTGGCGGCGAGGAGCCCGGCGCCCGACCTGCGGGACGTCGTCAGGACCTCGACCCGCGCCGGGGTGCCGTCCGCGCGCGGGAAGGCGTGCGGGAACTCCAGGATGCCGTTCACGTCGGCGCCCCGGAAGGTGTAGATCGACTGGTCGGGGTCGCCGAACGCGACCAGGGTCCGGCCGCCGCCCGCGAGCGCGTCCAGCAGCCGCACCTGCGCCGGGTCGGTGTCCTGGTACTCGTCCACGAAGACCGCGTCGTACTGCGCGCCGAGCGCCCGCGCCACGTCGGGGCGGCGCGCGAGCAGCACGGCGCGGTGGACCAGTTCCGCGTAGTCGAGCACGCCCTGGAGGTCGAGCACGTCCAGGTACTCGGCGAGGAAGGCCGCCGCCGCGCCCCAGTCGGGCCGGCCGATGCGGCGGGCGAAGGCGTCCAGGGCGTCCGGGCCGAGGCCCAGCTCGCGGCTGCGGGCGAGCACCGCGCGCACCTCGTCGGCGAAGCCGCGGGTGGTGAGGCAGGCACGCAGCTCGTCCGGCCAGCGGATGCGGCCGCGGCCCTCCTGGGCGAGGTCCAGGTGGCCCGCGAGCAGCTCGCGCACCGCCACGTCCTGTTCGGGGCCCGACAGGAGCCGCAGGGGCTCCACGAACAGGTCGGCGTCCTGGTGGGCGCGGACGAGGGCGTAGCAGAAGGAGTGGAACGTCGTGGCCTGCGGGGCGCGCGCCGCCCCGATGCGCAGCGCCATGCGGTCGCGCAGCTCCACCGCGGCCTTGCGGCTGAAGGTGAGCACGAGGATCCGCGCGGGATCGCCGCCCTGGGCGACCCGCGCGGCGACGGCCTCGACCAGGGTGGTGGTCTTGCCCGTGCCGGGCCCGGCGAGCACCAGCAGCGGTCCGCCCTTGTGGTCAACCACCGCGCGCTGACCTGCGTCCAAGCGAGGGGGATCCGACGGTCCCCGCTGCGTACGCACCAGTCGGTAGGCACCCGAGGTCGCCTGTCGTACCTGGTGGTTCGACGGGTTCCGGAGGTGCCGGGCGGAAGAAGGGGAACTCACGTGGGTCGCCGGTCCTGGTGGGTGTGCTGGTCGAAGAGCGGCTGCGCGGTGGCCGCGGGGTGAGGGGGATGCGTGCTGTCGACGCTACGCCAGTGGGCGTGGAGGACGCGTGGCTTCCCCCGTACGGGCCACCGGTCCCCCGTCGGGCCGCCGGATGCCGGAAGCTGTCAGGTGTGAGCCTCCGGAGCCTGCGGTCGAGCGTCGTCCGCGGCGTCGCCTTCCGCGCCGCCGCCCGGCCCCCGGCCGCCCGCGGGCCCGTCGCCGGCTCCCCCGCCGGCCGCCGCCACGTCCCCGCCGTCCCAGCGCGCCCGCCGCATGTCGAGCTTCGGCAGATGCCCCTGGGCGGCACGCGAGGCCTCCCGCAGCGGGGTGCCCTCCGCGCGGTACTGCTCCAGGGCACGCAGTTCGTGGCCCGACAGCAGCGCGCCGTCCGAGCGCACGACACGCCACCACGGAACGCCTCCTCCGTAGAGGGCCATCACGCGTCCGACCTGTCGGGGGCCGCCTTCCTCCAGCCACTCGGCGATGTCTCCGTACGTCATCACCCGGCCCGGAGGGATCAGCTCCGCGACGTCGAGGACCCGCTCCGCGTACTCCGGCAGCGCCTGGTCCGCGGAGTCGGGCGGCACCTGTCCCATCCGGCTCTCCTGTCGGCTCACCTCGCTCATCCGGTCCATCCTGCCGCACGCCACCGACACCGTGTCCGGCCCGGCGCGGAGCGTGTCCCGGGTCGGGCGGACGGGCGGGCGCGGGGGCGCAAAGTGTCGTTTCGTGACCACTTCGCATCCTTGCGTTGCCCCCTGATGCCCCCCTCTGGGAGTCGGACGTGCCACCATCGTGCGGGCGGTGACTGGTGATACGAGATCAAGAAGAGACGACGGAGCGGCAGGGCGTGCATCCCGATGAGAAGGCGGGCACCTCTGCGTCCGAGTCACACCTGGACACCGGTGAGCGCGCCCTGAAGACCGAGAAGACCGAGAAGACCGACACGACCGGGACCGAACACGACGGCGCCGGACAGGACGGCACCGCGCACGGCGCCGAGAACGACGGCACCGCGCACGACGGCTGCGCCGACGGCGACGACGCGCACACCGACCGCGTCGCCCGCGACGAACCGCTGCTCTCCGCGCGCGTGCACCGACCGTCCGACCTCATGCGGCTGCTCGTCGGCATCCTCGCCATCGCCGTGCTCCTGGCGATCGCCGCGTTCGCGCACGGCACCACGTCCGGGCTCGAACAGGACATCGACAAGGGCACGGACCAGGCGCCCGACCTGCTGATCAAGGTGGCAGGGCTGGTCGCCAGCATCGGCGTGCTGCTCGTCCCCGTGGCGTTCGCCATCGAACGTCTGATCAAACGGGACGGGCTGCGCATCGCCGACGGCGTCCTGGCCGCCGTCCTCGCGCACGGCGTGACGCTGGCCACCGACCTCTGGGTCGCGAAGGCCGCCCCCGGCTCCATCCAGGACGCGCTCACCAAGCCGTCCCCCGCCGACGTCCACGCGTTCACCGATCCGGTGCACGGCTATCTCGCGCCCGTCATCGCGTACATGACGGCCGTCGGCATGTCGCGCAGACCGCGCTGGCGCCTGGTGCTGTTCGTGGTGCTGCTGCTCGACGCGTTCACCATGCTCGTCACCGGCTACACGACGCCGTTCTCGATCATCCTCACCGTGCTGATCGGCTGGGCCGTGGCGTACGGCACGCTGTACGCGGTCGGCTCGCCTAACGTGCGGCCCACCGGGCAGACGCTGCTCGTGGGCCTGCGGCACGTCGGCTTCCACCCCGTGAGCGCCGCCCGCGAGGAGTCCCCCGACAGCGAGCACGGCGACCGCGGCCGCCGGTACTTCGTCACGCTGGAGGACGGACCGCCCCTGGACGTCACGGTCATCGACCGCGAGCAACAGGCGCAGGGCTTCTTCTACCGCGTCTGGCGCAGGCTCACGCTGCGCGGCATCACCCAGCGGCGCAGTCTCCAGTCGCTGCGGCAGGCCCTGGAGCAGGAGGCCCTCCTCGCGTACGCGGCCATCGCGGCGGAGGCGAACGCGCCCAAGCTGATCGCCACCTCCGAGCTCGGCCCCGACGCCGTGATGCTCGTCTACGAGCACACGGGCGGCCGCTCCCTGGACTCGCTGCCGGACGAGGCCGTCACCGACGAGCTGATGTGCGAGACCTGGCGGCAGGTGAAGGCCCTGCAGTCCCGGCGCATCGCGCACCGCAGGCTCGCGGGTGACGCGATCCTGGTGGATCGTTCCGGCACCGTGATCCTCACGGATCTGCGCGGTGGCGAGATCGCCGCGGGCGATCTGGTCCTGCGCATGGACATCGCACAGCTCCTGACGGCCTTCGGGCTGCGCGTGGGCGCCGAGCGCGCGGTCGCGTCGGCCGTCGAGGTCCTCGGCCCGGACGCGGTCGCCGACTGTCTGCCGCTGCTCCAGCCCATCGCCCTCACCCGCTCCACCCGCGCCACCCTGCGCAAGCTGGCCCGCGAACGCTCGCAGCGCGAGCGCGAGGCGGTCCTGGAGGCCTCCCGCAGGGCCAAGCAGGCCCGTGCGGAGGAGGCGGGCGCCGTCGCCGCCTCCGTCGAGGGAGAGCGCGCCGAGGCGCACGCCGCCGTACCCGCCGACCCGCGCGCGGGCAAGCAGGCCCAGAAGCAGGAGAAGCAGGCCGCCAAGCAGGAGCGGCAGGCCGAGAAGCAGGCCATAGACGACGCCCTGGAGCAGGCCCGCGAGGAGGACCTGCTCACGCAGATCCGCCACCAGGTGCTGCTCATCCGCCCGACGGCGCCGGTCGAGCCCGCGCAGTTGGAGCGGATCAGGCCGCGCACGCTGATCAGCTTCATCGCCGGCGCGATCGGCGCGTACTTCCTGCTGTCGCAGCTCACGCACGTCGAGTTCGGCACGCTCTTCCAGGAGGCCCAGTGGGGCTGGGTGGCCGCCGCGGTCGGGTTCTCCGCGCTGAGCTACTTCGCCGCCGCGATGAGCCTGCTGGGCTTCGTGCCGGAGCGGGTGCCGTTCCTGCGGGCGGTGGCGGCGCAGGTCGCCGGGTCGTTCGTGAAGATCGTGGCGCCCGCCGCGGTCGGCGGTGTCGCGCTCAACACGCGGTTCCTGCAGCGCTCGGGCGTGCGCTCGGGGCTCGCGGTGGCGAGCGTCGGCGCGTCGCAGCTCTTCGGGCTCGGCTCGCACATCATGCTGCTGCTCGTCTTCGGCTATCTGACGGGCACGGAGAAGACGCCGTCGTTCACGCCGTCCCGCACGGTCATCGCGGGTCTGCTGTCGGTCGCGGTGCTCGTCCTCGTGGTGACCGCGATCCCGTTCCTGCGGAAATTCGTCGTCACGCGCGTGCGGTCGCTCTTCGCGGGTGTCGTGCCGCGCATGCTGGACGTGCTGCAGCGGCCGCAGAAGCTGCTCACCGGCATCGGCGGCATGCTGCTGCTCACCCTGATGTTCGTGCTCTGTCTGGACGCGTCGGTACGGGCCTTCGGCAACGGCCAGCTGTCGTCGCTGAGCCTCGCGAGCGTCGCCGTGGTCTTCCTCGCGGGCAACGCGCTGGGGTCGGCGGCGCCGACGCCGGGCGGTGTGGGCGCGGTCGAGGCGACGCTGACCTTCGGTCTGATCGCGGTGGGCGTGCCCAAGGACGTGGCGGCGCCGGCGGTGCTGCTCTACCGGCTCCTGACGCTGTGGCTTCCGGTGCTTCCGGGGTGGCTGTTCTTCAACCACCTCACAAGGAAGGGGTGGCTCTGAGGGCGGCTCCTCCGTAGAGGACGCCTTCGGGGCCCGGCGGGCGCGCTCAGAACAGCATCAGCAGCGCCGCCAGGAGCAGCACGGCTCCGACGACCTCCACGGCGCCGACCACCGGCACCTTGACGCCCTTCCCCGGCAGCAGCGCCGCGCGGGCCAGGTAGGCCGCGAAGAGGACCGCGAGCCAGGGGCTGAGCGCGTACGCCGCCGGGACGGCGAGCGCGTGGTACGCCACCGACGCCCAGTAGTGGGACCGTGAGTCGCGCTCGCGGATCATCGTCTTCACGTACGGCACCGTGCCCGCGAAGAACAGCAGGCAGGCGAGGGCGGGGCGCCGGCCGTCGGCGAGGGTGCCGCCGCCCACGTGGAGCGTGACCAGGAGCATGCCGCAGGCGGGGACCACCGCGGCCAGGCCGTTCACGAGGGCCCGCTCCTCGTTCCGCCAGGCGTAGTACGTGTTCACGGCGACGAAGGGCGCGGCGCAGCCGGCCGCGAGCAGCAGCCAGGGGTACGCGAACACCAGCGGCACCCCGCAGGCCGCGCACACGGCCGCCGAGACCAGGGCGGGGCGCACGTGGCGGCGCGGGGCCCTGGGGTTGCGCGAGAGGCGGCGCAGCCGGATCCACTGCTGGCCGTGGAAGGCAGCGACGTACCCCGCCAACCACGCCACGAGCAGCGGCAGGTGGGCCCAGCGGGGGCCCGCGTCCGGCCCGTGGCCGAGGAACACGCCCGCCGCGAAGGGCACCGCGAGCATCGCCCACGCGCCGTGCTGGTTCGGCAGCCACGAGCGCAGCGCGCCCTTCTTCTTCCTGCCCATGCGTTCAGCGTCTCAGCACAGGGCCCGGAATATTCCGGAAAGAGGTCACCCCCTCACGGGACCTAAGTCCCCGGGGTCCCAACCTCCTCCAGGCTTAGGGTCGTTGCAGGCAGCACGTGCCGTGCTCCATTTCTTCGTGACGGCCGGGAGATGTGACGTTGCAGCAGAGGAAAGACATCGCTGAGACGCTCGTGAAGGCCGGGAGTTTCTTCCGTGCCGCCGAGACATCCGAGGATCTGCACCGCGTGCAGCACATCGGGGGCCGGGACGGCGAGGCGTTCTACCGCGACCGATGGAGTCACGACAAGGTCGTGCATTCCACGCACGGCGTGAATTGCACGGGCTCGTGCCGCTGGAAGGTGTACGTCAAGGACGGCATCATCACCTGGGAGACCCAGGCCACGGACTATCCGTCGGTGGGCCCCGACCGTCCCGAATACGAACCCCGCGGCTGCCCGCGCGGCGCCTCCTTCTCCTGGTACACGTACTCGCCGACGCGCGTCCGCTATCCGCATGTGCGCGGAGCCCTTCTGGAGATGTACCGGGAGGCGAAGGCACGGTTGAAGGACCCGGTGCTCGCCTGGGCCGACATCCAGGCGGACCCCGAGCGCCGGCGGCGCTACCAGCGGGCGCGCGGCAAGGGCGGCCTGGTGCGGGCGAGTTGGGACGAGGCCGTGGAGATCGTGGCGGCCGCGCACGTCCACACGATCAAGGAGCACGGTCCGGACCGGGTCGCCGGCTTCTCCCCCATTCCCGCGATGTCGATGGCGTCGCACGCGTCCGGCGCCCGTTTCCATTCCCTCATCGGCGCCCCGATGCTGTCCTTCTACGACTGGTACGCGGATCTTCCGGTCGCCTCTCCGCAGGTATTCGGCGACCAGACCGACGTACCGGAATCGGGCGACTGGTGGGACGCCGCCTATGTGATGATGTGGGGCTCGAATGTCCCGGTGACGCGGACGCCGGACGCGCACTGGATGACGGAGGCGCGTTATCGGGGGCAGAAAGTCGTCACCGTGTCACCGGATTTCGCGGACAACACGAAGTTCGCCGACGAGTGGATGCATCCGCACCCCGGCACCGACGGCGCACTCGCCCTCGCGATGGGCCACGTGATCCTCAAGGAGTTCTTCGTCGAGCGGCAGACGCCGTTCTTCCAGGACTATGTGCGCCGCTATACGGATCTGCCCTTCCTGGTCACGCTCGACGAGACCGAAAAGGGCCTGGTGCCGCACAAGTTCCTCACCGCGGCCGATCTCGGCGGTGACCACGCGCAGGCCGAGAACGCCCGGTGGAAGACCGTCCTGATCGACGACGTGACGGGCGAGCCGACGGTCCCGAACGGCACGCTCGGCCACCGCTGGGGCTCCTCGGAGCAGCCCGACTGGAACCTCGACCTCGGCGACACCGTGCCCCGGCTGACCCTCTACGGAGAGGACACCGCGGAGATCGTCCTGCCGCGCTTCGAGGACGCCACGAGCGGTGACGGCGACACCGGTGTCATACGCCGCGGAGTCCCCGTGCGCCGCATCGGCGACCGGCTCGTCACCACCGTCCACGACCTGATGCTCGCCCAGTACGGCGTCCCGCGCGCGGGGCTGCCCGGCGAGTGGCCCACCTCCTACGAAGACGCCTGCCAGCCCGGCACCCCGGCCTGGCAGGAGACGCTCACCTCCGTTCCCGCGGCGCAGGCCACGCGCGTGGCGCGGGAGTTCGCCGAGACGGCGGAGGCCTCACAGGGCCGCTGCATGATCCTCATGGGCGCGGGCACCAACCACTGGTTCCACTCGGAGCCCATCTACCGCGCGTTCCTCGCCCTGCTCACCCTCACGGGCTGCCAGGGGCGCAACGGCGGCGGATGGGGGCACTACGTAGGGCAGGAGAAGTGCCGTCCGGTGACCGGCTGGGCGACGCTGGCGAGCGCGTCCGACTGGGGGCGCCCGCCCCGGCACATGATCGGCGCGGGCTGGTTCTATCTGCACACCGACCAGTGGCGCTACGACACGCTGCCCGCCGAGTCCCTCGCCTCTCCCCTGGGGGACGGCCGGTTCGAGGGGATGACCGGCGCCGACTGTCTGGCCGCGTCCGCGCGCATGGGCTGGATGCCGTCGTACCCGACGTTCGACCGCAACCCCCTGGACCTCGGCGAGGGCGAGGACCCCGTCGCGAGCGCCGTGGCCGAGCTCAAGGAGGGCACGCTGGGCTTCGCGGGCGAGGACCCGGACGCGCCCGGCAACTGGCCGCGCGTGCTCAACGTATGGCGCGCGAACCTGCTCGGCTCGTCGTCCAAGGGCAACGAGTACTTCCTCAAGCATCTGCTCGGCACGCACTCCAACCTGCCCGACGACGGGCCGCGTTGCGCGCCGCGCGACGTGAAGTGGCACGCCGAGGACGTCGAGGGCAAGCTCGATCTGCTGCTGTGCCTCGACTTCCGGATGACGTCCACGACGCTGCTCTCCGACGTCGTCCTGCCGGCCGCCACCTGGTACGAGAAGCACGACCTGTCGTCCACCGACATGCACCCCTTCCTGCACGCGTTCACACCCGCCGTGGACCCGCCGTGGCAGGCGCGCACCGACTACGACACGTTCCTCGCCGTGGCCCGGCGCTTCGGCGAGCTGGCGGGCGAGCACCTGGGGGTGCGCCGCGACCTCGTCGCCACCGCGCTGCAGCACGACACCCCTGGCGGCGAGATGGCGCAGCCCGGCGGGGTCGCGCTCGACTGGTCGAAGGGCGAGTGCGAGCCCGTCCCGGGGCGCACCATGTACAACCTCGCGGTCGTGGAGCGCGACTACGGAGCGGTCGGCGAGAAGTTCGCGGCGCTCGGGCCGCTGGTCGACAGGCTCGGCGTCACCACGAAGGCGGTCACCTTCGACGTCGCCGAGGAGGTCGCGTACCTGAAGGAGAAGAACGGCACGGTGCGCGGCGGCGTCGCCGACGGCAGGCCCCGCCTGGACACCGCCCAGCGGGCCTGTGAGGCGATCCTGTCGCTGTCCGGGACCTCCAACGGCCGCCTGGCCACGCAGGGCTTCGAGACGCTGGAGAAGCGCGTCGGGACGGAGATGGCGCACCTGGCGGCGGAGGCCGAGGGCAAGCGGATCACGTTCGCGGACACCCAGGCGCGTCCGGTGCCGGTCATCACGTCCCCGGAGTGGTCGGGCAGCGAGTCCGGAGGCCGCCGCTACACCGCGTTCACCGTCAACACCGAGCACCTCAAGCCCTGGCACACGCTCACCGGGCGCCAGCACTTCTTCATCGACCACGACTGGATCCACGAGGTCGGCGAGGCGCTGCCCGTCTACAAGCCGCCGCTGAACATGCACCGCCTCTACGGAGAGCCCGAGTTGGGTTCCCGGACCGACGGCGGCGAGACGGGCGCCAAGGAGGTCGCCGTGCGCTTTCTGACCCCGCACAACAAGTGGGCGATCCACTCCCAGTACCAGGACAACCTCTACATGATGACGCTCGGCCGCGGCGGACAGACCGTGTGGATGTCCCCGCAGGACGCCGAGGCCATCGGGGTCGCGGACAACGAGTGGATCGAGGCCGTCAACCGCAACGGCGTGATCACGGCCCGCGCGATCGTGTCCCACAAGATGCCCCCGGGGACCGTCTACATGAACCACGCCCAGGAGCGGACCGTCGGCGTCCCCAAGACGGAGAAGACCGGGCGGCGCGGCGGCATCCACAACTCCCTGACCCGGATCATGCTCAAGCCCACCCATCTCGTGGGCGGCTACGCCCAGTTGACGTGGGCCTTCAACTACCTCGGCCCGACCGGCAACCAGCGCGACGAGGTGACGGTCATCCGCCGCCGCTCGCAGACCGTGTCCTACTAGAAAGCACGGAGTACCGATCCCATGCGCGTGATGGCCCAAGTAGCCATGGTCATGAACCTCGACAAGTGCATCGGCTGCCACACCTGTTCGGTCACCTGCAAGCAGGCGTGGACGAACCGCAAGGGCACCGAGTACGTCTGGTTCAACAACGTCGAGACGCTTCCCGGACAGGGCTATCCACGCCGCTGGGAGGACCAGGAGCGGTGGAAGGGCGGCTGGGAGCGCACCAGGTCCGGCCGGCTCCGGCTGCGGGCCGGAGGGCGCCTCAAGCGGCTCGGGCAGATCTTCGCCAACCCCGAACTGCCGGAGCTCTCGGACTACTACCAGCCCTGGACGTACGAGTACCGCAACCTCACCGACGCGCCCGCGGGCGACGACATGCCGGTCGCCAAGCCCGTCTCGCAGGTCACGGGCGAGCCCATCGGCACCATCGAGTGGGGCCCCAACTGGGACGACAACCTCGGCGGCGCCCCGGAGCACGGCCCCAAGGACCCCCTGGTGGAGAAGGTCCGCGACGAGGTCGGCGAGAAGATCCGCTTCGAGTTCGAGCAGAGCTTCATGTTCTATCTGCCGCGGATCTGCGAGCACTGCCTCAACCCCGCGTGCGTCTCGTCGTGCCCCTCCGGAGCGATGTACAAGCGCGAGGAGGACGGCATCGTCCTCGTCGACCAGGACCAGTGCCGCGGCTGGCGGATGTGCGTGTCCGGCTGCCCCTACAAGAAGGTCTACTTCAACCACAGCACCGGCAAGGCGGAGAAGTGCACGTTCTGCTTCCCGCGCGTGGAGGCGGGGATGCCGACGATCTGCTCGGAGACCTGCGTGGGCCGCATGCGCTATCTGGGCGTGATGCTGTACGACGCCGACAAGGTCACCGAGGCGGCCTCCGTGGAGGACGAGCACGACCTCTACCCGGCGCAGCTGGAGGCCTTCCTCGATCCGCGGGACCCGGCCGTCGCGGCCGCCGCGCGGGCGTCCGGCATCACCGAGGAGTGGCTCGACGCGGCCCGCCGCTCCCCCGTCTTCGACCTGATCCGCACCTACCAGGTGGCCCTGCCGCTCCATCCGGAGTACCGCACCCTGCCGATGGTCTGGTACGTGCCGCCGCTCTCCCCGGTGGTCGAGGCGGTCGCCGCCGCGGGCCGCGACGGGGAGGACGCGGGCAACCTCTTCGGGGCCGTCGACGCGCTGCGCATCCCCGTGGAGTACCTCGCCGAACTGCTCACCGCCGGCGACGTGTTCGCCGTCGACGCGGTGCTGCGGCGGATGGCCGCGATGCGCTCCTACATGCGGGGCATCAACCTCGGCCAGGAGCCGGACGAGACGATCGCGCGGGCCGTCGGGCTGACCGGTGAGGAACTCCAGGACATGTTCCGCCTCCTCGCCATCGCCAAGTACGAGGACCGGTACGTGATCCCGACGGCGGCGCGCGCGGACGCGGACGCCCTCTCCGACAGTCACCCGCTGGAGGACCCCCGGCAGACCGGCTGTCCCGTCGGCTACGAGACGTACGCCTCCAAGCCGCTCCTCAACATCGGCCGGAGGAAGAGCGCATGACCCCCGAAGCTGTCGTACGCCTGGTCGCGGGGCGGCTCCTGCAGTACCCCGACGAGCGCCTCTACGCCGACCTCGACCTGCTCGACGAGGCGGCCGGCCATCCCCGGCTGAGCGAATTCGTCGCCCACGCGCGCGTGCGGCGCCCCCTGGACCTCGCCGCGCACTACACGGACGTCTTCGACACCCGCAACCGCCGCTGTCTGTACCTCACCTGGTGGTCGGACGGCGACACCCGCAACCGCGGGCTCTCCCTGGTGCGCGTCAAGCAGGTGTACCGCGAGCACGGCCTGGAGTTCGACTCCGAGGAGCTGCCGGACTTCCTGCCGGTGCTCCTGGAGTTCGCCGCACGTGAGGAGGCCGCGGGCACCGCCCTCCTGGAGGAGCACCGGGCCGGACTCGAACTGCTGCGGCTCGCCGTCACCGATGTGGGCAGCCCCTACGCGCGCGTGCTCGAAGCGGTCTGCGGGACGCTCCCGGGGCCTTCTCCGAAGACGCGGGCCGAGGCGAAGGCACTGGCCCGCAGCGGGCCGCCCCGCGAGACCGTCGGCCTCGAACCCTTCGGCCCCGATGTCGACCTCCCCTGGCCCACCGTCCCCGCCGCGCCCGCAGCCGCCTCTGCCACATCCGCCGCCCGTGCCGCCCAGGAAAGGACCCCGGCCTGATGGACCTCCTCCTGTGGGGCGTCATGCCCTACGTAGCCGTCACCCTCCTGATCGCCGGCCTGTTCTGGCGGGCCCGCTACGACCGGTTCGGCTGGACCACGCACTCCTCGCAGCTGCGGGAGTCGCGCCTGCTGCGCATCGGCTCGCCGCTCTTCCACTTCGGCATGGCGTTCGTGGTGCTCGGCCATGTCGTGGGGCTCGTGATCCCGGACAGCTGGACCGACGCGGTGGGCGTCAGCGACCACACGTACCACCTGATGGCCGTCTCCACGGGCGCCGTCGCGGGTGTGGCCGCGGCCGTCGGCATCGGCATCCTCCTCTACCGGCGCCTGACCGTGCCCGCCGTCCGCAAGGCCACCCTCCGCAGCGACCACCTGATGTACACCGTGCTGCTCGGCGCGATGCTGCTCGGTCTGGTCGCGACCGTGCTCAACTCCTCCGGAGCGGTCGACTACAACTACCGCGAGGGCATCTCCGTCTGGTTCCGGAGCCTGTTCACGCTCCAGCCCGACTACCACCTGATGGGCGCGGCGCCGCTCGCCTTCAAGCTGCACATCGTCTTCGGTTTCGCGCTGTTCGCGCTGATCCCCTTCTCGCGGCTCGCGCACATCTTCAGCGCGCCCTTCAAGTACCTCTTCAGGCCGTACGTGGTCTACCGGCGCCGCGACCCGAAGCAGCTCGCGAACCGGGACCCGAAGCGCGGCTGGGAGCGGGTGTCGTGAGCCGGGTGGTGCGGCGCCCCCGGCACGACGTCGCCGAGCGCCCCTTCATCGTCATCTGGGAGACCACGCGCGCGTGCCCGCTCGCCTGTCTGCACTGCCGGGCCGAGGCGCAGCCCGCGCGGGACCCCCGCGAGCTGGACGGCGCGGACGCCCGCCGGCTGATGGACCAGATCGCGGCCTTCGGGAAGCCGAGCCCGCTCTTCGTGATCACCGGCGGCGACCCCTTCCAGCGCCCCGACCTCACCGACCTCATCGCCTACGGAACGGGCCTCGGGCTCCGGGTCGCCGTCTCCCCCTCCGGGACGCCGACGCTGGACCGGGCGAACCTGACGGCGGTGCGCGAGGCGGGTGCCGTCGCCCTCTCGCTGAGCGTCGACGGCTCCACGGCCGAGCGGCACGACGCGTTCCGGGGCGTGCCCGGGGTATTCGAATGGACGCTCGACGGCTGGCGCACGGCCCGTGAGCTCGGACTGAAGGTGCAGGTCAACACGACCGTCACCCGCGACAGCCTGGAGGACCTCGCGGACATCGCGGCCCTGGTGCGGCGCGAGGGCGCGATGCTGTGGAGCGGTTTCGTGCTGGTGCCGACCGGCCGCGGCGAACAGCTCTCCGCGCTCGCCCCCGACGAGGTCGAGGACGTCCTGCACTTCCTGTACGACACCGGCGCGGTGCTCGCCACCAAGACCACGGAGGGCCACCACTTCCGCCGTGTGGCGCTCCAGCGGACCCTCCTGGAGCGGCACGGCGAACAGCCCGAGCTGGGCCCCCTGTACGGGCGTCTGACGGCACGCGCGCGTGCGCTCGGTCTGCACGACGGCGAGCGGCGCGCGGTGCGCAGGCCGCCCATGGACGTCGGCTCGGGGCGCGGCTTCGTCTTCGTGTCGCACACCGGGGAGGTCCACCCCAGCGGCTTCCTGCCGCTGTCGGCGGGCAACGTGAAGCACCACCCGCTCCTCGACATCTACCGGGGCTCCGCGCTCTTCACGACGCTGCGCGACCCCTCCCTGCTCGGCGGCGCGTGCGGGCGCTGCGAGTTCAACTCCGTGTGCGGGGGCTCCCGTTCGCGCGCCTACGGGGCGACGGGGCGGGTGCTCGCCGCCGATCCCTGGTGCGCGTACGAGCCGGGCAGCTTCCCGTACCAGGACGAGCTGAGGGAACTGCTCTCCGAGGCGGCGCCCGGCGCGGCCCGTACAGAAAGAAGCACGGCATGAAGCGTTCGGTGATCGTCGTCGGCGGCGGCATCAGCGGTCTGACGGCCGCCTGGCGGCTGCGCGGCGACGCGGAGGTGACCGTCCTCGAGGGCGCCCTGCGGATCGGCGGCAAGCTGCGCACCGGGACCCTGGCGGGCGTCCCCGTCGACGAGGGCGCCGAGTCGCTGATGGCGCTGCGCCCCGAGGCCGTACGCCTCGCCGAGGAGGTGGGGCTCGGGGACGACCTGTGCGACCCGGCCCCCGCGCCGACCACCCTGTGGTCGCACGACGCGCTGCGCGCCCTGCCGCCGGGCCACGTCATGGGCATCCCGGCCGACCCCGACGCGCTGACCGGCACGGGACTGCTCTCCGACGAGGGCATCGCCCGGCTGCGCCACGAGGAGACGCTGCCCGTCGAGGCGCAGGGCGAGGACGTGTCCGTGGCCGAGTACCTCGCCGGGCGGCTCGGCCAGGAGGCCGTGGACCGGCTCGTGGAGCCACTGCTCGGCGGGGTCTACGCGGGCCGCCCCGACCGGCTCTCGCTGCGGGCCGCGCTGCCCCGCGTGGCCGCCGTCGCCGAACGCGGCGAGCCGCTCCTGGAGGCGCTGCGCCGGATGCGTACGTCCCCGGGCGGCGCCCCGCGCGCGGATGCCCCGCGGACCGTGCCCGTCCAGGGCCTGCGCGGCGGCGCCGGGCGGCTGCCGCTCGCCGTCGCCGAGGCCGCCGGCGCCCGCGTGCTCACCGGCACGCGCGCGCGGGAGCTGCAGCGGACCGTCTCCGGGCGGTGGCGGGTGCTCGCCGTGACCGGCGACGGTCCCCTGCTCCTGGAGGCGGACGCGGTGATCCTCGCCGTGCCCGCGTACGAGGCGGCGGAGCTGCTGCGGCCGCACGCGCCGCTCGCCGACGCCGACCTCGGGGCGATCCAGCACGCGAGCACCGCCGTGGTGACGATGGCGTTCCCCCGTACGAAAGCGCTCGCCCAGGGGGCGGGGCACGGGCACGCGCGCGTGCAGGCGCTGCCCGAGGGCAACGGCTTCCTGGTGCCCGCCGTCGAGGGGCGCACCATCAAGGCCGCGACCTTCCTGACCAACAAGTGGCACTGGCAGGGCGAGTCCGCGCCCGACCTCTTCCTGCTGCGCACCTCGATCGGCCGCGTCGCCGAGGAGCATCTGCTCGCCGTCACCGACCGCCGGCTCGTCCGGACCTCGGTCGACGAGCTGCACCGGGCCGTGGGCTCGATCGGCGAGCCCGTCGCCGCGCGGGTCACCCGCTGGGAGCGGGGCCTTCCGCAGTACGGCGTGGGGCACGTCGACCGGGTGGCCCGCGTGCGCGAGGCCGTCGGCAAGCTGCCGGGGCTCGCGCTGTGCGGGGCGGCGTACGAGGGCGTGGGCGTCGCCGCGTGCGTGGCGACGGGCACGGCCGCGGCCCGGCAGCTCCGCGAGGGCTGACACCGACCGGGTCCCCGGGCACACGGCCTCACCCTCGACCGGCTCCCCGGGCACCCCCCGACCGGATCCCGGCCCGCGCGGCGGCAGCACGCTCAGCCACTCGGCCAGCCGCACACACGGCCCCGCGCCCCGCCGCCCGCGCACCCGCCCACTCACCCGCACGGCCCGCGCCCCGAGCGCTCCGTCAGGACCCCCCGCAGGATGGGGACA
Organism: Streptomyces silaceus; assembly: GCF_001419745.1. Taxonomy (GTDB): domain Bacteria; phylum Actinomycetota; class Actinomycetes; order Streptomycetales; family Streptomycetaceae; genus Streptomyces; species Streptomyces silaceus. The sequence goes on along the minus strand of NZ_LIRJ01000197.1, from coordinate 7,334 downwards.
TGCCCAACATGTCCCCGTCGCGCACCACTGTCGCGGCCGCCACCGCCGTCCTGCTCGCCTCCGCCCTCGCGGCGTGCGGCGACAACGACACCAAGTCAGGCAAGGACGCGGACCTGACGGCCCAGGAGCTCTCGTGGGAGGACTGCCCGGCGCCGTCCGCCGCCGAGGGAGGCGGCGGCGCCCCCTCGCCGCTGCCCGGCGGCGCCGAGTGGCAGTGCGCCACCATGAAGGCGCCCCTCGACTGGTCGAAGCCGAAGGGCGACACGATCGACATCGCGCTGATCAAGGCCGCGGCGAGCGGCGACAAGGAAGACCGCATCGGCTCGCTCATCTTCAACTTCGGCGGCCCCGGCGGCTCCGGCATCACCACGCTGCCCGCCTTCGGTGACGACTACGCGAAGCTGCGCACCCGCTACGACCTGGTCAGCTTCGACCCGCGGGGCGTCGGCCGCAGCGCGGGCGTCGAGTGCGAGGACGACGAGCAGCTCGACACGTACTTCCAGCAGGACTCCACGCCCGACGACGACGCCGAGAAGAAGAAGCTCGTCGAGAACGTGAAGGCCTTCAACGGCGCCTGCGAGAAGAACTCCGGGAAGACCCTGCCGCACGTCCGCACCACCGACGCGGCCCGCGACATGGACCTCATGCGCCAGGTCCTCGGCGACGACAAGCTGCACTACTTCGGCATCTCGTACGGCACCGAACTCGGCGGCGTGTACGCACACTTGTTCCCCAAGAAGGTGGGCCGGGCCGTCTTCGACGCGGTCGTCGACCCCACCCAGACCGCCGAGGAGGGTTCCCTCGGCCAGGCCAAGGGCTTCCAGCTCGCCCTCGACAACTTCGCGAAGGACTGCACGTCCAAGGCGGAGGAGTGCCCCGTCGGAGACACGGAACAGGACGTCAAGGACCGGATCGCGAAGCTCCTCGAGGACCTGGACGCCAAGCCGATCACCGGCCTGCCGCCCCGGCAGCTGACCCAGACCGCGGCCACCAACGGCATCGCGCAGTCCCTGTACTCCCAGGACTTCTGGCCCTACCTCACCCAGGGCCTCGAAGAGGCGTACGAGGGCGACGGCAAGATCCTGATGCTGCTCTCCGACTCGATGAACGGACGCGGCGAGAACGGCGAGTACAGCAACATGCAGGCCGCCAACATCTCCATCAACTGCGCCGACGACAAAGCGCGTTACACCACCGACCATGTCGAGAAGAAGCTCCCCGCCTTCCGCGAGGCGTCGCCGCTGTTCGGCGACTATCTGGCGTGGGGCATGGTCGGCTGCACCGACTGGGCCGTCGAGGGGCAGGCGGACCACCCCGACGTCGCCGCCGCGGGCGCCCCGCCCATCGTCGTCATCGGCAACACCGGCGACCCGGCGACCCCCTACGAGGGCGCCCGCAAGATGGCGCAGGCGCTCGGCAAGGGCGTCGGCGTGGAGCTGACGTACAAGGGCCAGGGGCACGGCGCCTACGACAGCAAGAACCGGTGTGTGCGGGAGAACGTGGACGACTACCTGCTGAAGGGCACGGTCCCGAAGGCCGGGACGGTCTGCGGCTGATCGCTCCGCTGTCGGTGGCCCCGCCTACTATGGCCTGACTGTCTTCCGAGGGGGGAAGCGCTTCATGCAGCGTTTCGTACGGTCCGCGGCCCTGGCCGCCGCAGGAGTCCTGGTGGCGGGCCTGGCCGTCGGCTGCGGCGGCTCGTCCGACGGCGGGGGCGACGGCAAGGGCGGTTCCGGCGGCGGGCAGGGGCGGGGTGCCGGCAAGGACCTCGCCGCGCAGAAGCTGGACTGGGGCCGCTGCAAGGCCCCCGAGGGCGGCACCGCGCCGGGCGCCCAGTGGCAGTGCTCGACGCTCGAAGTGCCGCTGGACCACGCGAAGCCGGACGGCGAGACGATCGGCATCGCCCTGATACGCGCCAAGAGCACCGGCAAGGGCGACCGCATCGGCTCCCTCGTCTTCAACTTCGGCGGGCCGGGCGGCTCGGGCGTCTCCGGGCTCCCCTCCTTCGGCGACTCGTACGCGAAGCTGCGCGAGCGGTACGACCTGGTGAGCTTCGACCCGCGCGGGGTCGCCGGCAGCCAGGGCGTGCGCTGCCGCGACGACAAGGCGACGCAGGCGGCCGAGCGGCGCATCGACCTCACCCCGGACACCGCGGCCGAGGAGAAGGCGTACTTCGAGGACGCCGCGGACTTCGGCGCGGGCTGCGCGCGCGGCGCGAAGAAGCTCATCGGGCACATATCGACGACCGACGCGGCCCGTGACCTGGACCTCCTGCGCCAGGTCCTCGGCGACGACAAGCTGCACTACTTCGGCGTCTCGTACGGCACCGAACTGGGCGGGACGTACGCCCACTTGTTCCCCAAGCGCGTCGGCCGCCTCACCTTCGACGCGGTCGTCGACCCGACCGCGGACTCGGTCGGCCACGCGGAGAACCAGGCGCGGGGCTTCCAGCGCGCCCTCGACAACTACTTCACCTCCCGCGGCGTGGCCCCCGAGGAGGGCACCGCGAAGGTCGTGAAGCTGCTCAAGAAGCTGGACGCCGAGCCGATGCGGACCTCCGGCGATCGGAAGCTGACCGAGTCCCTGGCGAGCACCGGCATCCTGGTCACCCTCTACAGCAAGCAGTCCTGGCCGACGCTCAGCCGCGCCCTGGACGACGCGGAGCAGGGCGACGGCTCGACGCTGCTCCAACTCGCCGACGCCTACAACGAACGCGACCCCTCGGGCCGCTACGGCACGCAGAGCCACGCCCAGCGGGCGATCTCCTGCGTGGACTCCAAGGGGCGGACCACCCCGGAGGAGGCGAAGAAGAGCATGGACCGCTTCCGGGAGATATCGCCGGTCTTCGGCGAGTTCCTGGGCTGGGACACGGCGGGCTGGTGCCACGACTGGCCGGTGGCCGGGCTGCACGACTCCCCCGAGGTGAGCGCGCCGGGCGCCGCCCCCATCCTGGTCGTCGGCAACACCGGCGACCCGGCGACCCCCTACGAGGGCGCCCGCAAGATGGCGGACGAGCTCGGCAAGGACGTCGGCGTCCACCTGACGTGGAAGGGCGAGGGCCACGGCGCGTACGGCAACGGCAGCTCCTGCGTCGACGGGACGATCAACGACTACCTGCTGGACGGCAAGGTCCCGGAGGACGGCAAGGTCTGCGCGTCCTGAGGCGGCCCGCCTGCCGGTACGGCACGCCGACGGGGCCCGCACCTTGCGCAAGGTGCGGGCCCCGGAGCTCTTCAGGCGCTGCGCCTAGTAGACCGGCTTGTCGGGCTCGATCTGGTTGACCCAGCCGATCACGCCGCCGCCCACGTGGACCGCGTCCGCGAAGCCCGCGGACTTCAGCACCGCGAGGACTTCCGCACTGCGGACACCCGTCTTGCAGTGCAAGACGATCTTCTTGTCCTGCGGGAGGTCCTGGAGGGCGTTGCCCATGAGGAACTCGTTCTTCGGGATCAGCTTGGCGCCGGGGATCGAGACGATCTCGTACTCGTTGATCTCGCGGACGTCGATGATCTCGATGTTCTCGCCGTCGTCGATCCACTCCTTGAGCTGCTTGGGAGTGATCGTCGAGCCGGCCGCCGCCTCCTGGGCCTCCTCGGACACGACGCCGCAGAAGGCCTCGTAGTCGATGAGCTCGGTGACGGTGGGGTTCTCGCCGCAGACCGCGCAGTTCGGGTCCTTGCGGACCTTGACCTGGCGGTACTGCATCTCCAGGGCGTCGTAGATCATCAGGCGGCCGACCAGCGGCTCGCCGATGCCCGCGAGGAGCTTGATGGCCTCGTTGACCTGGATGGAGCCGATCGACGCGCACAGCACGCCGAGGACGCCGCCCTCGGCGCAGGAGGGGACCATGCCCGGCGGCGGGGGCTCGGGGTAGAGGCAGCGGTAGCACGGGCCGTGCTCGCTCCAGAAGACCGAGGCCTGGCCGTCGAAGCGGTAGATCGAGCCCCAGACGTACGGCTTGTTCAGGAGCACGCACGCGTCGTTGACCAGGTAACGCGTCGCGAAGTTGTCCGTGCCGTCGACGATCAGGTCGTACTGGGCGAAGATGTCCATCACGTTGTCGGCCTCGAGCCGCTCTTCGTGCAGGACCACGTTCACGTACGGGTTGATGCCGAGGACCGAGTCCTTCGCGGACTCCGCCTTCGAGCGGCCGATGTCCGACTGGCTGTGGATGATCTGGCGCTGCAGATTGGACTCGTCGACCTCGTCGAACTCGACGATGCCGAGGGTGCCGACACCGGCGGCGGCCAGGTACATCAGCGCCGGCGACCCCAGACCGCCGGCGCCCACACAGAGCACCTTGGCGTTCTTCAGCCGCTTCTGCCCGTCCATCCCGACATCCGGGATGATCAGGTGGCGGGAGTACCTGCGGACCTCGTCGACGGTGAGCTCAGATGCGGGCTCGACCAGGGGTGGCAGCGACACGGGGACTCCGTTGGTCGGTATTTCGGAACGGTTGTTCTGCGTGTAACACTGCCACGCCCTTCTTCATTCCGAGACACCTGTTCCGATACGCGAGACGATTTCGTCCCAGTACCCGGGCATGGCCTCCCAGGGGTCCCCGTGACCTCCCCGGTCCACGCGGTCGGTGAAGAAGATCGTCGAGGCCCCCTGCCAGCGCGCGATGCGCAGCGCCTCCTCCAGATGCCCGAGCGGCATGCCGTGCACGAAGTGGCAGAAGCGCTCGGGCGGATAGTCGGCGGTCCACTCGGCCACCTGCGACCAGCGGTAGTCGCTCCACGGGCCGGTGAAGGTCACCAACTGGTCGCCGGTTTCCGCGTATCCGGGGTACGGGTGGGTGCCGTGACCGAGCACGATGTGCGCGTCGTCGATCATCGCGCGCAGGGTCATGACGGTCCTGCGCACCTCCGGGAGCGCGGCCCGCTCCGTGGGGCAGCGGTCCAGCGAGAAGCCGTCGACCTGGTACCAGTCGAGGTAGCGGTGCGCCTCGGAGATCAGCTCGCCGAAGGGCCGGGCGCCGTACATCGTGTCGAGATGGCCGAGAACCCGGACGCCCACGTTCCGCAGCCGTCCCGCGGCCTCCAGGCAGTGCGGATCGGGCCGTTGCCCCGGCCCATTCGCGACATTGAGGACAACCCAGTTCAAAGGGGCGCCGGGGCGGGTGAGTTCGGCCCACTCCGCGGGGGCGACGAGCGGGTGCGCGAAGCCGGGGATGCCGAAGCCGATGCGTACGTCGGTACCGGCGGCACCCCTCGTGGTCCTGGTCAGATGCGGCATGCGGCCTCCATCCAGATATCGGCCAGTGACTCTTCGAGGTTGATCCGGGGCCGCCAGCCGAGCCGGTCGCGCGCCGTGCGCACGTCCGCCTGCTGCCAGCTGCCGCAGCCGTCGGGGTACGGGTAGGCGGCCGGGGCCCCGTGCTCTGATTCGCCGCGGGGGTGCCCGATGGATGGCCGTACGGGCACCTGGTCCAGTTCGTGCAGGGCGCCGCCGAAACCGGCGACGCGGGCCAGGACGGCGGCCGCGTCCCGGAGGCGCACGGCACGGCCCGAGCCGATGTTCACGACTCCCTGGGCGGCGGAGAGCGAGGCGGCGTGCACGGCGCGCGCCACGTCGCGCACGTCGACGAAGTCGCGCTGCACGCCGAGCCCGCCGAGCTTCAGCTCGCCGTCCCCCGCCTGCATCGCGCGCCGCATGGCCTCCGCGAGGCGCCCGAGCGGCGATCCGGCGGGCGTGCCGGGACCGGCGGGCGAGAAGACGCGCAGCACCACGGCGTCGAGCCCGGAGCCGAGCACCAGTTCCGTGGCGGCGAGCTTGCTGACGCCGTAGGGCCCGCCGGGCCGCGGCACGGCGTCCTCGGCGGTGGACGAGCCCGGCTGGCTCGGACCGTACTCGGCGCCGCAGCCCAGCTGCACGAGCCGCGCGCCGCAGCCGCTGCGGCGCAGGGCCTCGCAGACGGTGGCGACGGCGACGGTGTTGTGCCGGGTCAGCTCGCGGGCACCGCCCCGGGTGGCGCCCGCGCAGTTGATGACGACGCCCGGATGCACGGCGTCCAGGAAGCGGGTGAGCGCGCCGGGACTGCCGTTGGCGAGGTCGAACCGCACGTCCGAGTCGTCGCCGCGGCCGAGCGCGGTGAGCTGGACGGCCGGGTCGGCGAGCAGCCGGTCGGCGACGAACCGGCCGAGGTATCCGTTGGCTCCGATCAGCAGCACCCTCATCGGGCGCCTCCCGGGGTGGCCGCTCGGCGGCGGGTTCGGGTGGTCATCTGTCGTTCTCCTTCAGGGTGTTGCCGTGGGTCACGGGGTAAGGCCCGCGGTGTCGGCCCCGCGGGAGAGTGGTCTCGTCGGTCTGCGGAGGGGCGGCTCACGGCGCCTCGCCGGGGACCGCGTGGGCCGAGGCCAGGGTCAGCGTCCTGGCCGCGTGGACCAGGAGGGCGAGCGCGGCGGCGCCGCACGCGGCGGCCGGCACGACGCCGGGTCCCCAGGCGTCGACGGCGGCCTCGACGGGTGCGGCCAGCGCGCCGCACCCGGGCAGGCGGCCCGCGAACACCATGGCGAGCGCCGCCAGTTCGGCCGCTCCGGCGGCTCCGAGGAGCAGGGCCGGGGACCGGGTGAAGCCGTAGACGCCGAGCAGGCGCGCGAGCAGCAGCAGGGCGCCGAGCGCGCCCGCCCCGAGGAGCGCCGACGGGCCGCCGGGGGCGACGGGTTCGCCGCCCACACGGCCGAGCAGCGTGTCCGCCACGGCGAGCAGCGCCGCGAGCGCGCCGAGGAACAGCGCGAACACACCGAACAGCAAAGGCCGTACGGAGGAGGCGAAGTCGTCGAGGCCGCGGCTGGCGCCGAGTCGCCCCCGGGCGCGTACGGCGAAGAGGCGGGCGCACCAGACGGCCGGGGCGACGGCGAGGGCGAGTCCGAGGAGCCTGCCGACGGCGGGTTCCCAGAGGTCGCCGGGCCCGTCGGGGCCGCCCGCGACGGCGCCCCTCAACAGGCCGTCGCCGAGCAGGGCGTACGCGAGGAGCCAGCACGCCCACGCGCGCGTGGCCGGCAGCGGTTGGGCGACGGCGCGCAGCGGCCCGTACCGCAGGGCGGTCCGCAGGGCCGCGCCGACGGCGAGGGCACCGCCGAGCGCGACCGCGACGCGGGTGCCGCCCTCGGCGAGGCCGAGCGCCGCCACGGCCGCCGCGCACACCGCGCCGGGCAGCAGCGCGAACAGGGCCCATCCGGACGGCACTTGGGGTACGCCGCGTGGGGCGTCCCCCGCCGGTACGGCCAGGGCCGCACGCTCGGCGGTATCGTCACTGCGCGGTACGCGCGCGTACATCTCCTCGGCCAGGGCGAACACGTCACGGTGCCGGAACCGGGCGGCCGCCCGGT
>NZ_LIRJ01000196.1:2072-2385 GCF_001419745.1 Streptomyces silaceus | reverse complement strand
GCCCCCCCCCGACACTCGACGCATGGACGTCATGGTCTCGGTCAAGGACGGCGAACTGTGGGCGCACGACTCGGGTGACCCGGGCGGCACGGGCGGCGCGGGCCTCCCCCTGGTCCTGCTGCACCCGGGAGTCGGCGACTCACGCATCTGGGACGGCATCCTGCCGCGCCTCACGGAGCGGCACCGGGTGATCCGCTACGACGCGCGGGGGTACGGCAGGTCGCCGGCCCCGACCGCCGCGTTCTCACTGGTCGAGGACCTGATCGCGGTCCTCGACCACTTCGGGGTGACGCGCGCCGTCCTGGCGGCGTCG
>NZ_LIRJ01000196.1:1168-2050 GCF_001419745.1 Streptomyces silaceus | reverse complement strand
GGCACCGGGGACGACCCCGAGGTGACGGAGCTGCTGCGGGCGGTGGTCCCCGCGTGGTTCGCCGTCGCCCCGCATCAGGTGCAGGACCCACCCCTCTACGACCGGCTCGGTGAACTGGACGTGCCGTGCGTCCTCGTCATCGGGGAGAAGGACCAGCCCGAGGTGGTCCGCGTCAACGAGACGATGGCGCGCCGCATCCCGGGCTGCCGTCCGGTGCGCCTCGCGCGCAGCGACCACTTCCCGACGGTGCGGGAACCGGACGCGGTGGTGGCGGCGATCCTGGAGGCGCACGCCGCCGCACGCTGAGAGCGGCTGGGAGGGGCGCCACGCGCGCCGGCGCGACGAACGCCGGATGGCCCCGGACCGTACGCTCCACGGCGGCCCGCACCCGGCGGGGCCGCGGACGGAACCCCGGGACGCGAAGCAGCGGTTCGTCGAGCGGCGCGAGGACGATCCTGCCCACCGCCAGGCGAAGGATGCGCGGATCCCGATCCGCCGCCACCCGGGACCGCGCCGCCGCCACCCGGGAACGATCAGCCGCCACCCCGAACCGCGCCGCCGCCCCCTGAAGATCGCGGCAACGCTCCCCGTCGCATACTGGAAAGACGCACGACCGGGGACGGACCCGCAGGCCGGACGCCCTCCGGGTGATCCGGACCGCGCTCCGGTCCCGTCCCCGCGCACGGCCGAGGAGCACGCCGCATGAAGCCCGACCCCGCCCCGCCCCCGCCCGGCGGCATCCTCTGGAGCGTCGCGGGTGACATCCGCATGTTCCTCATGCTGCCGCCCGCGCTGGCCATGCAGGTGGCCCACCCGGCGGTCGGGGCCGGCGTCGACGAGCACTCGGTGTTCCGTACCGACCCCTGGGGCCGCGGCGAGCGC
>NZ_LIRJ01000196.1:372-1127 GCF_001419745.1 Streptomyces silaceus | reverse complement strand
CCGCCGCTACCACGCGCTGATGCCGGCGAACTACGCCTGGGTCCACGCCACCGGCTTCCCCGTCTACCAGCACGCGCAGAAGTACCTGGGCCGCCCCTTCACCGAGGCGCAGGAGCGGCAGCTGTACGCGGAGTGGCTCCAGGTCGGACGGATCCTCGGCATCCACGACCGGGACATGCCGCAGACGCTTCAGGAGTTCTGGCCGTACTACCGCAGGATGCTGGCCGAGGAGGTGGAGCTCACGGCGGTCGCCGGGGAGCTGACCGCCGCCGACAGCCCGGTGCCGCCGCCGGACCGCGGCCCGCGCGCGCTGCGCCTGGTGCTGCGCGTCCTGTGGCCGGTGCTCCTGCCGCCGTTGGCCCGCTTCCGCCGCTTCGTCACGATCGGCCTGATGCCGCCGGACGCCCGCGCGGCGATCGGACTGCCGTGGACGGCCGCGCAGGAGCGCGGACTCCGCCGCTTCGGCAGGGTGGTGCGCACGGTCGTGCCGCTCCTGCCGGAGCGGCTGCGCTATCTCCCGATCGCCCGCAGGGCCCGCGCACGGCACCGCGCCGCCGGGTAGTGACCCGGACGGCGCGGCGCGCGTGTCCCGTACGACCGGTCGTCACGACCGGTCGTCAGTGAGTCCTTCGGTGAGTCCGCCGATGACTCAGTGACCGTGCTCCTGGCCGTCGTTCCCGTGGTCGTGCACGTCGTTCGTGGCGGCGATCTTCTTCCACGACTTCGGCTTGGCCGGGGCGGACGCGGCACGGGCG
>NZ_LIRJ01000196.1:0-283 GCF_001419745.1 Streptomyces silaceus | reverse complement strand
CGCCGACCTCGTTGCGCAGCGCCTGCAGGGCGATCGCGCCCCGGTCGTAGACCGCGCCGTGGAACTGGTTGTCCGGACCCGGGTCACCCGGCTTGACCTGCCAGAACGGGTCGTCGGCCGGCCGCTGCGCATACGCGTAGTCCGCCAGCTCCTGGGCCGTGCCCTCGCCCTCCTTCTCCGACCAGAGCCACTGGCTGTAGCGGGCGAAGCCCTCGCTGACCCAGATGTCCTTCCAGTTGTCCACGGAGACGTTGTCGCCGTTCCACTGGTGGGCCAGCTCGTG
>NZ_LIRJ01000195.1 GCF_001419745.1 Streptomyces silaceus | reverse complement strand
CTGCCCAGGAGCGCACGCTGCACCCGCACCGTTCCCCTGCCCGTGCCCTTCCCCTCGCCGCGCCGCACCGGCTGAACTCCGCCGCCCCCGGCGAGGCCGAAGCCCTGCTCCTGACCTGCTGCGGCAGCCGCCGCTGGGCCCGCAGAGTCGCCGCCCACCGCCCCTATCCCGACCTGGACGCGCTGCTCGCCGCGTCCGACGAGGCGGCGTACGACCTCTCCCCCGGCGACCTCGCCGAGGCCCTGGCCCGCGAGCCCCTCGACCCGACCGTCCCGCTCCAGACCCCGCGCGGCCGGGGCGTCCGTACGCCGCCCCCGGCCACCACGGCCGCCGCCCAGACCGCCCTGCGCGCCGCCCACGCCGCGTACGAGAGCCGCTTCGGGCACACCTTCGTGATCTGCCTGGACGACGTCGCCCCGGACGAGGCACTCGACCAGCTGCTCTCCGGCATCCGGTCACGCCTCGGCAACGATCCGGAGGACGAGCTCGCCCTCGCCTCCGAGGAACTGCGGCGCCTCGCCCGCGGCCGGCTCACCCGTCTCGTCCTCGCGCTGGCCGCCGAAACGCAGGTCAGCGCGGTCGCCGGACACGCCGCGTGGGAAAGTCGCCCACAAACGCGCCCCGATAGCCCGTACGTGCCTGTTTGATTGCCTGTTTGATCACACCGGCGGACCCGGGGCCGGTCCACCGACAACTCGTCGATACGATGACGAGCGGCCGGTGGACCGTACCCGGCCGGGCTCGTCCGACGCCGCGGAGTCAAACTGCTTACGCGTGGCGGCCGGCCCCAATCCCCGCTCCCGGAGGGTTCTGCCGTGCCGGCTGGAACGCTGTACCGCGGCCGGGAAGGAATGTGGTCGTGGGTGGCTCACCGAGTCACCGGCGTCCTCATCTTCTTCTTCCTGTTCGTGCATGTGCTCGACACCGCTCTCGTCCGCGTCTCTCCGGAGGCGTACGACGATGTCGTGGCTACCTACAAGACGCCGATCGTCGCGCTCCTCGAGTACGGCCTGGTCGCCGCCATCCTCTTCCACGCACTCAACGGCCTGCGCGTCATCGCCGTCGACTTCTGGTCGAAGGGTCCCCGCTACCAGAAGCAGATGCTCTGGACCGTCGTCGGCATCTGGGTCGTCCTGATGGTGGGGGCGCTCTACCCGGTCCTCGGCCACGCCGTCCGCGAACTGTTCGGGAGCTGACGCCAGACATGTCTGACACCACGCTTGAGAAGTCCGGAACGTCCGGTGTGGGTCCCGTCGAGGGCGTGTCGCTCTACGACGTCGACAACCCGGCCCCGGTCATCGAGGCCCCGCGCAAGCGGACCTCCAAGACCCCGCGCTCGACCCGCGGCAACTTCGAGATGGCCGCATGGCTCTTCATGCGCCTGTCCGGCGTCGTCCTGGTCGTCCTCGTCCTCGGCCACCTGCTGATCCAGCTGGTGCTCGACGGCGGTGTCTCCAAGATCGGCTTCGCGTTCGTCGCCGGCCGCTGGGCCTCGCCGTTCTGGCAGGTCTGGGATCTGCTGATGCTGTGGCTCGCGATGCTGCACGGCGCCAACGGCCTGCGCACGGTCATCAACGACTACGCCGAGCGCCCGAACACGCGTCTGTGGCTCAAGGGCCTGCTGTACACCGCCACGGTGTTCACCATCCTTCTGGGCACGCTGGTGATCTTCACCTTCGACCCGAACATCCGCTAAAGCCGAGGCGACTTCCGTGAAGATTCACAAGTACGACACCGTCATCGTCGGCGCGGGCGGCGCCGGCATGCGCGCCGCCATCGAGGCGACGAAGCGCAGCCGCACCGCCGTGCTCACCAAGCTCTACCCCACCCGCTCCCACACGGGCGCCGCGCAGGGCGGCATGGCCGCCGCGCTCGCCAACGTGGAGGAGGACAACTGGGAGTGGCACACCTTCGACACGGTCAAGGGCGGTGACTACCTGGTCGACCAGGACGCCGCCGAGATCCTGGCGAAGGAGGCCATCGACGCGGTCCTGGACCTCGAGAAGATGGGCCTGCCGTTCAACCGCACCCCGGACGGCACCATCGACCAGCGCCGCTTCGGCGGCCACACCCGCAACCACGGCGAGGCCGCCGTGCGCCGGTCCTGCTACGCGGCCGACCGCACCGGCCACATGATCCTCCAGACCCTCTACCAGAACTGCGTCAAGGAGGGTGTGGAGTTCTTCAACGAGTTCTACGTCCTCGACCAGCTCATCGTCGAGGTCGACGGGGTCAAGAAGAGCGCGGGCGTCGTCGCGTACGAACTGGCGACCGGCGAGATCCACGTCTTCCAGGCGAAGTCGGTCGTCTACGCCTCCGGCGGCACCGGCAAGTTCTTCAAGGTGACCTCCAACGCGCACACGCTCACCGGTGACGGCCAGGCGGCCTGCTACCGGCGCGGCCTGCCGCTGGAGGACATGGAGTTCTTCCAGTTCCACCCGACCGGCATCTGGCGCATGGGCATCCTGCTGACGGAGGGCGCCCGCGGTGAGGGCGGCATCCTCCGCAACAAGGACGGCGAGCGCTTCATGGAGAAGTACGCGCCGGTCATGAAGGACCTCGCGTCCCGTGACGTCGTGTCCCGCTCCATCTACACCGAGATCCGTGAGGGCCGCGGCTGCGGTCCCGAGGGCGACCACGTCTACCTCGACCTCACGCACCTCCCGCCGGAGCAGCTGGACGCCAAGCTCCCGGACATCACCGAGTTCGCGCGCACGTACCTCGGCATCGAGCCCTACACGGACCCGATCCCGATCCAGCCGACCGCGCACTACGCCATGGGCGGCATCCCGACGAACGTCGAGGGCGAGGTCCTCGCCGACAACACGACGGTCGTCCCGGGTCTGTACGCGGCGGGCGAGGTCGCCTGCGTGTCGGTGCACGGCGCCAACCGCCTCGGCACCAACTCGCTCCTGGACATCAACGTCTTCGGCCGGCGCGCGGGCATCGCCGCCGCCGACTACGCGGCGAAGAACGACTTCGTCGAGCTCCCGGAGAACCCGGAGGAGCTGGTCGTCTCCCAGGTCGAGCGGCTGCGCGACGCCACGGGCACCGAGCGGGTCGCCACCCTCCGCGGGGAGCTGCAGGAGACCATGGACGCCAACGTCATGGTGTTCCGCACGGAGCAGACGATCAAGACGGCCGTGGAGAAGATCGCCGAACTCCGCGCCCGCTACAAGAACGTCTCCATCCAGGACAAGGGCAAGCGGTTCAACACCGACCTCCTGGAGGCCATCGAGCTGGGCAACCTGCTCGACCTGGCCGAGGTCATGGCGCAGTCCGCGCTCGCCCGCAAGGAGTCCCGCGGCGGTCACTACCGCGAGGACTTCCCCAACCGCGACGACGTCAACTTCATGCGCCACACCATGGCGTATCGCGAGGTCGGCGACGACGGCGCCGAGTCGATCCGTCTCGACTACAAGCCGGTCGTCCAGACCCGCTACCAGCCGATGGAGCGTAAGTACTGATGGCTACCCCGACGATGGACAAGCTGGAGGCCCTGGAGAAGGACTCCACGTCCTCCCACCTCATCACGGTCACGTTCCGCATCCGCCGCTTCAACCCCGAGGTCTCGGCGGACGCGGCCTGGGAAGACTTCCAGCTGGAGATCGACCCCAAGGAGCGCGTCCTCGACGGCCTCCACAAGATCAAGTGGGAGCTGGACGGCACGCTGACGTTCCGCCGCTCCTGCGCGCACGGCATCTGCGGCTCGGACGCCATGCGGATCAACGGCAAGAACCGTCTGGCCTGCAAGACCCTGATCAAGGACATCAACCCGGCGAAGCCGATCACGGTCGAGCCGATCAAGGGTCTGACGGTCCTGAAGGACCTGGTCGTCGACATGGACCCGTTCTTCCAGGCCTACCGCGACGTGATGCCCTTCCTCGTGACGAAGGGCAACGAGCCCACGCGCGAGCGTCTGCAGTCCGCCGAGGACCGCGAGCGCTTCGACGACACGACGAAGTGCATCCTGTGCGCGGCGTGCACGTCGTCCTGCCCGGTGTTCTGGAACGACGGCCAGTACTTCGGTCCGGCGGCGATCGTGAACGCCCACCGCTTCATCTTCGACTCGCGTGACGAGGCGGGCGAGCAGCGCCTGGAGATCCTCAACGACAAGGACGGCGTGTGGCGTTGCCGCACGACGTTCAACTGCACGGACGCGTGCCCGCGTGGCATCGAGGTCACGAAGGCGATCCAGGAAGTGAAGCGCGCGCTGATCACGCGCCGCTTCTGATCCTTTCCTTCCGCGTACGGCTCTGTGGGCCCCGCTCCCTTTCCCGGGGGGCGGGGCCCACGTCCGCATCGGCGGCCGTCGTGCCCCTCTTCGTCCCCGCCTCCGCCCCGCCCCCGCTCTGCGCGGTATCCGCTTCGGTTCAGCTGTGTATCAGTGCGTTCACGGCTTCACCCATGCGGTTGATGTACCCAAGGGGCCCACAGATAGCGTGGGTTCCTGTGCCTTCCCCCCACCTCTTCCACGGGAGTCCAGAGTGAACCGCCCCATCCGTCTCATGACGGCCGCGCTGACCGCGTCCGCGGCCCTGCTGTTGACCGCGTGCGGCTCCGGAGGAAGTGACGGCGGCTCTTCGGACAAGATCGCGGGGGCGGATGACGGGGGTGCCACGGCGTCCGAGAAGCCCTCGAAGAAGCCGGACGGGGTCAAGCGGCCCGAGGTCGAGCTGCCGTCGGAGTTCAAGGCGAACTTCGTGGGCTGGACCAACAGCGACCCGAAGCTCCAGGCGATCCTGGACGACGGGCGCGAGGAACTGCGGGCCAAGTACGCGGCCATCATCGACGCCGAACCGAACTCGGAGGCGGTCGCCTTCTACGACTCGGGCAGCTCGCTCGCCACCGCCCGCACATGGATCAAGAGCTTCGTCGAGACCGACGACAGCCTGACCGGCGAGATCAAGGCGTACAACCCGAAGGTCAACATCAGCGACAACGGCGCGGGCGTGCTCTTCTACTGCGTCGACGAGCGCAAGTCGGCCACGAAGAACCGCAAGACCAAGAAGGTCACCCAGACCCCGGACAGCCCCGAATCGGTTCTGCAGTACCGGGCCAGGCTCGCCAAGTCCTCGCAGGGTGTGTGGCAGACCGTCTCCCTCGACACCGTCCCAGGAGGGTGCAAGTGATGCGCAAGACGACCACCGCACGCGCGTTCCTGCTCGCCGCGGCCCTCACCGTCGGCCTCTCCGGCACGTCGGCGTACGCCATCGGCGGCAAGGACAACCAGAACCCGCCGGGGCCCTCCGGCGGCGCCAACGGCAACACCCTGATGGCCGGCGCCGGCACCAGCAGCATCAAGGTCACCCAGGTCAGCGGCGGCAAGGGCGGTTCGGCCAAGCCCGTCGTACCGGTGGACCCGAACTGGAAGCCCCCGGCCTGCTGGTACGAGCCCGTCGCCACGCCCGAGCAGGTCAAGGACGCGGTGGAGCGGCTCAAGAAGAACCCCAACGAGAACCTGGTCCCCGTCACGCCCTCGCTCAGCTGGGGCGAGCAGCTGATGGTCGACCACTACGAGAAGGGCAAGACCCAGTCCGACGGCGCCGAGGGCTACAAGGACTTCAACATCGGCAAGAAGGGCAAGTTCTGGCGGGGCGTCGTCAATCCGGACATGGAGGGCGACCCGGAGGCCTACGACTGCGAGAAGAACCTCTTCTGGCAGGACGCCGGCGAAGTCCCCAAGATCGCCAACGCCCCGACGCCCAAGGTCCTCGCCTCGTACGCGTACGACCAGATCAAGGTCCCCGACACCAAGGTCGAGATGAAGCCGGAAGGCAAGTCGACCGTGAACCTGCCGACCTGGGTGTGGCTGGACAAGGGCACGTTCGAGCCGGTCAAGGTCCGCGCGGAGCTGCCCGGCACGGGCATCTGGGCGGAGACGACGGCCAAGCCCGTCAGCCTCCACCTGGACCCCGGCACCGCCGACGCCGAAACGTTCCCCTCCGACGGCGAGTGCACCGTCGACGACGACGGCAGCATCGGCACCCCGTACACGAAGGGCTCCTCGAAGGAGGACCCGCCGTGCGGCATCAAGTACGAGCGGGCGACCGGCGGCTCGCCGTTCCAGATGAAGGCGTCCATCACCTGGGAGATCACCTGGGAGGGCTCGGACAACGACGGCGCACACGACCTCCCCAACGGCACCTTCGAGGGCACCCAGGACGTGAACGTCCAGGAGATCCAGTCGATCAACCGCTGACCACCGGCGGCCACCGGCGACCACCGGTAAGTCCAAGCAGTACGTCGGTCTCTCCATGTACGCGGCGTCGGCACACCGCCACACTCCGGTTCAAGTCCCCATCGCACAGGGGGACTTGAACCGGACGCCCGCCGCCGCGCCACGGAGGACCCGCCCATGCCCCGTCGCAGACCCCGATCCCTCGCCGTCAGGGCCGCGCTCGCCGTTGTGCTGCTCGGTTGCGCGCTGGCCGTGCCGTCCGGCGCCGAGGCCAAGAGCGCCGCCGGGAACCCCGCGCCCGTCACCGTCCCCGCCCTGCGCAACTGGCAGGGCGGCAGCGGCACTTGGGAGTTGACCCGCGCCACGCGGATCGTCCTGGCGCGCGGGGGCGGTGAGGCGCTGCGTCCCACCGCCGCCCTCCTCGCCGACGAGCTCGCCGACCAGGAGGGCATCCGACCCGCCGTGGTCGACGGCAGGCCCCGGGCCCACGACATCGTGCTCGGCCTCGGCGCCGCCGCCGGAGTTCCCGAGTCGAGGGCGTCCGAGGGGTACGCCCTCGACGTAGGCGACGAACTCCGCATCACCGCCCGCGAGCGCCAAGGCGTCCTGTACGGCACCCGCACCCTCCTCCAGGCCCTGCGCACCGCCCCCGTCCCCCGCACCGTGGCCCGCGGCACGGCCACCGACTGGCCCACGCAGTCCTCGCGCGGGCAGATGCTCGACGTGGGCCGCAAGTACTTCCCCGTCGCCTATCTGAAGCAGCAGATCCGCCAGACCGCCTGGTACAAGCTGAACACCTTCCACCTGCACCTCTCCGACTGGAACGGCTACCGGATCGAGAGCGCGTCCCACCCCGAGATCGTCGCCGCACAGCACTACACCCGGCGGGAGTTGACGGACCTGGAGGAGTACGCCGCCCGCTACGGCGTCACGATCGTCCCGGAGATCGACCTCCCCGGCCACGCCGTGTCGATCGGCGACGCACGGCCCGACCTGGCCTTCACCTGCGAGCCGATGTCCCGCCCCGCCAACAGCTGGGAGGGCTCGGAGCGCGGCCACTGGACGCTCGACTACACCAAGCCCGAGACCCGCGCCTTCGCCAAGGAACTGATCGCCGAAGTCGCGCAGACCTTCCCGCGCAGCCCCTACGTCCACATCGGCACCGACGAGCTCCCCCAGACCACGGCCCAGGACGCCTGCCCGGAACTGGTCGCGTACCAGAAGGCGAAGGGCCATCCACACCCCGGCGACGTCCTCGTGGAGTTCACCGACGAACTCGACGCCGCCGTCCGCTCCCACGGCAAGACCACCCAGATCTGGCAGTGGTGGGACTTCGGCCAGGAGACGAGCATCGACCCGGACAAGCGGATCGTCGTCAACGAATGGCTGTCGGGGCCCGAGGACCGCGCCGCCGAGGGCTACCAGGTCGTCGGCTCACAGGACGGGCCGCTCTACGTCTCCCCCGGCTTCGGCGCCAAGCCCGGCAGCTACGGCTTCTTCGACGTCAGGACCACCTACCGCGACTACCCCTTCACGGCCGCACCCGGCATCCAGGGCTACCGCGTCTCCCGCTGGTCCGACCGCACCCAGACCTTCGCCGTCGGCTGGGTCGACCACTTCGCGCGGCGGCCGCTCGCCGTCGTGGCGGACCGCACCTGGGCCACGCCGGCCGGTTCGGACGTACGTCCCTTCCTCGACCGTTACGACCAGGTGGGCGACGCGACACCGGTCCGCGACCCCGACCCGGCCGACCTGGAGTCGCAGATCGGGGCGAACCCCGGAATGCTGCCGGGGGCCGGATTCAGCGCCACCGCCACCAGCGAGGAGACCGCGGGCGAGCCCGGCGGGGCCGCACGCGCCGTCGACAACGACCCCTACACCCACTGGCACTCCGCCTACGACGCCACCCTGCCGCAGCAGTTGACCGTGGACCTCGGCAGCAAGCGGCGCATCGCCGGCCTGCGCTACATGCCACGCCAGGACAGCGGCGTGAACGGCATGGTGAAGGAGTACGAGGTCCTCGTCTCCGACGCGGCCGCGGGCGACGAAGCGGGCGAGGGCTGGCGGAGAGTCGCCCGTGGGGCCTTCCCCGCGGACCGTACGGAGTTCATCGTGCCGTTCCCGACGACGGACGCCCGCCGCGTGGCGCTGCGGGTCCTGAGCGAACACGGCGGCAAGGGCACGTACGCGTCGGTGGCGGAGCTGGACGTGGTGCGGGGACGCTAGTGCCCTGGTGTCCCAGCGCTCTGGCGCCCTGGTGCCCTGGTGCCCTGGTGCCCTCCAGGGGTACGAGCCGTACCGCGTACGTCCGCCGGACGGCCGAAGTTGTGACCGTCCGGCGGCACGCCCCATGCGCGCCTGCGCCCTGACGGCACCCACCGGCCTAGCCTGACGGAATGTCAGACAACCAGTCGGTCGGCCTGTCCGCTGACCAGCCCACCGGCCAGTCCGCCGAGCAGTGCACCGAGCAGTCCGCCGACCAGCACGCGGATCTGCTCGGCTTCGACAACGTCCTGTTCCCCGTCGGCGACCTCGGCGAGGCCGTCGCCTTCTACGAGCGGGCCGGCTTCCCCGTCGCCTTCCGGCTCGACGAGATCGGGCTCGCCATCCTCAAGGTCGGCAAGGAGACGCCGGGCGTGCTGCTGCGCGTGGAGGACGGCATCGTGCCGCGTACGCCGCAGTGGCCCTCGCCGCGCCTCTGGCTGGAGGTGCGGGACGCCCGCGCGAAGGGCCGGGCACTCGCGGCCGCGGGCATCCCCCTGCTCACCGAACCGTTCTCCGTGGCCACGGGCTGGACCGTGGAAATCGCCGACGCCTGGGGCAACGTCATCGGCTTCACGGACTACCTCAAGCGCCCGGAACTTGCCCGAAACACCTGACCACCGGACCCCCGAACCGGGGCGCCCCGAAAGCGGCGCGGGGAACCGCGCGACCAGCCAGAACCCACCCGCAGCAGGAAAGCCACCGCCACCCCCAACCTCGCCCTGCTCGCGGCGCGGCCCCAGCGACCGCACGCCCTCAGAGCTGGCTGAGGATCGTCGGATCCGTTATTCGGTCGTCCTTGGCCAGCATCATCGCCTTGCTGAGGACGACCGCCAGCGTCCGGTCGCCCTCGAAGGGCAGATAGCCGGTCCCGCCCACCGCCGCCGACCCCGATGCGGCCGGGACGATGCACACGTACTGATCCGCGGGCGTCCGCAGCACGTTCCCCGATCCGAGATGGATCTTGTACGTGTGCAACTCGCCCCGCACGTGCAGGAAACGCCCCTCGACCGAGCACCGCTCGCCGATCGCGAGCCGCGGCAGCAACCGGGCGACCACGTCCCGTCGCGTCTTGGCGCCCGGCCCCAGCTCACCGAAGCCGTACGCCGTCCAGTACTCGCGGAAGCGCCCGGCGGGGCCGCCGTCCTGCCACGTGGGGTCGTTCCCCACGCTGGCCACCCCCACGAACAGGTCGACGTCGCGCAGGACTTCGCTCAGGACGAGCTCCGGTATCTCCGCCAGGGGCAGCGCGTCGACCGGCTCGCGGCCGTCACGCAGCCACATACGGTACTCACCGCCGCTCGCGTGCGCGAAGTTCTCCGGGGCGTCGATCGGATAGAAGCGGACCTGATCCGTGCGGACCCGCAGATAGCTGCCCGCGTCGGTGAGATCGTCGAGCCATCCGTCGCCCCCGACGCCCTCGATCCAGTACTCGGCGCGCAGCCCCCACCGCGGCAGCTCCCGCACGGCGGGCGGATACTCGTCGTCCACGCACAGCCGCAGCTTGTTGCGCCAACCGCGCACCGCGGCGAGCGAGTTGAACTGGTGCTGCCGCAGGACGTGCGCGGCGAAGCGGTTCGAGTACGTCCCCGTGGTCCGCTCGGCGTCGGTGAGGAGGTACACCTCGCGGTGGGCCTGTTTGAAGGGCTGGGTGATGCCGTGGCGCTCCAGCCAGTCCCGCCAGGCGACGACCTCCTCGGGCGGGTGGCCGACGGGGTGCCACAGTGAGACCGTCCCGCCCGCGGTGACCGGTTCGTCGGCGAGGGTGCGCAGGTCCCCGTCGGCGTACCCGCAGGGCGTCCCGTCGACCGTCCACAGGAGGCGACGGGCGAGCGTGCCGACCAGGGGGTGGTCGAGGAAGCGCTCGCGCCACGCCGTGTAGGTCCACTCGCGGCGCGCCAGGAACTGCCGGTCGAGCCGCTCCGCCTGCGCCGAGAGCATCTTGTCGATGTCCTTGACGGCGGCCTTCAGCTCCTTCAGCTCGTCCGCGTGGTCGCGCTTGACGGCGGCGGGCGCGGCCTTGACCTGCTTGCCCGCGGCGTTGCGCCACCGGAGGGCCGCCTTCGATCCGGTGACCGTCACCTCGGCCTCGCAGTCGCCGAGCCGGCGCACGGACCGCCCGACCTCCGTCAGGCCGTACACCGGAACGGCCATCTCCTCGACCTCGGCACGGCTCAGCCCGAGCGCCCACGCGCGGGCCTCCAGGCCGGCGCCGATCATCTTCAGCGTGGTCTTGTACGTGACCCGGGTGGCGAGGCGTGACAGTTCGGCGAGGGAGGCCTCGCCCTCGGCGCGGGCGAGGGCGACGACCCCGGCGTTGGCGACCTTGGGGTTGCGTGGGCCGAGGCCCTGGACCTTGCGCAGGGACGTCTCGACGAGGGCACCGAGGGCGCGGGCCGCCTCCGGGTGCGGCGGAAGCAGCGCGAGGGTCCAGGCCAGGCCGCGGATCGCGTTGGCGTTGAACGGGTCGTACTCGTCGTTCGGCGCGACGCAGTAGGCGTGGGCGGTGTTCGCGAACGGCCGGGTGCGGGGCCGGCCGACCAGGGCGAGCCAGGCCACCAGGGTGTCCCGCACCGTGTCCGCGCCCAGCGGCTCGACCAGGGCGCGGGCCGCCTTCTCCCACTTGGCGTTGGGTTGGGCGGACTTGGCGGTGAGCGCGTGCCGCACGAGCGCGTGCCAGGCCTCGTCCCGGTCGGCGAGGTCCGCGAGCGCCTGGTCGGACCAGGCCTCGCCCGGGTTGAGCGGAGGGTCGGTCAGCGCGTCGACGGCCTTCTTCAGGGAAGCGCCGTCCTCCCAGTACAGGACGATGAGGGTGCGCCGCAGGGCGGCGACGGCCATGGCGGGCGGCGTGCGGCCGGCCGCGCGCTCGGCCTCGACGAGCGCGGCGGCCGCGTGCGTCGCCTGCACGCAGTACATCCCGCCGAACTCCTCCAGGCGTGCGGCCCGCTCCGCCGCGAGTCGGTCGCCCGGCAGGTCCTCGCCGATGAGCTCCACGAGGGTGAGCGCGTTGAGCCGCGTGGGCGAGGACGCGTGGTACGGATCGCTCAGCTCCACCAGGGAGTCGGTGACCCGCAGGCGCTGGTCCCGGGGCAGGGCGCGGACGGTGGCGAGGACCTTCTCGCCGTCGTGGCTCCACTGATTGTTGTTGGTGATCGCCGTCTTGAGCAGTTCCTCGGCGAGGCCCGGCAGGTCGCCCTCGGCGGCCAGCCGCTCGACGTTCCGCACCCGGTCCGGATAGTGCCTGGTCATCAGCCACCCACCAGCGGGACGAGCTTGAGGAACGTGACCTCGGTGCCGGGCCTGAGGTCGATCTGCGCGTCCAGGTCCTCGACCTGCCGCTCGCCGACCAGCACGAGGAAGCCGTTGCGCCCGAACGCCTCTATGGCCTGCTGGAATTGGCGCTCGGGATCTATGCGGCGCGGTGTGCGCAGCGCGTACCCGTTCAGGGTCTGCTCCGTGTCCGTCGGGCGGACGAGCCCGCGGAACACGGCGGGCGTAAGGGCGTTGAACTCCGCGACTTCCTCGAACACGCGCCGCCGGACCAACTCCCGCAGCGCGAGCCGCTCTTCCGCGATCTCCAGCCCCCAGGCCTCGCCGCGCTCCCCCGATGTCGTCTCGTCGACGAAGGTCACCATTCCCATGCCTCGAAGGTAAAGGGCACCACTGACAACGGCCCCGCTCCGCGCCCCCCAGCGCCGGCAGCGTCCGTCTCCGCCCCTCGTGACCTGCGGCGTTCACCCTCGCACCAGCGCCCACACCGTCTTGCCGTACCGGCCGCGGCGCCACACGCCCCACGCCTCGGCGAGGGTGTCGAGGAGCCATACGCCCCGGCCGTTCTCGTCCTCCCAGCTCTCCGCCTTGTGCATCTCGGGGCCCGACGGGCTCTCGTCGGACACCTCGATGAAGCACGAGCCGTCGGCCAGCACCGTCACCGCGACCTCGAACTCACGCTCGCGCACGAGGCCGTGGACGATCGCGTTGGTCGCCAGCTCGGACACGAGGAGCACGGCGTCATCGCTTGCCGCGTCGTCCTCCGTATGCCCCCAGGCCGACAGATGCTCATGCACCCTCATCCGGGCGAGCGGCACGGACGCCGGGTGCGGTGGCAATCTGAACGCATCCCGTCTTAACAAGTCTTCGCTCCCCCTCTGGCGCAGCACACATCACGAACCGCACAAATATCCGACACACAATGCTGCGCAGAGGAATCACTCGATGTCACTGAGTCACGCTCTGGCCCGGCCTTATCCGGCCAGGTCCGTGCCAACTGCCCGCACGGCGCGGTTCGTATACGTCTCTGCCCTGCTCAGACCTGCCGCGACGCCAACTCGACCACGGTGATGTCCGACGGGGCGCCGACCCGCACCGGCGGGCCCCACGCACCCGCGCCGCGCGTCACATAAAGCTGCGTGTCTCCGTATTGTTCAAGGCCCGCGAGCGTCGGATTGGCCAGGTCGGCGACGAAGTTGCCGGGCCACAGCTGACCGCCGTGGGTGTGACCGGAGAGCTGCAGATCCACGCCGTGCTCGACCGCGTCATGAATGACCACGGGCTGGTGTGCGAGGAGGACGGAGGCCCGCGAACGGTCCCGGTCGCCGAGCGCCTTGGCGAAGTCGGGGCCCTTGCCCTCGTTCTCGCCCGCCACGTCGTCGACACCCGCGAGGTCGAACGCGGGGAGTTCCGTGCGGGCGTTCTCCAACGGGACGAGGCCGAGTTCGCGCACGTGGTCCACCCACTGCTCGGCGCCGGAGAAGTACTCGTGGTTGCCCGTGACGAAGTACGCGCCGTGCCGTGCCCGCAGCCCCGCGAGGGGTGCGGCGGCCGGGCGCAGGTCCTCGACGCTGCCGTCCACCAGGTCGCCCACCACGGCGATCAGGTCGGGCTGCGTGGCGTTGATCGTGTCGACCACGCGCCGCGTGAAGCCGCGGCCGAGGACCGGGCCGAGGTGGATGTCGCTGACCACGGCGATCCGGAATCCATGCGCGGCGCGCGGCAGCTTCGCCAGCGGCACGGTGACGCGCTTCACCTTCGGGCCGCGCAGTACTCCGTACGTCCCGTATCCGACGGTCCCGACGGCGGCGGCCGCGGCG
>NZ_LIRJ01000194.1 GCF_001419745.1 Streptomyces silaceus | reverse complement strand
TCGGACGACCCGGCGCGCACGATCACCGGCGCCACGCAGGAGCGCTGGCTCATCGACGGCTGGCGCCGCTCGCACGCCCTGTGGAACGTGGTCCCGCAGCAGGTCACCTTCTCCGAGCGCAGGCTCGACCTGAACGCGCAGGCCAAGCTCTCCATGGACGCCTGGGACGGCTACCGTGCCTCGCGGCAGCGCGTCCTCGCCGGTGCCAGGGCCGCCGGCCTGGACAACCTCATGGTCCTCACCGGTGACGTGCACGTCGGCTACGCCTTCGACATCAAGGCCGACTTCGGCGACCCGGCCTCGAAGACCGTCGGCACGGAGATCGTCGCGACGTCCATCGCGAGCGGCAAGGACGGCGCGGACAAGCCCGCGAACTGGGACACCTACACCAAGGCCAACCCCCACCTGAAGTTCTACAACGGCCGCCGCGGCTACGTGACGGTCGACCTCGGCACGGAGTCCGCCCGGGCGGACTTCAAGACGGTGACCGCGGTCACGACGCCGGGCGCCCCCATCAGGACGGCGGCCTCCTTCGTGACGGAGGCGGGGGACCCGGGCCTGAAGCCGGCGTAAGCGGGTCCGGCCCCCGCGGCGTCCGAGGAGCGGGGTCCGGGCGGAGCCCCGGGAGACGGCGCCGCGCGGGAAGGCGGTCTGTACCACCCACCCAGAGCTGGGACCATGGACGGCAAAGAGACCACTGGGAGGGGCGCGATGCCTGAGCGCGGGCAGACCACGGAAGAGCACCGGATACCGAAGGCGGCGGAGCCCAGCGGCTCCGCCGCCCTCCGCCGCACCGGCGCCCTGGTGACCCTCGTCCTCGGCGGCCTCACCGCCGTCCCCCCGCTCTCCATGGACATGTACCTGCCGGCCCTGCCGGAGGTCACCGACGCCCTCGGCGCCCCCGCCGCCACCATCCAGCTGACCCTCACCGCCTGCCTCATGGGCATGGCCCTCGGCCAGCTCGTCGTCGGACCGATGAGCGACAAGTGGGGCCGCCGCCGCCCGCTCCTCATCGGCCTGCTCGTCTACATCCTCGCCACCGCGATCTGCGCACTCGCGCCCACCGCGGAGCTGCTCATCGCCTTCCGCCTCCTGCAGGGCCTCGCGGGCGCGGCCGGCATCGTCATCGCCCGCGCGGTGGTCCGCGACCTGTACGACGGCGTCGAGATGGCGCGCTTCTTCTCCACCCTGATGCTGATCTCCGGCGTCGCCCCCGTCGTCGCGCCCCTCATCGGCGGCCAGGTGCTCCGCTTCACCGACTGGCGCGGCATCTTCGTCGTCCTGACCGGCGTCGGCATCGCCCTGACCCTCCTGGTCTGGCGGCGGCTGCCCGAGACCCTCGCCCCCGAGAAGCGGCACGGCGGCGGCACCGCCGAGGCGCTGCGCACCATGCGCTCGCTCCTCGCCGACCGCGTCTTCACCGGCTACATGGTCGCGGGCGGCTTCGCCTTCGCCGCGCTCTTCGCGTACATCTCCGCGTCGCCCTTCGTGATCCAGGAGATCTACGGCGCGTCCCCGCAGACCTTCAGCCTCCTGTTCGGCGTCAACTCGGTCGGACTGATCCTCGCCGGCCAGGTCAACGGCAAGATCCTCGTCGGCCGCGTCAGCCTCAACAAGGTGCTCGCCGTCGGCCTGGGCGTGATCACGCTCGCCGCGACCGCGCTGCTGCTCATGACGGCCGGCGTCTTCGGCGAGGTCGGCCTCTTCCCGGTCGCCGCCGGACTCTTCGTCCTGATGTCGGCGATGGGCCTCGCCATGCCCAACACCCAGTCCCTCGCCCTGATCCGCACCCCGCACGCCGCCGGTTCCGCTTCGGCGCTGCTCGGCACCTCCTCCTTCCTCATCGGCGCCGTCGCCTCACCGCTCGTCGGCATCGCGGGCGAGGACACGGCCGTCCCGATGGCCGTCGTCCAACTGGTCTGCGCGCTGGCGGCCGTCACCTGCTTCGTGGGACTGTGCCGCCCCTGGCAGCACAAGACCACGGAGGAGGCGGACCACTGAGCGCACCACGACTCCTGCGCGCCGGCACCCCGGACCGCGCGGGCCTCGACCCCGACGAGATCGGCCGCCTCGTCAGCGAGGTGCGCGAGCTGACGCATGGCCCGCGCCCCTGGTGCGCGGGCGCCGTCGTCCTGGTGGGCCGCGGCCCGGTGATCGCGGCCGAGGAGGCGGCGGGCTGGGCGGTGCGCTACGCCGCGTACGACGAGGAGAGCGACGCGGGCGTCGAGCTGCCCCGCGAATGGCGCGTGCCGATGCGCACCACCACCCCCTTCGACCTGGCCTCGCTCACCAAGCTCTTCACGACGGTCGCCGCCGTGCAGCAGCTGGAGCGCGGCACGCTCGGCATCGACGCGCTCGTGGGGGCGTACGTCCCCGAGTTCACGGCCGCCGCCGAGCACGGCATCACGGTGCGCCAGCTGCTCACGCACACCTCCGGCCTGCGCCCCGAACTGCCGCTCCACGACCTCCCGGACGCCGCCGCCCGCCTCGCCGCCCTGCGCGCCGAGGCCCCCTCCGGCGAGCCCGGCGCGTACGTCTACTCCGACCTGAACATGCTGCTGCTCCAGCACATCCTGGAGCGCCTCACCGGGCGCCCCCTGGACGCCCTGATCCGCGAGGGCATCACCCGCCCGCTCGGCATGACCGCCACCGGCTTCGGGCCGCGCCCCGACGCCGCGGCGACGGAGGACCAGCGCCGACCGTGGGCGAAGGCCGACCGGGGGATGCTGCGCGGCACGGTGCACGACGAGAACGCCTGGGCGCTCGGCGGTGTCGCCGGGCACGCGGGTCTCTTCTCCACCGCCCGCGACCTGGCGGTGTTCTGCCGCACGCTGCTGTGCGGCGGCTCGTACGGCAGGGCCCGCATCCTCGGTCCCGACTTCGTCGAGCTGATGCTGGCGGAGCCGGGCCTCGGCTTCGGCGTCGACCAGCCGTGGTTCATGGGGGAGCTGGCCGGGCGCGGCGCGGCCGGGCACACCGGCTTCACCGGCACGTCCCTGGTCATCGACCCGGCGACCGACACCTTCCTGGTGCTCCTCGCGAACACGGTGCACCCGCGGCGCAGGCCACCGGAGAACGGCCCCCGCGCGGCGGCGGCCACCCGCCTGGCCCGCGCGGCCCGGGGACGCTAGCGGCACCGCCCCGCCGGACCGCCGGGGGGACGGAGCGCCGCCCCCGTAGAATCACGGGGTGAACGCCCCGATTTCCCCGGCCTTCCCGGCCTCCCCGGCCGAGACCCTGCGCACCGCCCTCGCCGGGCTCCTGGACGGCCTCCCGCCCAAGCAGGCGACCCAGGCCGTCGACCGGCTCATCGCCAACTACCGGGGCCGCACGCCGACCGACGCCCCGATCCTGCGCGACCGCGCGGACGTCGCCGCCTACGCCGCGTACCGCATGCCCGCGACCTTCGAAGCGGTGCGGGCCGCGCTCGGCGCGCTGGCGGACGCGGCGCCCGAGGGGTGGGCGCCGGGCAGCCATGTGGACGTGGGCGGCGGGACCGGCGCGGCGACCTGGGCGGTCGCGGCGACCTGGGAGGGGCGGCGGCCGGTGACGGTCCTCGACTGGGCCGAGCCGGCGCTGGAGCTGGGCCGTGAACTGGCGGGCGCGGTGCCCCAGTTGAATGCCGTGCGCTGGCAGCGCTCTCGTATCGGATCATCGCTCGCCATCGAGAGCACCGATCTCGTCACGGTGTCGTACGTCCTCGGGGAGCTGACCGAGGCCGACCGGGGATCGGTCGTCGACGCGGCGGCCGAGGCGGCGGCACAGGCCGTCGTCGTCATCGAGCCCGGCACCCCCGACGGCTACGCGCGCGTCATGGCGGCCCGCGACCGGCTCATCGCGGCCGGCTTCCGGATCGCCGCCCCCTGCCCGCACAGCGCGGCCTGCCCCATCGTGCCCGGCACGGACTGGTGCCACTTCTCGGCGCGGGTCAGCAGGTCGTCCCTGCACCGCCAGGTCAAGGGCGGCTCCCTGGCGTACGAGGACGAGAAGTTCAGCTATGTCGCGGCGGTCCGCTTCGAGCCCGCCCCGCCGCCGTCCCGCGTGGTGCGCCGTCCGCAGATCCGCAAGGGCCAGGTCCTCCTCGACCTGTGCGGGGCCGAGGAGGAGCTGCGCCGGCAGACCGTGACCAAGCGCCACGGCTCGCTCTACCGCGCCGCCCGCGACGCGGACTGGGGCGACGCGTGGCCGCCCCGGCCCGCGGACTGACGCGGCGGACCGGGGCGGCGGACCCGGTCAGGCGCCGGCGCCCCAGCTGCCCTGGTTCACGGCGCAGTTCCAGCCGGTCCCGTGAACGGTGAAGTTCACCTTGTAGGAGCGGCTGTTCAGCAGGTGCGTGCGCACCCGGAAGCCGAGGCCGGCCTTGCCCGCCAGGCTCTTGTCGTACACGGAGACCTTCTTCGTCGTCCGGTGCGTGACCTTGCCGCCCTTGGGCGTCGCCTTGCCGAAGCGGACGTTCTTGGCGTTGGTGACGGTGAAGGTCACCTTCTTGATGCTCTTCGTGCTCTTGTTCTTGATGCCGAAGTACAGCCCGCCGTTGGTCACCCAGCCGTTCCGGTCGATCTGGAAGCGGGACGTGTAGACGATGTCGATCGGGCAGCCGGCGACGGCGCGCGGAGCGGCGGACGGCGCGGCCGCGCCGCTCGCCGCGGAAGCGGATCCGGCCAGGTCGAGCTGAGCGGCGGTGAGGGCCCCCGCGGTGGCCAGGACTGCGGCGGACGTGCGCATGCGGTTCACTGCGCTGATACCTCTTCTTCCCCCTGTGGGCCCGTGCCGGACCCAACTGTTCGGTTGTCGCCACGCGTTCGTGGGCGTGGCGTGACACAGGACGGTCTGTGTACCTGTGCGTCCGTATTGTTAGCACGCCCCAGGCCACATGGCTGAATCGGCCCGCCTCTTAAGAGGTTCTTAGGAGCCGTGACTATCCAGTCCTCATGCCCACGAAGATCACGTCTCCCGGCCATGCCCGCACACGGTCGGAGACCCGTTTCCTCGCCCTGTCCGTCGCGCTCGCCGTCACCGCGGCCGGCGCCACCACGTACGCCGTCACCGCCGGCGCCGAACCGCCGCGCGGCACCCGCGTCGAGCTGGCCGTCGACGGCGGCACCGCCGTCGTCGACACCGCCTCCCTCGCCGTGCGCGCCCGCACCCGCGACGGCCGCGACCTCGCCCTGTCCGACGCCTCCGCCACCGACCTCGGCGCGCCGGGACCGGTGACCCGCACCGGCCGCGACCGGGCCCGCTGGAGCTTCCCCGAGCGCGGCATCGACGTCACCGCCCGCACCGACCACGGCCGGCTCTCCCTGAGCCTGCGGGCGCACCGCGACACCTCCGTCGGCTGGCCCGTCACCGGCACCGACGCCACCACCTCCGCCCTCCAGCTCCCGCGCGGCGAAGGTCTGGACGTCCCCGTCCGCGACCCGTTCTGGACCACCGGCGAGGGCGCGCTCGCGGGCAGCACCGTCGACATGGGGGCCGAGCTGACGCTGCCGCTGTGGGGCCACTCCCTGGGCGGGCGCACCGGCGTCAGCTACCTCACCCCCACCGACCTCGGCACGACCCTCGCCTTCACCGCGCCCGGCGGCCGGCTGCGCACCACCGCCGAGCACGCCTTCGACGCGGGCGAGGGCACCCGCGACTACACCGTCACCTTCGCCCTGACCGACGGCAACCCGGTCGCGCCCGCCGCCGACTACCGCTCCTACCTGGCCGAACGCGGCGAACTCGGCAGCCTGAAGAAGAAGATCGCGAAGAACCCGGACACCGCGAAGCTCCTCGGCGCCTTCCACGCCTACGTGTGGGGCGACGCCCGCAGGGCCCCCGCCGTCGAACGGCTCCGCGCGCTGGGCGTCGACCGGATGTGGCTCGGCTACGACGGAAAGCCCTACCCCGGCAAGGAGATGGTGGCCGCCGCGCGACGGGCCGGGTACCTCGTCGGCCCGTACGACTCCTTCGCCAACGGCCAGGACCCGAAGAGCGCCGACGCCCCGAACGCGGTGTGGCCCGGCACCGTCTACCCCGACTTCTGCGTGCGCGACGCGAAGGGCAGGCCCGCGACCGGCTTCGGCGGCCGCGGCTGCTACCTGAGCGCACGCGCCTTCGAACAGGCCGAGCCCCGCCACCACTACCTCGCCGAGCGCACCCGCTCGATGGTCGCCAACGGCGCCGACAGCTACTTCCTCGACGTCGACGCCACCGGTGAGCTCTTCCGCGACCACGCCAGGAGCCACCCGATGACCAAGGCCGAGGACCGCGCGCTGCGGCTCGCGCGGATGCGCCGCATCGCGGCCACCGGGCAGGGCCTCGTCCTCGGCTCCGAGACCGCGCAGGCCTGGGCGAACAAGGTGCTCGCCTTCGACCACGGCGCGGGCACCCCGGCCGCGGACGGCCTGTGGAAGCTGGAGAAGGACCGCGAGAAGTGGGGCGGCTACTACCCCGAGAACGCCCCGGGCGTCTTCTTCGAGCCGGCCGAGCTGCCCGCCGGTCTCGCGAAGGCGATGTACGACCCCCGCTACCGCGCCCCCCTCTACGAGACGGCCCTGCACGGCTCCCTGGTCAACACCGAGCGCTGGGAGCTCTCGTACGAGAAGCTGCCGCGGCAGAAGACCACCCGCGCGCTGCTCGCGATGCTCTACAACAC
Source organism: Streptomyces silaceus (assembly GCF_001419745.1). Classification (GTDB taxonomy): domain Bacteria; phylum Actinomycetota; class Actinomycetes; order Streptomycetales; family Streptomycetaceae; genus Streptomyces; species Streptomyces silaceus. Next base: position 13,645 of record NZ_LIRJ01000194.1, on the reverse strand, counting down.
GCCGCTCAACTACGTGCTCGACGGTCCGTCGATCGAGCGGCACGGCGCCGAACTGGCGGCGCTCCAGAAGTACTTCTCGCCCCTGCACCGGGCCGCGGGCACCGAGCCCCTGACCTCGTTCCGCTTCCTGAAGCGTGATCGCACCGTCCAGCGCACGGTCTTCGGGAACGGCACGCTGACGGTCACGGCCAACTTCGGCACCACGGCCTACGAGGGGCTGCCGGGCGGCTGCGTCGACGCCCGCCTGAAGGGCGACGACGCGCCGCGCCGGCTCTGTCCGGCGAAGGCCGGTGCCGCGGACTAGCTCCGCAGCTCCTGCGTGCAGCACTTCACGCTGCCGCCGCCCTTGAGCAGCTCGCTCAGGTCCATCCCGATGGGTTCGTAGCCGCGCTCGCGCAGCGGCTCGAAGAGGCCGAGCGCGGCCTGGGGGAGCAGGACGTGGAGCCCGTCGGAGACGGCGTTGAGCCCGAAGGCGGCGGCGTCGGGCTCCTCGACGACCAGCGCGTCGGGGAAGAGCCGCTCCAGGACGGCGCGGCTGCCGGGCGAGAAGGCGGGCGGGTAGTACATGACCTCGTCCGCCGCGTCGTCCAGGACCGCGAGCGCGGTGTCCAGGTGGTAGTAGCGGGGGTCGACCAGGTCGAGGCCGATCACGGGGCGGCCGAGGAACTCCTGGGCCTCGCCGTGCGAGAGGGGGCTGGCCCGGAAGCCGCGCCCGGCCAGGACGTAGGAGGAGGTGACGGCGAAGTCGCCCTCGCCCTCGTTGATGTGGACGGGTTCGTGGATCTCGGTGAAGCCGTGGGCGCGGAACCACGCCAGGTGGGCCGCGGCCTCCTGCTCGCGCTCGCGGTAGGCGAAGCGGGCGCCGAGCACCCGTCCGTCGACGACGGTCGCGCCGTTCGCCGCGAACACCATGTCCGGCAGGCCGGGCTCGGGGGTGAGCTCCTCGACGGTGTGGCCGAGCGAGCGGTAGCGGTCGCGCAGGTCCTCCCACTGGGCGACGGCCAGCGGCACGTCGACCGGCTTGGCGGGGTCCATCCACGGGTTGATGGAGTACGTGACCTTGAAGTGTGCCGGTGAGCACATCAGATAGCGCCGGGGTGTGGCGCGCCGAGGAGAGCGAGGAAAGCGAGGAAGAGGGGGCAACGAAAGCTCCTCACGTACCGCAGGGTCAGTTGCTGCCCGTGATGGGGCAGTTGCTGTTCATAGTGCGGTGTGAGGAGCTTTCGCGCAGTGAACTGAACGGGTGGTTGCGAGCGTCACACCGCCACCCGTGCCCCGGCTCACGAACGGCCGTGCGGCTCGCGGCCCTCCTGCAGCTTGCGCAGCAGCTCGCGCTTCTGCTCCTGGGGGCTCAGTCCGCCGCCGACGCGGTCGCCGCCGCGCCCGCCGCGCAGGGTCCTGCGGGAGAGGTTGCTGCGGGTGCCGCCGACGCCCAGCATGTTTCCTGATCCGCCTCGGGCCATGGGTGTGCCTCCGCTCCATCGAGTCGGCGAGACGGTCCGTCTCGCTCCGCACTCCACTATTGGCGAGACGCCGCGTCTTGTCAAGACGGTACGTCTCGGTTCGCGCGCTGCTACATTCGACGGCATGGCCACCCAGAAGACCACCCCTGACTCCACGCGCCGCAGCGAGCGTTCGCGCCGCGCGATCTACGACGCCGCCCTCGCCCTCGTCGGCGAGGTCGGCTACGCCAAGCTGACGATCGAGGCCATCGCGGCCCGCGCCGGCGTCGGCAAGCAGACGATCTACCGCTGGTGGTCGTCCAAGGGCGCCGTCCTGCTCGACGCCTTCCTCGACCTCGGCGAGCAGGCCTCCCACGCCGCCAGCGAGAACGCCGGACGGGAGCGGGCCGAGACCGAGATCCCGAACTCCGGCGACCTGGAGGCCGACCTCAAGTACGTGATGCGGGCCACCGTCGACGAGTTCAACGACCCCAAGTACGACGCCCCCTACCGCGCGCTCGCCGCCGAGGGCCTGCTCAACCCGGAGCTGGGCGCCGAATTCGTGGAGAAGCTCCTCGAACCGCAGCTCCAGCTGTTCGTGAAGCGGGTGCGCCAGGCCCAGGAGGACGGCCAGGTCGGCCCCGAGGTCGACGCCCGCATCGCCCTCGAACTGTGGGCGGGCCCGCTCGCCCAGCGCTGGCTGATGCGCTCGGGCCCGCTCACCCACGCCTACGTCGACAAGCTCGTCGAGTACGCGCTGTACGGCATCACGCCGCGCCCCCGGCCGTCCTGACCCGCCCGGCCGGCGCCGGCCCCTTGGCCGGCTTCGGGCGCTTCACCGACGTCGACCGCTTCTCCGGCTTGATCGGCGTGCGCGACAGCAGGCCCGGCGCGTCCGTGATGACGCCGTTGCAGCCGAGCCGCAGCACCCGGTCGCGCTGCGCGGGCGTCGTCACCGTGTGCGCCCACACCCGCGGGATGCCCGAATTGACCGCGCGCACCAGATCGGCGTCACGGGCCTTGTAGTCCACGTCCAGGACGTCCACGAACGACGCCCACTGCTCGGGCCGGTCGGTGCGCATCTGCGTCTTGGAGCGCCACAGCTGCGCGAGCAGCCCCAGCCGGTGGGCGCCGCGGGAGACCTCGGGGTCGTTGGTGTTCACGAAGACCGAGCGGGTCAGGCCCCGCGCCCGGATCAGCCGGGCCAGCGCCTTGAGGCTCCGCGGGTCCTTGGCCTCCAGCATCAGCATGATCCGCCCGCCGAACCGGTCGAGCACCTCCGCGACCGTCGGCGGGCGCTCGGGCCGCCAGCTGTCGGGCAGCCCGGCGGCCGGGCGCAGCAGCACGCCGTCCCACTCGTCGCGGTCGAGGCCGAGTACCGGTCCCGACTCGTACGTGGTGCGGTCCAGCGTGTCGTCGTGCATGACCACCAGCGTGCCGTCGCGCAGCATCCGGGTGTCGAAGTCGATGACCTGGGCGGTGCCGCGCTCGAACGCGGCGACCAGGCCCGACATGCTGTTCTCCGGCACCTCCAGGGCGCCGCCGCGGTGCGCGGTGTAGACGACGCGGGGGAGCGCGTCCACGGTCAGGGGGCCGCCGCCCCACTCGATCGGGGCGAGGAAGCCGTTCGGTGCCGTGAGGGCCAGCGCCGTGACGCCTGTCAGCACAGTCCTGATGACCATGGCGACCACGGTAGGGGTGGAAATCCCGTCTTCGTACGCAATGACGCGCTATGTCGTCCAGCGGCTGTCATCACCCCAGCTACCCCGGATGTGGGCTCCGGCCCCCCGGGGCGCAGGATGGTGGGACCATGGGTCATGCTTTCGGCACAACGGCGAGGTGAGGGGCTAGATGGGCGCGGAGTACGGTAGCCGGTCCGGCGTACAGGGCAGGATTTCCCAGTGGCTTCGCCGCCGACCCAAGGACACGGCGGGCGAGGACGGGGCCCGCGAGGGCCTGCTGCTCGCCGCCGCGGCGGCCGGTCTGCCGCTCGCCCCGGCCGCGTATCCGTCGGGGTACCGATGTTCCTGCGACCGCATCGGCTGCCCCACCCCCGCCCGGCACCCCGTCTCCTTCGCCTGGCAGACGCAGTCCACGACCGACCGCTCCCAGATCGAGCGCTGGGCCCGCCATCAGCCGCAGGCCAACTTCATCACCGCCACCGGCATGGTCCACGACGTCCTCGACGTCCCCCTGGAGGCCGGGCTCGACGCCCTGGAGCGGCTCCTCGCCGCCGGCATCGAGGTCGGGCCCGTCGCCGAGTCCGGCGGCAGCAACGGCCAGGGCCGACTGCTCTTCTACACCGCCACCCGCGGCACCCCCGAGGACGAGGACGAGTGGTGGCCCTGCGAGCTGGACTGCCACCCCGAGACGATGGACGAGCACCCCGGGCTGCGCTGGCACTGCCGCGGCTCCTACGTCCTGGTGCCGCCCGCCCGGCTCCCCGGTGACCTCCAGGTGCGCTGGGTGCGCGGGCCCGAGCATCCGCTGCCGGACCCGCTGACGCTCCTGGAGACCCTCACGGACGCCTGCGCGCGCGTCGCGGGCGAGCCCCAACAGGACGCCGCCGCCTGGCCGTTGAGGGGCTGAGCCCGTTCCGCGCGGCGTCCGGGAGGGCTACTCGCCCTTGGCGCCCGTCAGGCCCTGGATGCGGCCCAGGAACGCCACCTTGCCGCCGTTCTTCCCCTTCGGGTCGACGACCACCTGGTTGGAGACCCGGTCCAGCGTCAGGGACTGCTTGACCTCGCCCTTGAGCAGGGCCTTCGCGTCCGGCTCGACCTTCGGGCTCAGGCCCTTGGAGGCGGTCTGGCGCTCGTAGTGGCGCGTGGAGAAGAACACCAGCGCGTCGCCGTCCACCGTGCGCAGCGCCAGCGGCGCGAACGAGCCGCCGTTCTCCGGCTCGTCGATGTACTGCACGGCCAGGCCCGCCCGCTCGGAGTTCCGCTCGCGGAAGGCCTTCCAGCCGGTCGTGTGGCCGCCCGGCGCGAAGAGGTCGCCGCCCGACTTCAGGAACGACGTGTACTCCTTGCCGAGATCGGCGGGGGCCGCGGCGAGGTTCTTCGTGTGCGCGTCCACCGGCACGGCCCAGCCGTCCGCGTCCTTCTTCAGCTCCGGCATCTTGTCCGGCGACACCAGGTTCAGATAGGTGGCCCGCCACTGCTCGTCGGGGCCGCCCTTGGTGAAGACCCACAGCCAGCGCAGGTCCGCGCGGCGGTTGGCCTTGGTGTCGGCCACGAACCAGCGCGGCCAGCCGGCCTTCTTCGGGATCGCGTACGTGACGTCCGACAGCTCCAGCGGCACGTGCGAGGGGTTGCCGTCGGGGTGCTGCACGCGCCGGGACTTCAGGCCGCCCTGGTTGATGGCGCCCAGGGGGCCGGTGATGCGGGCCGCGTCCAGCGCCGGATCGTAGGCCTTGTCGGCCTTGTTGTACGCGGTGAGGAACTCCTTGAGGGCCTTCTGCGCCTCGGACTTGGTGGCCGAGGGGACGACCTCGCGTTCGCCGTGCACGGTGACGCATCCGCTCGCCGTCAGCGCCAGAGCGGTCACCGCCGCCGACGCCATCACCGGACGGCCCAGCACGCGAACCCTGCGAACCTTGCTCATCGGATGTCTTCACCTACCCCTTCCCGGGCCCGAACCTTATCGGGCCCGGGAAGCGGTGCGGCCAGGCGGTCGGAACTCAGGGGGTCTGCAGGTTCCCGGCGTAGACCCAGGCGCGGTAGCTGGTGGCGTTGGGGTCGCCGTAGTACCACCTGTTGCCGCTGCTGTTGGTGGTGTAGCAGCGGACGTAGAAGCCCTCGAAGCTGGAGAGGAACTTCTTCTTCGTGTACGTCGAGCCCGGCCCGGTCCACGTCTGGGCGCCGAACGAGCCGGCCATCATCTGCTTGTTCTTGATGTTCACCTTGCAGGCCGAGCCGTCGACGGCGGCCGCGCCGGTGGCCGTCATGAGCGTGCCGCCGAGCGCCAGCGCCGTGGCCGCGGTCACCGTGGCCAGAGTCTTCCCGAGACGGGAATTACGCATGGATATGTCCCCCATGGCTAGTTGATGCATTGACGAACGGCGATCATAGGCACGGGAGTTCGGCTCGCGACCGGCCGGGTCAGCCCTGTTCCGGAACCGTTGCCTTGTCCGCGGACGGTGCCGTGCGGCGGGCCGTCCGGGCCGGGGCGAAGAAGAAGAGCAGGGTCGGGACCAGGTACAGGAGCCAGACCGCGACCTGGACCACCGTCGGGTCGGGCTGGAAGTTGAAGATGCCCTTCAGGAGGGTGCCGTACCAGCTGTCCGGCGGGATCGTCGCGCTGATGTCGAACGCCTTGTCCCGCAGCCCGCCGATGAACTCCGCCTCCTGGAGGTCGTGCACGCCGTACGCGAGCACGCCCGCCGCCACGACGACCAGCATCGCGCCGGTCCACGTGAAGAACTTCGCGAGGTTGATGCGGATCGCGCCCCGGTAGAACAGCCAGCCCAGCGCGACCGCCGTGAGCAGCCCGAGGACCACGCCGAGCAGCGGCCCGTGCGAGCCGTCGTTGGAGGCCCGCACCGACGCCCACACGAACAGCGCCGTCTCCAGGCCCTCCCGGCCCACGGCGAGGAACGCCGTCGCCACCAGCGCGGCCGTGCCCATCTGCAGCGCCGCGTCCAGCTTGCCGTGCAGCTCGGCCTTCAGATGCCGCGCCGTGCGCCGCATCCAGAAGACCATCCACGTGACCAGGCCGACCGCGACGATCGACAGCGAACCGCCGAGCGCCTCCTGCGCCTCGAACGTCAGCTCCTGCGAGCCGAAGGTCAGCGCGCACCCGAAGCCGAGCGCCAGCGCGACCGCGACGCCGATGCCGATCCACACCGGTGCCAGCGCGTCACGCCGCTCCGTCTTCACCAGATAGGCGATGAGGATGCAGACGACCAGGCTGGCCTCCAGGCCCTCGCGCAGCCCGATCAGATAGTTGCCGAACACGGCTCACGCCCCCTCGGAGAACAGGCCCTTGCCCCACCAGTCGCCCTTGGAGCGGACGCCCGGCGGGACCGCGAAGACCGCGGAACCCACGTGCTGGATGTACTCGTTGAGCGCGTCGGAACGCGCCAGATTGCGCTGCACCGGGATGAAGCCCTTGCGGACGTCCCGCTGGTACGCGAGGAAGAACAGGCCCGCGTCGAGCCGGCCGAGCCCGTCGGTGCCGTCCGTGAAGGAGTAGCCGCGGCGCAGGATCGTCGCGCCGTCGTTGGCCGAGGGATGCGCGACGCGCACGTGCGCGCTCGGCTTCATCGCCTTCAGGAACGGCTCGTCGTGCTCCTTGGCCTTGCCGACCGGCGCGCCCTCGCCCTTGTCACGGCCGAAGATGTCCTCCTGCTCGCCGAGCGGAGTGCGGTCCCACGTCTCGATGTTCATGCGGATGCGGCGCGCCACGAGATAGGAGCCGCCCGTCATCCAGGCCGGCCCGTCCTGCTCGCCGACCCACACGTGCTCGGCGAGCGCCGCCGGGTCGTCCCCGGAGACGTTGCGCGTGCCGTCCTTGAAGCCGAAGAGGTTACGGGGGGTCTGCGCGCCCGGCGTCGTCGACGACGTCTTGCCGAAGCCCAGCTGCGACCAGCGCACCGCGACCTTGCCGAAGCCGATGCGGGCGAGATTGCGGATGGCGTGCACGGCGACCTGCGGGTCGTCCGCGCAGGCCTGGACGCACAGGTCGCCGCCGCTGCGGGACCTGTCGAGGTTGTCGCCGGGGAACTTCGGCAGGTCGACCAGCGCCTCGGGCCGCTTGTCCTTGAGCCCGAACTTCTCGAACAGGGAAGGGCCGAAGCCGATCGTCAGCGTGAGCCGCGACGGCTTGAGGCCCAGCGCCTCGCCCGTGTCGTCCGGCGGCGCCTCGGCCAGCCCGCCGTAGGCGCCCTCGCCGACCGCGTGCCCCGACGTCATCCGCGCCGCGGCCGCCGTCCACTCCTTCAGGAGCGCGACGAACTCCTCGCGGTCGTCCGTCTTCACGTCGAACGCCGCGAAGTGCAGCCGGTCCTGGACAGCGGTCGCGATGCCGGCCTGGTGCGCGCCGTGGAAGGCGACCGCGGACCCGGCCTCGGCGACCGGCGCCGCCTCGTCACCGGAACCGGCCATCGCCACCGCGCCGCCCGCCGCTGCCGCGCCGAGCGCGAGCCCGGCACCGCCCCAGCCGAGCAGCGTACGCCGCGACGGCGTACGGGAGTTCTCCTCGGACATCCGTCCCCCTCTACTTGGCCTTGACGATCGCCGCGGCCAGCTTCGACAGCGGCTCGGCCAGCGCGTTGACGCCGTCCTGCAGCTCCTTGACGTCCGCCTTGCCGAGCTTGTCGTACGACGTGAACGCGTAGGAGTCGGCGCCGCCCTCGCGGTGCTTGTCCAGGAGCCTGCCGAGGGCCGCGAACTGCTTGTCGAGCTCCTTGGCGAGCTTCGGGTCGTTCTCGGCGGCCACGGGCTTCAGCAGCTCGTACGCCTTCTGGGCGCCCTCGACGTTGGCCTTGAAGTCGACCAGGTCGGTGTGCGAGTAGCGCTCCTCCTCACCGGTGACCTTGCCGGTGGCGACCTCGTCGAGCAGCTCCTTGGCGCCGTTGGCCATGGAGGTCGGGGTGATCTCGGCCTTGCCGACCCGCTTGCGCCAGTCCGCGAGGTCCTTGTCGAGGAGGGTGGCCAGCTCCTTCTCGCGCTTGCCGATCTTCTTGTCCTTCCACAGCGCCCGCTCCAGGCGGTGCCAGCCCGTCCAGTCCTTCTCGACGTCCTGGCCCTCCTCCAGGCCGTCCTCGCGGACGTCGACCTTCGGGTCGATGTCGCCGAAGGACTCGGCGACGGGCTCGGTGCGCTCCCAGCCGATGCGGGAGGTGGCGTACGCCTTCTTCGCCGCCGCCAGGTCGCCCTTGCGCACGGCGTCGGTGAAGGCCTTCGTCTTCGGCAGCGTCTCGTCGGCCTGCGCCTGCGCGTAGGCGCGGTACTCGGCGACGGCCTCGTCCAGGCGCGGGTCGCGCTTCGCGGTCTTGCCGCCGCCGGTGACGGTGACCTTCTGCCGGATGCCGTCGCCCTTCATGCCGGGCTTGCAGGCGATGTCGTAGGTGCCCGCCTTCACCTCGGCGGTCAGCTTCTGCTTGGTGCCGGGGCCGATGTTCTCGCGCTCGCTGACGATGCGGTCGTCGGGGAAGAGGATGTAGACCTCGGTGACCTTGGAGCCCTTGTTCTCGATGGCCAGCTCGACGTGACCGGCGGGCAGCTCCTTCTTGGAGACCTCGCACGAGTCGTCGGTCGCGGTGACGCTGACGCTGCGCGCGCCGCCGCCCTTGGCGTCGCTCTTCTCCGTGCAGCCGGTGACGGCGGTCAGTGCCGCGGCGGTGGCGATGGCGGTGACGACGGACAGGCGGACAGGCCGCACGGGGCGCACGAGTCGCATAGAGGGCTCCAAGAAACGGTTCACGGACGGGCGCCGACCCCACCGCAAGCCGGTGAGGCGGACCTAACTTAACCGAGCCTTACCTCGGTGATACCCGTCCGATCCGTGATTCAGCTCTCAAGCTTCACGTGCGCTCACAGCCCGATCACGGGTGGCTGATGGACCCCCCATGACCAGGCAAAGCAACGGTCAAGCGGAGGCGTCCGCGGCCGCGGGACCGCGCAGCGGGGCGACCACGGGAGCGCCGGTGCGCGGATGAGGGAAGACCTCGACCGGCTGCCGGTACACCTCCGACAGCAGCCCCTCCTCGAACACCTCGCCGGGCGCGCCCTCCGCCGCGACGGCCCCGTCGCGCAGCACCGCCACCCGGTCCGCGTACGCCGCCGCGAGCCCCAGGTCGTGCAGCACCACCACGACCGCGTCACCGGCCGCCGCCCGCGCCCGGCAGATCCGCAGGACCAGCTCCTGATGGCGCAGGTCAAGCGCGGCCGTCGGCTCGTCGAGCAGCAGCAGCGGGGCCCGCTGCGCCAGCACCCGGGCCAGCGCGACCCGGGCCCGCTCGCCGCCGCTGAGCGCGGAGAACGGCCGCGCGGCGAACGCGCCCACCTCGGTGGCCGCCATCGCCTCCCGCACGATCCGGTCGTCGTCGTCCGCGAGACGCGTCCCGGCCCACGGCGCGCGGCCCATCCGTACGACGTCCTCGACCGCGAAGGGGAAGGAGAGCGCGGCGGACTGGGGAAGGACGGCCCTGCGCAGGGCCAGTTCGGGCGCCGGCCAGCCGGACGCGGGACGGCCGCAGACGCGTACCGCACCCTCGTCGGGCGCCAGGTCGGCGGCGAGCGCGGCCAGCAGCGTCGACTTCCCCGCGCCGTTCGGGCCGACCAGGGCGAGCACCTCGCCCGCGCGGGCGGCCAGCGACACCCCGGCCAGGACGTCCCGCCCGCCGAGCCGCACCCGCAGGTCCTCGGCCTCGGCCAGCACCTCCCCGGCCCGCGCCGGTCCCGGCAGCGCCCGCTCGCGCCCCGCGAACAGCCGCCCGCTCCACCGCCCGGTCACGCCCAGCCTCCTTGCCTGCGACGGGTCCTGCGCAACAGCCAGAAGAAGAACGGGCTGCCGAAGAGCGCGGTGAGCACGCCCAGCGGCAGCTCGGCGGGCGCCGCCACCGTCCGCGCGGCCAGATCGGCCGCGACCAGGACGAGGGCGCCGCCGAGCGCGCTGCCGGGCACGAGGAAGCGGTGCCCGGGACCCGCGGCCATCCGCAGCAGATGCGGCACGAGCAGCCCGACGAAGGTGATGATCCCCGCGACGGCCACGGCGGCCGCGGTCAGCAGCGCCACCACGAGCACCAGCACGAGGCGCAGCCGCTCCACGTCCACGCCCAGGTGCCGGGCGGGCCGCTCGCCGAGCGCGAGCAGGTCCAGCTTGCGGGCGTAGAACGGCGCCACGGCGAGCCCGAGCAGCGCGCACGGCAGCACGGCGAGCACCTTCGGCCAGGTCGCCTGCGCGAGCGAACCCAGCTGCCAGAAGGTGATCTGGCTGATCTGCGCGTTGTCCGCGAAGAAGATGCACAGGCCGATCAGCGCCCCCGCGAAGGCGTTCACGGCGATCCCGGTGAGGATCAGCGTGACGACCTCGGTGCGGCCGCCGCTGCGCGACATCACGTACACGAGCAGCACGGTCGCGAGCCCGGCGACGAACGCGCATACCGTCACCGTCCAGTTCCCGAGGAAGCTCAGGCCGAGCGCGATGGAGGCGACGGCGCCGACCGCCGCGCCGGAGGAGATCCCGATGACGCCCGGCTCGGCGAGCGGATTGCCGAACACGCCCTGCATCAGCGCGCCCGCGCAGCCCAGCGAGGCGCCGACGAGCAGCGCGAGGACGACGCGCGGCAGCCGCACGTTCCACAGCACGCTCTCGCCGACCCGGTCGAGGGCGGCCCCGCCGAGCCCCACGCGGTGCTGGAGGGAGGAGAGGACGTCGCCGAGCGGGATGTCGTAGGCGCCGATGCCGGCGGACAGGAGACAGAGCAGGACGAGGGCGGCCACCAGGGCCGCGGTCAGCGGGAGCGCGGCGCCGCGGCGGTGGCGGGGGGAGGGGTCGGTCTTCGTGCCCGTGTCCGCGGTCGCGGTGTCGGCCGTGGTCGTGGCCTTCGTCGGCACGCTCACTCGGTGTCCCCGTAGAGCTGAGCCACCAGCGACTTCAGGACCTGGTCGGTGCGCGGGCCGTAGTTGAGGAGTACGCCGTCGTCGACGGAGACGATGCGGCGGTCCAGGCCGGCCGGGGTCTCGGCGACGCCCGGCACCTTCAGCAGGCCGTCGACGCCGTCCACGGACTCCAGGCCCTTCGTCATCACGAGGATCGCGTCGGGCGCGGCCTTGGCGAGTGCCTCGCTGGTGATCGCGGTGAAGTCCTCCCGCAGGCCGGACGCCTTGCCCGCGTCCACCGCGCCCGCCGCCTCCAGGAGCGAACTCGCCCCGGACTCCCGGCCGCCGAGCAGATAGACGGAGGCCGAGCCGCGCAGATAGAGGAAGGCGACCCGCGGCTTCTTCGTGCGGGCGGACGCCGGGACCGTCCCGCGCACCGCGTCGATCCGCTCCTCGGTACGCCGCGTCAGTTCGGCGCCCGCCTTCTCGACGCCCAGCGCCTTCGCGACCGCCTCGATGCGCGGGCCGACGTCGTCGAGACCCCTGGCCGGGTCGAGGACGACGAGGGGGATGCCCGCGTCGCGGATCTGGTCGATGGCCTCGGCGGGCCCGGTCGTGGTGTCCGCGAGGACGACGGTGGGCCTCAGCGACAGCACGCTCTCCGCCGAGACGTCGTGCGCCCGCGTCACCACCGGCAGCTTCCTCGCCTGGTCGAAGGTGGCGGTGATGTCGCGCGCCACGACGTTCTTCCCGAGGCCCAGAGTGAAGACGATCTCGTTCAGGCTGCCGGTGAGCGGCACGATGCGGCGGGTGTCCTTGACGGTCACCTCGTGGCCGTCGGCCGAGGTGACCGTGGCGGGGAGCGCGGGCTTCGCGGCCGTCGTGAGCGGCTCGACCCGGTCGGGCGCGTGGGCCGCCGCCCGCGTACCGCCCTTCGGCGAGCCCGGTCCGCCGTCGTCGTCGGAGGTCGCGCATCCGGTGAGACCGAGGGCGAGTACGGCGGCCCACGCGCCGGCGATACGGAGTGAGCGCGGCATACGCACCGAAGTCCACCGTCCTGTCGTGCGGTTGAGGTCGGACGCCTCCGACGTCCGGGCCCCGGGAGTCCGGGATCCGGTCGGCGGGGTTCCAGTCCGGAGTGATCGTAGTTTAGGTTAGCCTTACCTTATTCGCTAGCTCTGGAGGGGTCCCGTCATGCCCTCGTCGAGACAGGCGTGCGCTCTCGCACGCGCCGGATCCGTGGCCGTGCTGACCGCACTCGTCGGAGCGCTGCTCCCGACGGCCGCCGCCCACGCCGAGAGCCGCACGGTTCAGGGCGGACGGCTCGACTGGGGCATCAAGTCCTCCTTCCAGAGCTACGTCACCGGGCCCATCGCGCAAGGCGGTTCGACGTTGCGGGGCGGGGCCGCCACGGTCGGCGGCAGCCAGTTCCGCTTCCACTCGGCGAAGGGTTCGTACGACCCGGACAGCGGGGCGTTCCACGCGGGCTTCTCGGGCGGTGTGCGCTTCACCGGGCACAAGAAGGGCGGCGGCTACGAGCTCGACCTCACGATCAGCCGCCCCACGGTCGAGATCTCCGGCGGCTCCGGCACCCTCTACGCCGACATGGTCAGCAAGGAGAAGGGCACCGGCGAGGTCACCTCGACCGCCCAGGTGCCGCTCGCCTCGCTCAACATCTCCGGGATCGACATGAAGGGCGGATCGGGCCCGATCGCCCTCGACAACCTTCCCGCGACGCTCACTTCGCAGGGCGCCAAGGCCTTCGCCGGGTACTACACGGCGGGCACCGCGCTCGACCCCGTCAGCCTGTCGACGGACCTCGTCGCGAAGTCCGCGGCGAAGCCGTCGAAGGAACCGGCCGACGGCAAGGACGCCAAGGACGCCGGGGCGAAGAAGTCCGGCGACGGCAAGAAGGCGAAGGCCGGCCGCATCGAGGACGCCGCCGTCGACTGGGGCGTGCGCCGCACCTTCCGCGAGTACGTCACCGGACCGATCGCCAAGGGCGAGTGGAAGCTGTCCGCCGGCGCCCGCGACGGGGGCGCGCTCTTCCGCTTCCCCGAGGGCAAGGGGACGTACGACGAGAAGAAGCGGACCCTCGACGCGGACTTCGCCGGAGCCGTCCGCTTCACCGGCGCGCACGGCCTCGACCTGACGCTCAGCGAGGTCGCCGTCGAGGTCGAGGACGGCAAGGGCACGCTCTCGGCGGACGTCGACAGCAAGGGCGACCGCGGCGTCGCCCTGAAGAACGCCCCGCTGATCACCTTCGCCGCCGGTGAGTTGAAGCCGAAGGACGGCCTCGTCGCCCTCACCGAGGTGCCGTCGAAGCTCACCGCCGACGGCGCCAAGGCGTTCGGCGGCATGTACAAGGCCGGCTCCGCCATGGACCCGCTCTCGCTCGCCGTGGTCCTCGACGCCGACGCGGAGCTGCCCGCGCTGCCGGACCTCGGCTCGTCCGCCAGGACCGCCCAGCGGCCGGAGAAGTCCGAGGAGCCGGGGACCGAGAACGCCGCGCGGTCCTCCGACTCCTCCTCGAACACCGTCCCGATCGCGGTGGGCGCGGGCGTCGCCGTGCTGCTCGCGGCGGCGGTCGCCTTCGGACTCGTACGCAAGAGGCGCACGGCGCGGGAGACCTCCGGCCCGGCCGGCACCTCCGGGGCC
>NZ_LIRJ01000193.1 GCF_001419745.1 Streptomyces silaceus | reverse complement strand
GACGCGGGCGCCCGCGTCCACGGCCCGCTCGGCCTCGTCCTCGTCGTGCACCTCGACGATCGGCGTGAGGCCGATCGACTCGGCGCGCTCGATGAGCGATTCGAGGGCGGGCTGCTCCAGGGCGGCCACGATCAGCAGCGCGAGGTCGGCGCCGTACGCCCTGGCCTCCCACAGCTGGTACGAGGTGACGATGAAGTCCTTGCGCAGCACCGGGATGTCGACCTTGGCGCGGACGGCCTCCAGGTCGGCGAGCGAGCCGCCGAAGCGGCGCTCCTCGGTGAGCACGGAGATGACGGCGGCGCCGCCCGCCTCGTAGTCGGCGGCGAGGCCGGCCGGGTCGGCGATCGCGGCGAGCGCGCCCTTGGAGGGGCTGGAGCGCTTGACCTCACAGATGACCTTGACGCCGTCGCCCCGCAGGGCCGCCGCGCCGTCCTTGGCCGCGGGAGCCTTGGCCGCACGCTCCTTGAGCTCGTCGAGGCTGACGCGCGCCTGCCGCTCCGCGAGGTCGGCACGGACTCCGTCGATGATCTCGTCGAGCACACTCACGCGAGCGGCCCCCTTCCCTGACGGTTGAAGAAGCTGACGTTCAAGCTGGTCACTGCGATGGTATCCGCAGGAGGGCGAAGGCCCCGCATCCGGTTGACGCCCGTCCCACGAAATGGACATCCATCGGGCTCGCAGCCTGCGGATTCAAGGGTGCAGCCACGACCCGAACGGCAGGTTGCGGACGAGCGTGAACAGCGCGACGACCACCCCGACGGCCCACAGCTGCGCCGTGCCCAACTCGATTCGCACCGGCCTCCCTCGCACCAGCCGGACCACCCACGCGGTCCACACGACCGCGAACAGGCCGTACCCGACGACGGCGAGCGCGTTGGCGCCGAGGGCCGCCGTGACGTCGCCGTGGATGAAGGCGTGGGCGCTGCGCAGACCGCCGCAGCCGGGGCAGTAGATGCCGGTGAGGCGCAGGAGCGGGCAGGCGGGATAGTGGCCCGGTTCGTTCGGGTCGACGGCGCCGACGTAGGCGAAGGCCCCGGCGACCGCGGCGAGCACACCGGCCGGCACGAGCAGGCGGGTCAGGACGGCGGGCGCGGCGCTCTCGGTGTCGGCGGTCACCCGTGCATTCTGCCCCGCGCGGGGGCGTGTCGCCCGATGGACGCGGGCGCCGGACGGCGGAGCCACACGACCGGACGGCGCGGCCACGCAGCCGGACGCGGACGCACGAAAGAGGCGGCCCGGCTGTCGCCGGACCGCCTCTTCGCGTACGAGGAAGGTCAGCTCTCGGAGCCCGCGACCTGGCGCTGCGGGCGCTTGGCCTGGCCCAGGCCGGCCATGCGCATGGCGCCGCCCACGAGGCCGCCGATCGCGATGATCGCCATGCCGGCCCAGAAGCCGGGCACGTTGGCCATCACCATGAAGGCACCCGCGACGCAGAAACCGATGAAGGCGATGATGACACCGGTCCAGGCGGCCGGGGTGTGTCCGTGGCTGGCCATGACTTGCTCCTCGTTGCTGTATGCGGGGTGATGGGTGGATGGCCCATCGCGAGTCGGACGCTCGGCTCCATTGTCCCGTACTCGGGCGTATGCCTTGAGCGCGGGGTCACGCTTCGCGCGTCGGGTCCTCGCCCCGGTCGAGGGCCTTCCACAGCTCCTCGGGCCGGTCGGGGTCGGGGGCGCGGCGGGCCTTGCGGGGCGTCGGCGTGCCGTCGCGTTCGTAGCGCCCCGACATGGCGGGCCAGGAACGGCCGCAGGTGAGCGCGACCACCCCGGCGACCAGGAGCAGCGCGCCCGCGGCGGCCGCCGCGTAGGGCCAGCCGGTGTGGCTGAGGTCACCGATGGTGGCGGCGGCGTCGCCGGAGGCCGTCGCGGCCTTCTCGTCGAGGGCGTCGCGGTCACCGGCGCCGAGCAGGGCGGCGGCCACCGTGCCCGCGCCGCTGAGGGCGAGCAGCAGGGAGACCAGGACGCGGCCGGCGCGGCGGACCGCGAAGACCGCGACGAGGGCGGCGAGGCCCACGACGGCGAGCGCCGCGGGCACGCCCGTGACGTCGCCGCCCTTGGCGGTCAGCGGCAGGTCGCCTCCGGCCACCGAGACGGTCCCGTGGGCCCAGGCCTGGCGGGACGCGAGCAGCGCGAGGGCCGCGCCGACGGCGCCGAGCAGCAGCGCGACGGCGATGCTGCGCCGGCTGCCGCGCCGGTCCGGGCTCTCCGACGGGTTCTCGGTACGGGGCGGTGGTACTGCAGAAGTCACCCGTCCACTATCCCTCACGGGTCGAACCGGTGTGCAGGCGGTTCGCCGTGTGGATGGCGCGGAGCACGGCGGCGGCCTTGTTGCGGCACTCGGTGTCCTCGGCGACGGGGTCGGAGTCGGCGACGACCCCGGCCCCGGCCTGCACGTATGCCGTGCCGTCGCGGAGGAGGGCGGTGCGGATGGCGATGGCGGTGTCGGAGTCGCCGGCGAAGTCGAGGTAGCCGACGCAGCCGCCGTACAGGCCGCGCCGGGACGGCTCCAGTTCGTCGATGATCTGCATCGCGCGCGGCTTGGGGGCGCCGGAGAGCGTGCCCGCGGGGAAGCAGGCGGTGAGCACGTCGAAGGCGGTGCGGCCCTCGGCGACCTCTCCGGTGACCGTCGACACGATGTGCATGACGTGGGAGTACTTCTCGATGGACATGAAGTCGACGACCTCGACGGAGCCGGGGGTGCAGACCCGGCCCAGGTCGTTGCGGCCGAGGTCGACGAGCATCAGGTGCTCGGCGCGTTCCTTGGGGTCGGCGAGCAGCTCGTCGGCGAGCGCCTGGTCCTCCTGCGGGGTGGCGCCGCGGTGCCGGGTGCCGGCGATGGGGTGGACCATCGCGTGCCCGTCCTCGACCTTGACGAGGGCCTCGGGCGAGGAGCCGACCACGTCGAATCCGTCGAGGCGGAAGAGGTACATGTACGGCGAGGGGTTGGTGGCCCGCAGCACGCGGTAGACGTCGAGCGCACTGGCCGTGCACGGGGTCTCGAAGCGCTGCGAGGGCACGACCTGGAAGGCCTCGCCGGCCCGGATGCGCTCCTTGATGTCCTCGACGGCCTCCTGGTACTGCACGCCGCCCCACAGCGCGGTGTACTCGGGGAGTTCGGAGGGCGGCAGGGCGGCCGGGGGCTGGGAGACGGCGCGGGAGAGGTCGGCCTCCATGGCGTCGAGGCGGGCGACCGCGTCGGCGTAGGCCTCGTCGACCCCGGTGTCGAGGTCGTTGTGGTTGATCGCGTTGGCGATCAGGAGGACCGAGCCGTCCCAGTGGTCGAGGACGGCGAGGTCGCTGGTGAGCAGCATCGTCAGCTCGGGGAGCCTCAGGTCGTCGCGCTCCCCCGGGCCGATCTTCTCCAGGCGGCGCACGATGTCGTAGCCGAGGTAGCCGACCATGCCGCCGGTGAAGGGCGGGAGTTGGTCGGCGCTGACGACGTCGCGCGGGGTGTGCAGCATCTCGACGGTGGCGCGCAGCGCGGCGAGCGGGTCGCCGGAGGTGGGGACGCCGACGGGCGGGCTGCCCAGCCAGTGGGCCTCGCCGTCGCGGACGGTGAGGGTGGCGGCGCTGCGGACGCCGACGAAGGAGTAGCGGGACCAGGAACGGCCGTTCTCGGCGGATTCGAGGAGGAAGGTGCCGGGGCGCTCGGCGGCGAGCTTGCGGTAGAGGCCGACGGGGGTGTCGCCGTCCGCGAGGAGCCTGCGGCTGACGGGGATCACGCGGCGGTCGGCCGCCAGCTTGCGGAAGGTCTCGAGGTCCATGGCGTCAGACCCTACTGACCGGGCGACGGCACGCCCGACACCGGAAGCACGTCGGAGTCGAAGCAGGTGCGCGTGCCGGTGTGGCAGGCCGGGCCGACCTGGTCGACCTGGACGAGGACGGTGTCCGCGTCGCAGTCCAGGGCGACCTCCTTGACGTACTGGAAGTGGCCGGAGGTGTCGCCCTTGACCCAGTACTCCTGGCGGCTGCGCGACCAGTAGGTGCAGCGCCCCGTGGTGAGGGTGCGGTGCAGCGCCTCGTCGTCCATCCAGCCGAGCATCAGCACCTCACCGGTGTCGTACTGCTGGGCGATGGCGGGGAGGAGGCCGTCGGCGCTGCGCTTGAGGCGGGCGGCGATCTCCGGGTCGAGGCTGCTGCTGGGCGGGGGCACGCTGGTCATGGGCCCATTGTGCCGCGCCCGCCGGGGCCCTCCCGAAGGCGTCCACTGTCCGGACGGGGTGGGCGGTCGTAGGCTGGCCGGCATGTCGACCCATGCGAAGCGTGAACGACTTCTGCTCGCCGATCTCCTGGAGGCGCAGGGCCCGGAGGCCGCGACCCTGTGCGAGGGCTGGAAGACCCGTGATCTCGCGGCCCATGTGGTGGTGCGCGAGCGCCGCGTGGACGCCGCGGGCGGGATCCTGGTCAAACAGCTCGCGGGGCGCCTGGAGCGGGTGCAGGCCGAGTTCGCCGCGAAGCCGTACGAGGAACTGATCCAGCTGATCAGAACGGGGCCGCCGCGCTTCTCGCCGTTCGCCCTGAAGCAGGTCGACGAGCTGTCGAACGCCGTGGAGTTCTACGTCCACACCGAGGACGTGCGCCGGGCGCAGCCGGACTGGACGCCGCGCGAGCTCGACCGGGTCTTCTCGGACTCCCTGTGGTCCCGGCTGGAGCGCACGGCCCGGCTGGTGGGCCGCAAGGCGCCGGTGGGGCTGGTGCTGCGCCGCCCGGACGGGCAGACGGTGGTGGCGCACCGGGGCGCGCCGGTGGTGACGGTGACCGGCGAGCCCGCGGAGCTCCTGATGTTCGCGTACGGGAGGCAGGAGGTCGCCGACGTCCAGCTGGAGGGCGACAAGGAGGCGGTCGCGGCGCTGCACGAGACGAAGCGGCTGGGGCTGTGAGCGCTCCTCCCGCCGGGTCCCGCTGAACGGCCATGCTCAGCGCGGGAGTTCCGCCTGCCTCAGCGGCTTCGAGCACAGGCCGATCACGCCGCCGGCCGCGCTCAGCGCGGCGCACGCCACGAACACCGGCTCGATGCCCCAGACGCCGATCGCGGCGCCCACGACGGGGTAGCAGAGCGGGGCGACGCCCAGGGTGAAGAAGCTGATCACGGCGGTGACGCGGCCCAGGTAGGCGGGTTCGCCGACGGTCTGGGCGAGTGCCCCGCACAGGGCGCCGCACAGTCCGAGGAGCGCCCCGAGGACGAGGGCGGCGACGACCGCGCCCGCCACCGAGGGCACGAAGCCGAGCGCGGCGAGTGCCGCCGTGCCGGGGAAGGCCACCCAGGACAGCACGGCCCCGGCGCGCGGCACCCGGCCGCGCACGGCGAGCAGCAGCGAGGCGAGCCCGGCGCCCGCGCCGAAGCCGGCGACGATCCAGCCCTGCCCCGAGGCGCCCCAGCCGCGCTCGTCGGCGAGCAGCACGAGGCCGATGTTGGCGGGCCCGGAGAATCCCAGCTCGCCGACGGCTATGACGACCACGAGCGGGGCGAGGACGCGGTGGCCGCGGATGTAGCGCAGCCCGTCGGCCAGGTCGCGCCGGGCGGAGGTGGGCCCGTTGACGGTGTCGTCGGCGGGCAGCTCGCGTACGCGTACGGCGAGCAGCAGCGCCAGCGATCCGGCGAAGAGCACCCCGGCCAGCCCGAAGGCCGCCGCCGAGCCGCCCGTCGCGACCGCGATGCCGCCCAGCGGGCCGCCCGTGACGGTGGCGACGCGGGCCGCGACGCCGCGCATGCCCTGGACCCGGGCGAGCTGCCCCGGTGCGGTGATGCGCGCCGGCAGGGCGCCCACGCTCGGCATGAAGAGCGCGTCCACCGCGCCGAAGACGAGGGCGACCGCGCCGAGGACCCAGATGCCGGGCGTGGTGGCGAGGAGCAGGGCGGCCGTGCCGAGGATGACCAGGCACCGCACGGCGTCGCTGCCGATGACGACGCGGCGCGGCCCGAAGCGGTCGGCGACGACTCCCCCGCCGAGCATGAGGAGCGCGCGCGGCACGGCACCGACGGCGAGGACGAGGCCGGCCTGGGCGGGGCTGCCGGTGCGGGTGGCCGCCCAGGACAGGGCGAGGAAGTAGACGCTGTCGCCGATCATCGAGGCGGCGTAGGCGGTCAGCCAGCGCAGGACGTTGCCGTCGCGGTGGGCGGGGCGCTCGACGGCGGTGGGGGCCGGGCGTATGCCGGTGGCGGTCACGGCCCTCCCCCTCACAGCGACCGGAAGGGGAAGGAGTGCATGAACAGCAGGACGTTCTCGCGGCCCTCGGTGTCGCCGGCCTCCTCGGCGTCCTTGGCCCGTGCCTCGTACCTGCGGACCACCGCGTGCAACTCCTCGGTGAGCGCGGTGAGTTCGTCGGCGGTGAAGCGGGCGAGGAAGTCGGAGTTGTCGGCGGCGTTGCGCCACTCGGGGGTCCAGGCCGAGCGGTGGCCGAGCCAGACGTCCAGGAGGTCGGTGCGCTGCGCGTGCAGGGCGCGGGTCACGGCGGTCAGCGTGGCGGCCTTCTCCGGGGTGTCCTGGAAGTCCTCGGTGTGGAACGAGAGCGTCTCCTGCGCCGGGGTCCACCAGCGCTCGCGGCCGTCCCCGCGCTGCGCCTGCGGGGCCTCCTCGATCAGTCCGTGCTCGGCGAGCTTGCGCAGGTGGTAGCTGACGAGCGAGACGGCCTCGTCGACCTCGTCGGCGAGCCGGGAGGCGGTGGCGGTGCGGCCGGGGGCGACCTTCAGGGCGCCGTAGAGCCTCAGGCGCAGGGGGTGGCCGAAGGCCTTGAGGGTGCCGAGGTCGGTGACGCGGCGGCGCTGCTGTCTGCTCATGCCTCCACCGTAGATACGAAAGAAAAGTTGCACAACAAATATTGCGCAACTTTCCTTTTGCGATGTGGCGGACAAAGGCCCCGGCCACCTCGTCGGTGACCGGGGCCCGATGAGCCTGCCGCGGGGCTACCGCACCGGGTGCCCCGCCTCCCGCAGCGTCTCCTTGACCTCGCCGATCCGCAGATCGCCGAAGTGGAAGACCGAGGCGGCGAGGACGGCGTCCGCGCCCGCCGCGACGGCCGGCGGGAAGTGCTCCAGCTTCCCGGCGCCGCCGGAGGCGATCACCGGGACCGTGACGTGCTTGCGCACGGCCTCGATCATCTCGATGTCGTAGCCGTCCTTCGTGCCGTCGGCGTCCATCGAGTTGAGCAGGATCTCGCCCGCGCCCAGCTCGGCGGCCCGGTGCGCCCATTCGACGGCGTCGATCCCGGCGGACTGCCGGCCCCCGTGGGTCGTCACCTCGAAGGACCCGGACCCGGTCCGCCGCGCGTCGACCGAGAGGACCAGCACCTGGCGCCCGAAGCGCTCCGCGATCTCGCGGATCAGGTCGGGCCTGGCGATGGCCGCGGTGTTGACCCCGACCTTGTCCGCGCCCGCGCGCAGCAGCTTGTCGACGTCCTCGGCGGTACGCACGCCGCCGCCCACGGTCAGCGGGATGAAGACCTGCTCGGCGGTGCGGCGGACCACGTCGTACGTCGTCTCGCGGTTGCCGGACGAGGCCGTGATGTCCAGGAAGGTCAGCTCGTCGGCGCCCTCGGCGTCGTAGACCTTGGCCATCTCGACGGGGTCGCCCGCGTCGCGCAGGTTCTGGAAGTTGACGCCCTTGACGACCCGGCCGTTGTCCACGTCCAGGCAGGGGATGACTCGGACGGCGAGCGTCACGTCGTTGCTCCTCGGAATGCTTCTAGCTCTACTTCGACCAGGATGCGCGGGTCCACGAACCCGGAGACGACCAGCAGGGTCGCGACCGGGCGCACGGCGCCGAACAGTTCCCGGTGGGCGCGGCCGACCTCGTCGACGTCCCGCGCGTGGGTCAGATACATCCGCGTACGGATGACGGCGTCGGGGCCGAGCCCGAACCCGCCGAGCGCCTCAAGGGCGTTGGTGAAGGCCACCCTGGCCTGTTCGTACGGATCGCCCTCGCCGTACAGGACACTGCCCTGGAACGACGTGGTGCCCGCCACCAGGACCCGGTCGCCCGCCGCGACGGCGCGTGCGAAACCGATGGACTCCTCCCAGGGGGACCCGCTCTGCACGCGCCGCACGGCTTCGCTCATGACGACACGGCCTCCAGGGCCTCTTCGAGGGTGAACGCCTTGGCGTAGAGCGCCTTGCCGACGATCGAGCCCTCGACGCCGAGCGGGACGAGCTCGGCGATGGCGCGCAGGTCGTCCAGCGACGAGACGCCGCCGGAGGCGACGACCGGGCGGTCGGTGGCCGCGCAGACGTTCTTCAGGAGCTCCAGGTTCGGGCCCTGCAGCGTGCCGTCCTTGGCGATGTCGGTGACCACGTAGCGCGCGCACCCCTCGGAGTTGAGGCGCTCCAGCGTCTCGTAGAGGTCGCCGCCGTCGCGGGTCCAGCCGCGGCCGCGCAGGGTCGTGCCGCGCACGTCGAGGCCGACCGCGATCTTGTCGCCGTGCTCGGCGATGACCTTGGCGACCCAGTCGGGGGTCTCCAGGGCCGCCGTGCCGAGGTTGACGCGGGTGCAGCCGGTGGCGAGGGCGGCGGCCAGCGAGGCGTCGTCGCGGATGCCGCCGGACAGCTCGACCTTGATGTCCATCGCCTTGGTGACCTCGGCGATCAGGTCGCGGTTGTCGCCGGTGCCGAACGCGGCGTCCAGGTCGACCAGGTGCAGCCACTCGGCGCCCGACCGCTGCCAGGCGAGGGCGGCCTCCAGCGGCGAGCCGTAGGAGGTCTCGGTGCCGGACTCGCCGTGGACGAGGCGTACGGCCTGGCCGTCGCGGACGTCGACGGCGGGAAGGAGTTCGAGAGTGCTCACAGGGTTCCGATCCAGTTGGTGAGGAGCTGGGCGCCGGCGTCGCCGGACTTCTCGGGGTGGAACTGGGTGGCGCTCAGCGCGCCGTTCTCGACGGCGGCCACGAAGGGCTCGCCGTGCGTGGACCAGGTGACGCGCGGGGCGCGCATCACCGGGTTCGCGACGTCGAGGGACCAGGTGTGCACGGCGTAGGAGTGCACGAAGTAGAAGCGGGCGTCGTCGTCCAGGCCCTCGAAGAGCGTGGACCCCGCGGAGGCCTGGACGGTGTTCCAGCCCATGTGCGGGACGATGTCCGCCTTCAGCGGCTCGACCGTGCCGGGCCACTCGTCCAGGCCCTCGGTCTCCTCGCCGTGCTCGATGCCGCGCGCGAAGAGGATCTGCATGCCCACGCAGATGCCCATGACCGGGCGGCCGCCGGACAGCCGGCGGCCGACGATCCAGTCGCCGCGCGCCTCCTTGAGCCCCTTCATGCAGGCGGCGAAGGCGCCGACGCCGGGGACGAGCAGCCCGTCGGCGTTCATGGCCTTGTCGTAGTCGCGCGTTATCTCGACGTCGGCTCCCGCGCGCGCCAGGGCTCGCTCGGCGGAGCGGACGTTGCCGAAGCCGTAGTCGAAGACGACGACCTTCTTGGGAGAGCTCATCTCGCGTACGCCTCCCGTCAGTTCCAGTAGTCGAGCCGCAGGATGCCCGCGGCCAGGCACATCACGGCGCCGATGGAGAGCAGCGTGATCAGGCTCTTGGGCATCCCCTGCTTGACGAAGGAGATGACGCCGCCGATCAGGAAGAGACCGACGACGATCAGGATCGTGTTGAGGCCGTTCATCGGTTACAGCGCACCCTTCGTGGAGGGCAGGATGCCGGCCGCGCGCGGGTCGTGCTCGGCGGCGTACCGCAGGGCGCGGGCGAGGGCCTTGAACTGGCACTCCACGATGTGGTGGGCGTTGCGCCCGTACGGTACGTGCACGTGCAGGGCGATCTGCGCCTGGGCGACGAAGGACTCCAGGATGTGCCGGGTCATCGTCGTGTCGTAGGAGCCGATCATCGGCGCCATGTTCTCGGGCTCGGTGTGCACGAGGTAGGGACGGCCGGAGAGGTCGACGGTCACCTGGGCGAGCGACTCGTCCAGCGGGACCGTGCAGTTGCCGAAGCGGTAGATGCCGACCTTGTCGCCGAGCGCCTGCTTGAAGGCGGCGCCGAGCGCCAGCGCGGTGTCCTCGATCGTGTGGTGCGAGTCGATGTGCAGGTCGCCCTCGGTCTTGACCGTGAGGTCGAAGAGGCCGTGGCGGCCGAGCTGGTCGAGCATGTGGTCGTAGAAGCCGACCCCGGTCGACACGTCGACCCTTCCGGTCCCGTCGAGGTCGATCTCGACGACGACGGAGGTCTCCTTGGTCGTTCTTTCGATTCTGCCGACACGGCCCACGCGAGTCATGCGCTCTGCTCCTTCTTGAGTTCGCGTACCGCATCGAGGAACGCGTCGTTTTCGGCGGGGGTGCCCGCGGAGACCCGCAGCCACCCCGGCACGCCGTTGTCCCGGACCAGGACGCCCCGGTCGAGGATCCGCTGCCACACGGCGTGCGCGTCGGCGAACCGTCCGAACTGCACGAAGTTGGCGTCGGAATCGGTCACTTCGTAGCCCATCGCGCGCAGCTCGGCGACGAGCCGGTCGCGCTCGGCCTTGAGCTGCTCCACGTAGCCCAGGAGGGTGTCCGTGTGCTCCAGGGCGGCGAGCGCGGTGGCCTGCGTGACGGCCGACAGGTGGTACGGCAGGCGCACCAGCTGCACCGCGTCGACGACCGCGGGGGCGGCGGCGAGATAGCCGAGGCGCAGCCCCGCGGCGCCGAACGCCTTCGACATGGTCCGCGAGACGACCAGGTGCGGCCGTCCCTCGATCAGCGGGAGCAGCGAGTCGCCGTGGCTGAACTCGACGTACGCCTCGTCGACGACCACCATCGACGGCTTCGCGGCCTGCGCCGCGTCGTACAGCGCGAGGACGGTCTCGGCCGGGACGGCGTTGCCCGTGGGGTTGTTGGGGGTCGTGATGAAGACGACATCCGGCTGGTTCTCGGCGATGGCCTTCGTGGCCGCCTCGACGTCGATCGTGAAGTCGTCGTGGCGCGGCCCCGAGATCCAGCCGGTGCCGGTGCCGCGGGCGATGAGCCCGTGCATCGAGTACGAGGGCTCGAAGCCGATGGCCGTGCGGCCGGGCCCGCCGAAGGTCTGCAGCAGCTGCTGGATCACTTCGTTCGAGCCGTTGGCCGCCCAGACGTTGGCGAGCGCGACCTCGTGCCCGGTGGTGCGGGTGAGATAGCGCGCCAGCTCCGTGCGGAGCTCCACGGCGTCCCGGTCGGGGTAGCGGTTGAGGTCGCGGGCGGCCTCGCGCACCCGCTCGGCGATGCGCTCGACGAGCGGCTCGGGGAGCGGGTAGGGGTTCTCGTTCGTGTTCAGACGGACGGGTACGTCGAGCTGGGGCGCCCCGTAGGGGGACTGGCCGCGCAGTTCGTCGCGGACGGGAAGGTCGTCGATGGTGGTCACTTGCTCTCCGGCACCTTCCACCCGAAGCGGGCCTTGATCGCCGCGCCGTGCGCCGGCAGGTCCTCGGCCTCGGCGAGCGTCACCACGTGCTGCGCGACGTCGGCGAGCGCCTCCCGCGTGTAGTCCACGACGTGAATGCCGCGCAGGAACGACTGGACGCTGAGCCCCGAGGAGTGGCAGGCGCAGCCGCCGGTCGGCAGGACGTGGTTGGAGCCCGCGCAGTAGTCGCCGAGGGAGACCGGCGCCCAGGCTCCGACGAAGACGGCGCCCGCGTTGCGCACGCGGTCGGCCAGCTCGGCGGCGTTGCGGGTCTGGATCTCCAGGTGCTCGGCGCCGTACGCGTTGACCACGGCGAGGCCGTCCTCGACGGAGTCGACGAGGACGATCGCGGACTGCTCGCCGCGCAGGGCGGGCTCGATGCGCTCCACGCGGTGCTTGGAGACGGCGACCTGGGCGGCCAGCTCCTCCTCTACCGCGGCGGCGAGCTCCGCGGAGTCGGTGACCAGGACGGAGGCGGCCAGCGGGTCGTGCTCGGCCTGGCTGATCAGGTCGGACGCCACGTGCGCGGCGTCCGCGGTGGCGTCGGCGAGGACGGCGATCTCGGTGGGACCGGCCTCCGCGTCGATGCCGATCCTGCCGGTGAAGTAGCGCTTCGCGGCGGCCACCCAGATGTTGCCGGGGCCGGCGACCATGTTCGCCGGGGCGCAGGTGTCGGTGCCGTACGCGAACATCGCGACGGCCGTGGCGCCGCCGGCCGCGTACACCTCGTCGATGCCGAGGAGCGCGCAGGCGGCGAGGATCGTCGGGTGCGGAAGGCCGCCGAACTCCTTCTGCGCCGGGGAGGCGAGCGCGATGGAGGGCACACCGGCCTCCTGCGCCGGGACCGCGTCCATGATCACGGAGGACGGGTAGACGGACCGGCCGCCGGGCGCGTACAGGCCCACGCGGTCGACGGCGACCCACTTCTCGGTGACGACACCGCCGGGCGCGACCTCGGTGCGCTCGGTCGTGCGGCGCTGGGCGCGGTGGACGGTGCGGGCGCGCCGGATCGACTCCTCCAGCGCGGCGCGGACCTCGGGGTCGAGGCCGTCCAGCGCCTCGGTGAGCGCGGCGGCGGGCACGCGCACCCGGTCCAGGCGCACGCCGTCGAATTTCTCCGCGTACTCGATCAGCGCCGCGTCGCCACGATGATGCACGTCCTCGCAGATGGGCCGCACCTTCTCCAGGGCGGCCGCGACGTCGAAGTCGGCACGGGGCAGCAGGGCGCGCAGGGCGGGACCCTCGGGGAGGGCTTCGCCGCGCAGATCGATTCGAGAGATCACATGGCCAATTCTCTCAGACCTTCTTTCGGCACCGGACGCCCGTATCACTGGCTGATATGGAGCGCGGGAGACACCGTGCACCACTAGCGTTCAGCCGGTCACCGAGCGGGCATTAAACGGGTGTACGAGGAACAGGTGTGCCCATCCGGTATGCGGACCGGACGGGCCGCCGGCAACGGGGAGGACGACAGCAGTGGTCGACGACGTCGGCACCGGCGACCCGCCGGACGGGCTGACCGCCGCCGAGATCGGCATGTGGCAGGCCTTCCGCAACGGCAGCGTCTACGACCTCAGGTCGGGCGACGCCGCCGCGGACGACCCGCACGGCGGGCATCCCTGGGGTCCCGAGCGCAGTGTGCGGGCGCGCATCGTGTGCTGGCTGCTGCTCGACGGGCCGCCCGCGCTGGCCGGCCGGGTCTCCTCGCTGAAGCTGGCGGGCGTGCAGATCACCGACGTGCTCGACCTCGCGGGCGGCACGGTCGTCCCGTATGCCGAGATGAAGCACTGCCGCTTCGAGAAGGAGGTCCTCCTGCCCGAGGCCCGCTTCACCACGCTGCGGCTCGTCAACTGCTCGGTCCCGCGCGTCGAGGCGGCCCGGCTGCACACCGAGGGCGACCTCCATCTGCCGCGCTGCCGCGTCCACAACGGCATCCGCCTGACCGACGCCCACATCGGCACCGACCTGCTCCTGAACCAGGCCGTGGTCTACCGCGACCGGCGCGGCCGCTCCATCACCGGCGACGGCCTGACCGTCGGCCAGGACCTGCAGGCCGAGATGATGGAGTCGCACGGCGAGCTGAGCCTGCGCGGCGCCAAGATCGGCGTCTCGCTCAGCCTGCGCGGCAGCAAGCTGGTCAACCAGTACGGCAGACAGGCGCTGAACGCCCCGCAGCTGACCGTCGAGCGCACCCTGTACCTGACGCCCGCCGCCGTCGGCAATCCCCCGCAGACCAGCGGCACCACCCCCGCGCGCGGCACCCGCGTACAGCGCTTCGAGGCCGAGGGCGGCCTCCGCCTGGACGACGGACGCTTCGGCGACGCCATCGACTTCGCGCAGGCCCGCTTCGCGCTCCAGAACGACCAGGAGATCTCGCTGCGCCGCGTCCAGACGCCCGAGCTGCGCTTCCTGGGCGAGGCGCCGCAGCGCGGCAAGGTCGTGCTCTCCGGCGCGAAGATCGTCAACCTGATCGACCGGGCGGCGAGCTGGCCGGGGCCCGGCGGCCTCCAGATGGGCGGCTTCACCTACGAGAACCTCGTCCCCCAGGGCAGCTTCCCGCTCTCCCGGCGCCTGGCCTGGGTGGCGGCCGCGACCGCCGAGTACAACCCCGAGCCGTACGAGAAGCTCGCCACCGTCCTGCGCAACGGCGGCGAGGACGCCGACGCCCGCGAGGTGCTCCTCGCCAAGCAGCGCCGCCGCCGCGAGACGCTGCCGCTGGCGGCGAAGCTGTGGGGGTACGCGCAGGACTGGACGGTCGCGTACGGCTACCGCCCCGGCCGGGCCGCGGTCTGGATGGCGGTGCTGTGGGCGGTCAGCACGGTGGCCTTCTCGCGCGCCGCGCACCCGGCGATCAAACCGGGCGAGCACCCGAACTGGAACCCCGCGCTCTTCGCCCTCGACCTGCTGCTCCCCGTCATCGACCTCGGCCAGGACAACTACTGGCAGCTCAACGGCGGCTGGCAGTGGTTCTCGACGGTCCTGATCCTGCTGGGCTGGATCCTGGCGACGACGGTCGCGGCGGGGGCGACGCGGCTGCTGCGCCGCAGCTGAGGCCGTCGCCGGCGCGGCGCCCCTCGGCACGGCCGTCGGCCGGAATCCGACGGGTGGCGGCGCCTTCGGCCCCGTGACGGCGGGGCGGCCGAGGCCCGGCCACTCCCCCGTCGCACCGCCCCGCGGCCGGAAATCGCCGCCCCGGACACCGTCGCCGGACCGTTATGCGACGGCAGGCAACCTTCACCGCCCTTTGACCGTCATCCCTGCGCAACCAACAATTGAGCAACCATCACGGTGACCGGCACCCCGCGCCAGCGGGCGCCGGTTGAGGCGCAAAGGAGGGCACGGTGCTGCGTGCCTTCATCCGTACCGCCCGCATGGTCCGGCACACCCCGCGGCTCGCCGCCGGTCTGCCGCCGGACGACGAGGTACTCCTCGACGTGCCCGACGACCGGCTCGCCCCCGCGCTCGTGGCCGCGGGCCGGGGCGACCACGGCCCGGCCGCCAAGGTCCTCGCCACCACCCGCGAGGCCGCCGAGTGGGAGAACCGCGACCGCTACACCATGCGGCTCGCCGCGTTCGCCCGCTCCCGCCCCGAGTGGTTCGACGCCTGGCTCGGCGCGTCCCCGCACGACCCGGACGCCCTGCTCGTCAAGGCCGAGCTCGCGGTCGTCCGCGGCTGGGAATCACCGGCCCGCGCCGAACTCCTGCGCGAGGCGGGCCCGCTGCTGACCGCCGCCGCCGAGGCCGACCCGCGCGACCCGGTGCCCTGGCGGATCGCCCTCGACCACGCGCGCGGCACGCACGCCTCGCACACCGTCTTCGAGCGGCTGTGGGAGGAGGCGGTGCGCCGCTCCTCGTACCACTACGGCTGCCACGCCTCCGCCCTGCAGTACCTGTCGGCCGCCTGGTACGGCTCGCACCGCGAGTGCTTCGACTTCGCCGAGCGCGCCGCCGCCGACGCGCTGCCCGGCTCGTTGATACAGGTACTCCCCGCCCGTGCCGCCTTCGCCTATCTGACCAGCCCCTCGGGAAAGGTGCCCCGCGACCGCCTGGACGCCGCCGCCGACCTCGCGATCGGCCTGTCCCGGGAGTACGCGGCCGGGGACCCCTGGCCCGCCGAGGTCCGCAACCTCCTCACCTACGTCCTGGTCCGCCTGGAACGCTGGGAGGACGCCCTCGAACAGCTCCGCCTGATCGGCCCGTACGCGACGTCCTTCCCGTGGGACCGGATGGCGGAGGATCCGCTCGGCCAGTTCCTGGAACTGCGCGACGGCGTCCGCATCGAAGTGGCGTCGATGACCCCGCTGCGCACTCCGGGCGGACGTGACCGCTCCGACGAGCATTAGGCTTTCCGGTCGTGACGACCCGGCTTCCGCTCTTCCCGCTCAACTCGGTGCTGTTCCCCGGCCTCGTGCTGCCGCTGAACGTCTTCGAGGAGCGATATCGCGCCATGATGCGCGAACTGCTCAAGACCCCCGAGGAGGAGCAGCGCCGCTTCGCCGTGGTCGCGATCCGCGACGGCCTGGAGGTGGCACCGAGCGCGCCCGGGTTCCCCGACCAGACGGCGCTGCCCGAGCACGGGCCCGCCGCGGGCTTCGGCGAGGACCCGCTCAAGGCCTTCCACGGCATGGGCTGCGTGGCGGACGCGGCGACGATCAGGGAGCGCCCCGACGGCGGCTTCGAGGTCCTCGCCACGGGCACGACGCGTGTGCGCATCCGCTCGGTGGACTCCTCCGGCGCCTTCCTGACCGCGGAGGTCGAGGAGGTGCCCGAGGAGGCCGGCGACGGCGCGGGCGCGCTGGCCGAGGGGGTCCTGCGGGCCTTCCGCTCGTACCAGAAGCGGCTGGCCGGGGCGCGGGAGCGTTCGCTGTCGACGGGGGCCGAGCTGCCGGACGACCCGTCGGTCGTGTCGTACCTGGTGGCCGCGGCGGCCGTCCTCGACACCCCGACCAAGCAGCGGCTCCTGGAGGCGCCGGACACGGCGGCGCGGCTGCGGGACGAGCTGAAAATGCTGCGCGCCGAGACCGCGATCATCCGTAATCTGCCGTCGCTGCCCGCGATCGACCTCACCCGCGGGACGACCAGCCTCAACTGACGAAGGCACCGGTACCTTGGCGAAGAAGCAGAAGAAACAGCAGGCGGGGGGCACCCCTGCGACGGTCGCCCTGACCGCGGCGGGCACCGACTTCACCGTCCACTCCTACGAGCACGACCCGTCCCACCCCTCGTACGGCGAGGAGGCCGCCGAGGCGATGGGCGTCTCCCCCGACCGGGTCTTCAAGACGCTGGTCGCCGAGGTCGACGGCGAGCTCACCGTGGCCGTCGTGCCCGTCGCGGGATCCCTGGACCTGAAGGCGCTGGCCGCCGCGGTCTCGGGCAAGCGCGCCGTGATGGCCGACCCGGCCGCCGCCGAGCGCACCACGGGGTACGTGCGGGGCGGCATCTCCCCGCTCGGCCAGCGCAAGAGGCTGCGCACGGTCCTGGACGACTCGGCGTCGGCGCACGCCACCATCTGCGTCTCGGCGGGCCGCCGGGGCCTGGAGGTGGAGCTGGCGCCGGGCGACCTCGCGGCGCTCACGGGCGCGGTGCTCGCCCCGATCGGCCGGGCCTGACGGGCCGCGTGCGCCGCCTCGCGCGCGTACGTACGTACGACGTGAAAGCGCCCTCGACACCGGCCCCGCGCGGGACTAGTACCGAGGGCATGTCGAAGAAGACGCGCATGCGCAAGTGGCGGGCCAAGAAGCGCAAGGCCAACCACGGGAAGCGGCCCGCCTAGGGCGGGCTCGCACCTCCTGTCCCCGTCCTCACTGTCCTCACGGGACTCGCTGTCCTCACCGGACTCACTCAGGAACCCGGGTTCATGCCCTCGGGGTAGTCGTCGCTGCGGGGGCCTTCATAGGCCGTCGGCGGCACGGCGTAGGGATCCGGGTCCCGCGGACCGAACAGCGCGGTGAGGCCGAGGTGCACGGCCAGCGCGGCCACCGGCCAGGCGAGGAGCGTGCCCTTGGCCTTCAGTTCGAGCGGCGCGTCGAAGACGACGCCCTTCCCGATGGCCTTGGCGTGCGCCACGACGTCCGTCTCGGGGCCGAGCAGGATGCCGGCCCACCAGGCCAGGAGCGCGCCGAGCAGGCTGCCGAGCGCGAGGCCGACGACCAGCGGGATGCCGCCGCGCTTGCGCAGCAGGAAGACGACGGCGCCGCTGACGGCGCCGAACCCCAGCGCGAGCATCGTGAACGTCCCGTCCACGCCGATCGCCTGCTCGCCCTCGGTGTCCTTGAGGTACACCGCCTCGCCGTCCGAGATGAGCGGGACCCGCGGGGCGAGCCACATCCACAGCAGTCCGAGCAGGATGCCGCTCGCGGCCACCGCGACCGCGATCACCGCGGCCTGCCGCACTTCGGTCTTCATACCGGGACCGTCCTCCTCGTGTCCGTGAGGAGGCATGCCTCCCGACGGCTGCGCGACTGCCTGCCAGGGGTCGTGCGGGGGTTGGTGGTGCGGCGGTTGGGAGGGTGTCAGCGGTGCGGTCACCCCCACATCGTGCCAGCACTCCCTGTGGGGCGCGTCACCGGACGGCCGCCCGGCGGTACGCCCAGGTGGCGACGGCCAGCGAGACCACCCCGACCCCCGCGCAGACCGCCAGATCGAGGGCGACGACGGCCCAGTCGGGATCCGGTCCGAACGTACGGGCGAAGGCCTCCACGCCGTACGTCGAGGGCAGCAGGTCACGCGCGTACTGGAGCAGCGCCGGCATGCGGTCGGCCGGCAGCACGCCGAGCAGCAGCGCCGCCGACATGCCCATCTGACCGAGCAAGGTGGCCAGTTCGGGGCGGGGCGCGAGCAGCCCGAGGGCCGCGCCGAGCCCGGCGAGGGCGGCACCGGCGAGCGGGATCACCGCGACGAGCACCCACAGATGGGTGAGCGGCAGCCCGAAGAGCGCGCACCCGACGATCGCCGTGACGAAGGTGCCGGGCACCGTGAACGAGGCGTACGCGGCAGCGGCGCCCAGGACCACGGCGGCGGGCGGCACGGGGAGCGTGGCGTAGTGGTCGAGGCCGCCGTCGGCGCGGAGCTGCCCGAAGTACTGGGCGAGCAGGTTGAGCGCGACGAAGGCGACGACGAGCACGGACGACCCGGCGACGACCGCGCGCGCCTCCCCGCCCCCGTCGACGACGCCCCGCATCAGGATCATGATCCCGACGGACTGGAAGGTCGCCACGAAGAGCAGCGGGATCCGCGCGACCCGCGCCCGGGACAGCTGGGCCCTGTACACGGCCGAGAGCGCGGGGAACAGCCGCACGGGAGGCCCGAGCGGCGCCGGCCCTCCGACGTCCTCCGCCCGGCCCACGTCGGCTCGCACCGCGGCCTCCAGGGGAACCGCACTCACCGGACAACCCTTCTGTAGCTCTTCCTGCTCATCGAGACGAGCTCTTCCTGCTCGTCGGGACGCGCACCACGATGCGCGCCGACGGACCGGCAGCGGTGGTCACGCCTTCACCAGCCCCCGTCCGCTCCCGCCCAACGCGAGATAGACGTCCTCCAGGCTCGGCGTGGCCAGCGTGAAGTCGTCCAGGGCGGCGAACGCGGCCCCGCCGGTCACCGCGGCGACGGCGGCCCGTGCCTCGTCGGGCGCGAGCCGCAGGGACCAGCGCCTGCCCGACTCCACCGCGGAGGACCGCAGCGCGGCGACCTCGGGGACGTCGAGCGGCGCCCGCTCCCGCCACACCAGCTCCACCCGCACCTCGTCCGCGACCTTCTCCTTGAGCCCCGCCGGGGTGTCGCAGGCGATGACCTTGCCCCGGTCGAGCACCGCGACCCGGTCGAGCACGGTCTCGGCCTCGATGACGTTGTGGGTCACCAGGAGCACCGTCGTCCCGCGCTCGGCCCGCCGCCGGTCGATCGCCGACCAGACGGCGCGGCGCGCGACGGGGTCCATCCCGGTGGTCGGCTCGTCCAGGACGAGCAGCTGCCGCTCCCCCACCAGCGCGGTGGCGAAGCAGGCGAGCCTGCGCTGTCCGCCGGACAGCTTCTTCAGCGGACGCGAGGCCAGCGGCGCGAGCCCCAGCTCGTCGAGGACCCCGTCCCGTTCGGCCCGCGCCTGCCGCACGTCGAGCCCCCGCAGCCGCCCGGTCGTCTCGACGGCGAGCGACACGGTCAGCTCGTCGAGCGCGGTGGACTCCTGCCCCAGATAGGCGAGGATCCGCGCGGCCCGCTCGGGGTGGCGCACGATGTCGTGGCCGAGGATCTCGACGGCCCCGCCGTCGGGCCGCATGAGGCCGGTCAGCTGGCGTACGAGGGTGGACTTGCCGGCGCCGTTGGGCCCGAGCAGTCCGAAGATCTCGCCGCGCCCGACCGTCAGGCAGATCCCGTCGGTGGCGCGGACCTCGGGCGTGGCGGGCCTGCCGCGCCGGGACCGGGCGGCGGGATACGTCTTGACCAGGTCGCGCACCGTACAGACGGCGTCGATGCCGTGTTCCTTGCGGAGCCCCTGTCGGACTGCCGGTGCCGGGCGCGTACTCACGAAGGACGAGACTACGGGGTCCGCGGCCATGAACGACGCCCGGGGCGCCCCGTACGCCCCGTATCAGTCACCTGCCCGGTCCCCCGCGGGCGCGTGCTCGGCGGCCGTCCGCACGTCGATCTCCCGCCAGAAGCCGGCCCGGATCGCATAGCGGTCGTGCTCGTCGATCTGGTCGTCCTTGTGCGCGAGCAGGCCGAATCGCGCGGCGTAGCGCAGCAGCTCGCCGTCGATGCGGTGCGGGATGCGGGGGTACATCGTCGACAGCTTCTGCAGGTTGTGCTGCTCCGGGAGGCGCGCCATCCAGCGCCGCGCGAACACCTGTCCTACCTCGTAGGGGTCTCCGCCGACGGTGGTGATGTCCTCCTCGCGGTCGGCCCAGCGCTGCTCGGCCGTCGTCAGCTGGGCGAGCGTGGGCAGGGCGGCCGCCTCGGGGCTCTCGGAGGCGCCGCCGGGCCGCTCGACCCATCCCTTGTCGGAGGACCAGCGCAGCGTCGCGTTCGTGGGGTGCTGGGCGGACGGGGCGCCGGGGCCGCGCAGGGCGGCCAGGTCCTTGGGGGTGGGGACGCCCTTGCCGGCGGGGATGCGGTGCTCGCCGCCGCCCCGGCCGTTGGCCGCGGGGTCGGTGTGCGGGACGGGGGTCTCCGTCTCGGCGTGCTGCGCGGCGGCGGCGAGCGCGGACTCCGGCAGCGGCGCGGAGAGGATCGCGGCGATCTCGGGGCGCGGCGCGGGCGGCGGGGCGCAGATGCCGGTGAGCTCCTTGGGGCGTACGGCCTTGGTGATCCACGCCCGGTCGAGGACGCGCCGCTCGTCGGCCTCGGCGACCAGGTCCTCCGACTGGTTGTAGTCGCCGTCGGCGGCCTGGACGGCCCACAGGTGGACGGCGACGCCGTGCTCCTTGGCGGCCATCATGCCGGGCAGCAGGTCGCCGTCGCCGGTGACGAGGACGACGTCGGAGCAGGCGCGGTTGCGCGCGAGCTCGGTGAGCTCGGCGTGCATCGCGGCGTCCACGCCCTTCTGCGCCCACCGGCCGTCGCTGCGGGTCAGGGCGCCGAGGCGGACCGTCACGCGCGGCATGACGCGCAGCCGCCGGTGCTCGGGCTGCGGGACGCGGTCGGGGGCGCCGTCGAACCAGTAGATGCGCAGGAGGGGGCGCTCGGTGTCCGCTTCCGCGCGCTCGCGCAGTCCCTGGATCAGGGCGGTGTGGTCGACGGTGATCCGGGACCTGGACGGCTCGCCCGCGAGGAGACTCGCGGCGGCACCCAGCAGATACCCGGCGTCCACCAGGACGATGCAGCGGTCCACGCGATCCACCCTCTTTCCCTGGAGTTCCCTGAAGATTCCCGAAAAGTGCCCGGAGGTTCCTGGACGTTCCCACGAAGGCCCACGAAGACACCCTGTAAGGACAACGAATCAAGGTGCGGGTCCGCGTCGGGTTCCCTTCGAGTCTGCCCGACCGGGCGGAGGTTAACGGCCCGAGCTCGATCTTCGGCGTGGCGCAGCGGCGGACGTCGCTCCGACGGCCCTGTCACACACGGTAATTCTCCGAAATGCACACCTTGGCGCCATATGTGAATCTGGTCGCGTCCTGGCCCCCAGATCCCCCTCAGGAGGAAGATCACCATGGCCAAGAACAAGAACCGCAAGCAGGGCGGCCAGCAGAACCGCGCCTCGCAGGCCGAGCAGGCGCAGGAGCAGGCCAGGTCGGCCGCGTCCGACGCCCAGTCGGCGGTGCAGTCGCAGGCGCAGGGCAGCCCTGCCGATGTTGCCCGTAAGCACCAGCGTCGCTTCGGCCACAACTGACACACCCCCAGGCACACATGAGGGGCGCACCCGGATCGGGTGCGCCCCTCGGCGCTGTGGGTGAAGCGGTGCCGGAGGAGGTCAGCCCGCCAGGCAGGACGGGCCGAGCAGCACCTTCAGGTCACCGAAGAGCGCCGGGTCCGGCTTCACGCGGTGCCGGTCGAGCCGCAGCACGGTGGTCTTCTGCGCCCCCTGGAGCTTGATCCGCACCTCGCTGTTGCCCCGGTGGTGGCTGAGGACCTCGCCGAGGCGGGTGATCATCGGCGGGCTCACCTTGACCGTCGGGATGGTGATGATCACGGGCGCGTTGGTGCCCGCGTTCGACAGGTCGGGGACCTGCATCTCCATCGCGACGAGCCGCGGCACGTCCTCGCGCTTGTCGAGACGTCCCTTCACGAACACCACGGCGTCCTCGACGAGTTGGGTCGAGACGAGCTGGTAGGTCGCCGGGAAGAACATGCACTCGATGGAGCCCGCGAGGTCCTCGACCGTGGCGATCGCCCAGGCGTTGCCCTGCTTGGTCATCTTGCGCTGGAGGCCCGAGATGATGCCGCCGATGGTGACGACCGAGCCGTCGGAGAAGTCACCGCCGGTGAGCTGTCCGATGCCCGCGTCCGCCTTGTCGGACAGGACGTGCTCCAGGCCGAAGAGCGGGTGGTCGGAGACGTACAGACCGAGCATCTCCCGCTCCTGGGCGAGCAGGTACGTCTTGTCCCACTCGTCCTCGGAGAACTCCACGTCGAGCCCGAAGCCCGGCTCGTCGCCGCCGGTCTCCTCGCCCATCCCGCCGAAGAGGTCGAACTGGCCCTCGGCCTCCTTGCGTTTGACCGCGACCACGTTGTCGATCATCGGTTCGTACTGCGCGGTCAGGCCCTTGCGGGTGTGGTTCATGGTGTCGAACGCGCCCGCCTTGATGAGCGATTCGGTGGTGCGCTTGTTGCAGGCGGTCGCCTCGACCTTGTCGAGGTAGTCGGGGAAGGAGGTGAACTTCCCCTTCGCCTTGCGCGACCGGATGATCGACTCCACCACGTTCGTACCGACGTTGCGGACGGCCTCCAGGCCGAAGAGGATCACGTCGTCGCCCTGGGCGGCGAAGTTGTGGACCGACTCGTTCACGTTCGGCGGGAGCACCTTGATGCCCATGCGCCGGCACTCGTTCAGGTAGACGGCCGACTTGTCCTTGTCGTCCTTCACCGAGGTGAGCAGCGCGGCCATGTACTCGGCCGGGTAGTTCGCCTTGAGGTAGGCGGTCCAGTAGGTGACCAGGCCGTACGCGGAGGAGTGCGCCTTGTTGAAGGCGTAGCCGGCGAAGGGGACCAGGACGTCCCACAGGGCCTGGATCGCGGCGTCCGAGTAGCCGTTCTTCCGGGCGCCCGCCTGGAAGAGGACGAAGTTCTTCTCCAGCTCCTCGGGCTTCTTCTTGCCCATCACGCGGCGCAGGATGTCGGCTTCGCCGAGCGAGTAGCCGGCGACGATCTGCGCGGCCTTCTGCACCTGCTCCTGGTACACGATGAGGCCGTAGGTGAGGCCCAGCGTCTCCTTCAGGGGCTCTTCGAGCTCCGGGTGGATCGGCGTGATCTCCTGGCGGCCGTTCTTGCGCTCGGCGTAGTTCGTGTGCGAGTTCATGCCCATCGGGCCCGGCCGGTACAGGGCCGAGACGGCGGAAATGTCCTCGAAGTTGTCGGGCTGCATCTGGCGCAGCAGCGAGCGCATCGGGCCGCCGTCGAACTGGAAGACGCCGAGCGTGTCACCGCGGCAGAGCAGTTCGAAGGTCTTCGGGTCGTCGAGCGGGAGCGAGAGCATCTCCAGGTCGATGCCCTTGCCGGCCCGCACCATCTTGACGGCGTCGTCCATGATGGTGAGGTTGCGCAGGCCCAGGAAGTCCATCTTGAGCAGGCCGAGCGACTCGCACTGGGGGTAGTCCCACTGCGTGATGGTCACGCCGTCGGTGTGGCGCACCCAGATCGGCGCGTGGTCGACGATCGGCTCGCTGGACATGATCACGCCGGCCGCGTGCACACCCATCTGCCGGACCAGGCCCTCCACACCCTTGGCGGTGTCGATGACCTTCTTCACGTCCGGCTCGTTCTCGTACATCCCCCGGATCTCGCCCGCCTCGCTGTAGCGGGGGTGCTTGGGGTCGGTGATGCCGGAGAGGTCGATGCCCTTGCCGAGGACGTCGGCGGGCATGGCCTTGGTGAGGCGGTCGCCCATCGCGTACGGATATCCGAGCACGCGCGCGGAGTCCTTGATGGCGTTCTTCGCCTTGATCTTTCCGTACGTGCCGATCATGGCGACCTTGTCGGCGCCGTACTTCTCCGTCACATACCTGATCACTTCGACGCGCCTGCGCTCGTCGAAGTCGATGTCGACATCGGGCATGGAGACGCGCTCGGGGTTGAGGAACCGCTCGAAGATCAGGCCGTGCGTGATCGGGTCGAGGTCGGTGATGCCCATGGCGTACGCGACGATCGAGCCGGCCGCGGAGCCTCGGCCGGGGCCCACCGCGATGCCGTTGTTCTTGGCCCACATGATGAAGTCGGCGACCACGAGGAAGTACCCGGGGAACCCCATCTGGATGATGATGTCCATCTCGTACTCGGCCTGCTTCTGCCGGTCGTCCGGGACACCGTCCGGGTAGCGGCGCGCCATGCCGCGACGGACCTCTTCCTGGAACCAGGTGACTTCGGTGAAGCCCTCCGGGATCTCGAACTTCGGCATCAGGTCGCGCTTCTCGAACATGCCGGTGGTGTCGATCTGCTCGGCGACCAGAAGCGTGTTGCGGCAGCCCTCCTGCCACGCGTCCGAGGAGTCGATGGCGTACATCTCGTCCGTGGACTTCAGGTAGTAGCCGGTGCCGTCGAAGCGGAAGCGGTCCGGGTCGGAGAGGTTCTTGCCGGTCTGGATGCACAGCAGCGCGTCGTGCGCGGTCGACTCGTGCGCGTACGTGTAGTGCGAGTCGTTGGTGACCAGCGGCGGGATGCCGAGCTTCTTGCCGATCTCCAGCAGGCCGTCGCGGACCCGGCGCTCGATCTCGATGCCGTGGTCCATCAGCTCCAGGAAGTACCGGTCCTTGCCGAAGATCTCCTGGTACTCCGCCGCCGACTTCAGCGCCTCGTCGAACTGGCCCAGGCGCAGGCGGGTCTGCAGCTCACCGGAGGGGCAGCCGGTGGAGGCGATGAGGCCCTCGGACCACTGGGAGATCGTCTCCTTGTCCATGCGGGGCCACTTCTGCAGCCAGCCCTCCGCATAGGCGTCCGAGGAGAGCCGGAACAGGTTGTGCAGGCCCGTCTTGTTCGCCGCCCAGATCGTCTTGTGGGTGTAACCACCCGAACCGGAGACGTCGTCGCGCTTCTGGTGCGGCTGGCCCCACTGGATCTTCCGCTTGTTGCGCCGCGACTCCGGCGCCACGTACGCCTCGATCCCGATGATCGGCGTCACGCCCGCCTTCTGCGCCGAATGGAAGAAGTCGTACGCCCCGTGGAGGTTGCCGTGGTCGGACATCGCGATGTGCGTCATGCCCATTTCATTCGCCGCGTTGAACATGTCCTTCAGCCGGGCGGCACCGTCGAGCAGCGAGTACTGGGTGTGCACGTGCAGGTGCGTGAAGGGCGGCTTGGTCACGGCGGAAGGCCTCCGGAGAACGCTGGGCGACAGGCTGCGGGCAGTCTGGGGGGACAGCGTGGAAGTCTAATCCGGAGCACTGACAGACGGCGGGCACTCGGCGGTACGGTCGAACGTTGGAAGGGGCGGAACATCTGTCCCCGTGGGACGGATCACCCGTCCCCCCCCTTGTCACGCACCACCCCGCACCAGGAGGCACCCAGCGATGTCGGTCCCGCAGCCCACCGCCGAGCAGCGCGGCGAGCAGATCCTCGCCGTCTTCGACACGGCGTTCGGCGAGCTGCTTGCCGCGGACCCCGCCGCGTTCCGGGTGAAGTTCCGGAAGATGGCCTCCTCCGCCTTCGCGTTCTACCGCGGCACGGCCTGCCTCTTCTACGCCGACCTGGAGCGCGAGCAGCACGGCGGCCCCTACCTGGACGACCGCACCGGCCGCGTGTGGATCCACGGCGACCTCCACGCCGAGAACTTCGGCACGTACATGGACGCCCAGGGCCGCCTGATCTTCAACGTGAACGACTTCGACGAGGCGTACGTCGGCCCCTTCACCTGGGACCTGAAGCGCTTCGCCGCCTCCGTGGCCCTGATCGGCTACACCAAGGCGCTCAGCGACGGGCAGATCACCGACCTCGTGCGGGTCTACGCCGCGGCCTACCGCGAGCGGATCCACGACCTGGCGACGGGCGCCAAGAGCGACGAGGTGCCGCCCTTCACGCTGGACACCGCCCAGGGGCCCCTCCTGGACGCGCTGCGCGACGCGCGCTCCCTGACCCGCTTCGGGCTGCTCGACTCGATGACCGAGATCCGCGACTTCGAGCGCCGCTTCGCGCCGGGCGGCGGCTCCATCGAGCTCGACGCCGCCACGCGCTACAAGGTCCTCGCGGCCTTCGACGGCTATCTGGAGACGCTGCCGGAGTCCTCCCTGACCCGCCCCGACTCGTACCGCGTGAAGGACGTCGTCGGCCGCCGCGGCATCGGCATCGGCTCCGCGGGCCTGCCGTCGTACAACATCCTCCTGGAGGGCAACAGCGACGCCCTGGAGAACGACGTCGTGATCTACCTCAAGCAGGCCCAGACCCCGGCGGTCTCGCGGCACATCACGGACCCGGCGATCCGGGACTACTTCCAGCACGAGGGGCACCGCACGGTCATCTCGCAGCGCGCCCTCCAGGCGCACGCGGACCCGTGGCTCGGCTGGACCGAGCTGGACGGCGCGGGCCAGCTGGTCGCCGAGGTGTCGCCGTACGCGGTGGACCTGGACTGGTCCGACATCGACGACCTGGAGGAGATCTCCTCGGTCGTCGCCGACCTGGGCCGCGCCACGGCCACGATGCACGCGGCGGCGGACGACGAGAGCGGCCACTCGGACCTGGTGCCGTTCTCCACGGAGCGCGCCATCGACGCCGCCATCGCGGGCGACGAGTCGGGCTTCGCGGACCTGCTCGTGGACTTCGCGCACACGTACGGGGCACGCGCGCGTGCGGACCACCAGATCTTCGTCGACCTGTTCCGCAACGGCCGGATCCCCGGTCTGTAGGCCCCACTAGGCCACAGTGGAACCAGTGGCCCCCATGGGGGACCTCCCACAGGAACACATGGCACACTCCTCGGCGATGGACATATCAGGGACCCAGCTCAGAGCCGTGCGCGCGGCGCTGTTCACGGCACTCGTCGTGACGCTCTCCACCGCGTCGCACGTGCTGCTGTCCCGTGTTCCCCTGCCGCTGACCACGGTCGCGGCGATCGCCGCCGCCGTCTTCGCGCTCGCGTACGCGCTGGCGGGACGCGAGCGGGGCTACGGCCGCATCGCCGCCCTGCTGATCCCGCTGGAGCTGGCCGCCGACACGGTGTTCACCGCCGGCCAGCACGTCTGTTACGGCGAGGCGGGCGGCCCGGTCGCGGGCCCGCTGCGCTCCGTCGGCTTCGACGTGCTGTGCGGCGGCACCCCGCTCGGCACCCCGCTGGCACAGATGGCCGGCGACGGGCACAGCAGCGCGGCCGCCGTGCTCGCCGAGGCCGAGCCGGGCGCCTCCTGGCTGCTGCTCGGCGCGCACGTCGGGGTGGGGCTCCTCGCGGCGGCCTGGCTGCGGCGCGGCGAGCGGGCACTGGCCCAGCTCCTGCGCGCGGTGTCCGCCGCCACGTTCCGGCCGCTCCTGATCGCGGTCGCCGCGGTGACCCCGTCCCGCAGGCCCGTACGCCGGACGCCGCGCCCCGAGCGCCGGACGCGGACGGCGCGTACGCGGCTGCTCGTGCACTTCGTGGGGCGGCGTGGACCGCCGTGCTCGGCCGCTTTCGCCTGAGCACAGCACCCCACGCAGTTCACCCACACGGAGAAAAGATCATGAGCAAGCGCAACAGCCAGGCGGCCAAGGCAGCGGCCCGCGAGCGGATCCGCGCCCAGCAGGAGGCCGAGCGCAGGCGCGAGAAGCGCAAGCGGGCGGCCATCGTCGGCGTCTCGATCGTCGGCGTCCTCGCGATCGCCGGCGGCGTCGGCTACGCCGTCATGCAGTCCAACAAGCCCGGCTACTGGGACGCCGCCAAGGACGACAAGCTGGTCAAGCCCGCCAACACCACGGGCAAGAACGGCACGACCGTCGTCCTCGGCAAGGAGTCCGCGAAGAAGACCCTCAAGGTCTACGAGGACCCGCGCTGCCCCGTCTGCGCCGCCTTCGAGCAGAACGTCGGCCCGACGGTCGAGAAGGACCTGGCGGACGGCAAGTACAAGATCCAGTTCATCGGCGCCACCTTCCTCGACCGGAACATCCCGGGCGAGGGCTCGCGGAACGCCCTGAGCGCGCTCGGCGCGGCGCTGAACGTCAGCGACGACGCGTTCCTGGAGTACAAGAAGGCCCTGTTCTCGGCGAAGTTCCACCCGTCGGAGCAGGAGGACAAGTTCAAGGACGACTCCTACCTGGAGAAGGTCGCCAACACGGTGCCCGAGCTCAAGAAGAGCGCGACGTTCAAGAAGGACGTCGAGAAGGGCACCTTCGACCGCTGGGCCCTGGAGATGTCGAAGACGTTCGACGACAACAAGGACGGCGTCGAGGGCACCCCCTCCTTCGTCATGGACGGCAAGCAGCTGACCGGTCCCGGCTCGAAGAACGCGCCTGCCACGGTCGAGGACTACAAGAAGGCGATCGACGACGCGCTGAAGGGCTGACCGGACACAGTCGGACATGACCGTCTGAAACGGTACACAACTCCGCGCGCGGACAAGGCGCATGGCGAAAGAGCGGGCGAACTCATCGTGTTCGCCCGCTCTTTGCGATTACCGATCAGTAAGGTGATCGCCCGTGACCAGCCGAAATGATGTCCAGTCGTCGCTCGCCCCGCAGACCCCCGACACCGCGGAGCACGCCTCCCGGACGCTCGGGCTCCGGACCCCGAGCCGCCGCACCGTCGTCAAGGCCGCGGCCGCCACCGCCGCGTTCGCCGCCCCGCTCGCCGCGCTCCCGGCGCACGCCGCCGACGGACCGTCCTTCCGTCACGGAGTCGCCTCC
Organism: Streptomyces silaceus; assembly: GCF_001419745.1. Classification (GTDB taxonomy): domain Bacteria; phylum Actinomycetota; class Actinomycetes; order Streptomycetales; family Streptomycetaceae; genus Streptomyces; species Streptomyces silaceus. Next base: position 25,844 of record NZ_LIRJ01000193.1, on the reverse strand, counting down.
GGGGACCCGCTGCCCGACGGTGTCCTGCTGTGGACCCGTGTGACGCCCACCCCGGACGCCGTGCCCGGCTCCGGGAAGGGCCCCGACACCGAGGTGCGGTGGGAGATAGCCGAGGACAAGGGGTTCACCCGGGTCGTCGGCCGGGGCAGCACCACCGCGCGGGCGGCCGCCGACCACACGGTCAAGGCGGATGTAAGGGGCCTGCGCCAGGCGACCACCTACTACTACCGCTTCTCCGTAGAGGGCGGTTCCGACGGCTCCCCGGTGCACTCCCCCGTGGGCCGCACCCGCACCACCCCCGCGCACGACGCGTCCGCGCACGGCGTCCGCTTCGGCGTGGTGTCCTGCGCCAACTGGGAGGCCGGCTACTTCTCCGCGTACCGCCACCTCGCGGCCCGCACCGAGCTCGACGCGGTGCTGCACCTCGGGGACTACATCTACGAGTATCAGAGCGGCGAGTACCCGGCCGCGAAGTACGTCGTACGCCCCCACGAGCCCAAGCACGAGATCCTCACGCTCGCCGACTACCGCACCCGGCACGGCGTCCACAAGACCGACGCCGACGCGCAGGCGATGCACGCCACGCACCCGGTCATCGCGATCTGGGACGACCACGAGTTCGCCGACAACGCCTGGTCGGGCGGCGCGGTGAACCACACCCCGGGGACCGAGGGCGACTGGGCGCGGCGGATGGCGGCGGCCAAGCAGGCGTACTTCGAGTGGATGCCGGTGCGCGCCTCCACCGAGGGCACCGTCTACCGCCGCGTCCGCTACGGCAAGCTGGCCGATCTGCACCTGCTCGACCTGCGCTCCTTCCGCTCCGAGCAGGCGGGCTTCGGCAGCGGCGACGTGGACGACCCGGACCGCACGATCACGGGCCGCGCCCAGCTGGACTGGCTGAAGTCGGGCCTGGCCTCCTCGGACGCGTCCTGGAAGCTGGTCGGCACCTCGGTCATGATCTCGCCGGTCGCCTTCGGTTCGCTGCCGGCCCACCTCCTGGAGCCCCTCGCGGAGCTGCTGGGCCTGCCCAAGGAGGGCCTCACCATCAACGCCGACCAGTGGGACGGCTACACGGACGACCGCAAGGAGCTCATCTCCCACCTGCGCGACAACAACATCCGCAACACCGTCTTCCTGACCGGCGACATCCACATGGCCTGGGCGAACGACGTGCCGGCCAAGGCGGCGACGTACCCGCTGTCGTCGTCGGCGGCCACGGAGTTCGTGGTCACCTCGGTGACCTCCGACAACATCGACGACATGCTGCACATCGCCCCGCACACGCTCTCCGTCGTGGCGGCGGGCGCGATCAAGGCCGCCAACCGCCATGTGAAGTGGCTGGACATGGACTCGCACGGCTACGGCGTCCTCGACGTCACCGCCGAGCGCTCGCAGATGGACTACTACGTGGTCTCCGACCGGACCGACCCGAAGGCGACGTCGTCGTGGGCCCGTTCGTACCGCACGCTGAACGGCACGCAGAAGGTCGAGCGGGTGCACGAGCCGGTGCGCTGACGCGGCCGCACCGGCCGGGCGGGGAGCGCCGGGCCCGGCGTGTTTCGCGGGCCCGGCGCGCCTCCGGGAATCAGAGCGTCTCCAGGAAGCCGAGCGCCGTGCGCCACGTCGCCTCCGCCGCCTCGGCGTCGTAGTCGTCGAGGTCGGGGTCGGTGTAGAGGTGCCCGGCGCCCGCGTAGCGGTAGATCTCGACGTCGGCGCCGGCCCGCCCCATCCGCAGGTACCACGCGCTCAGCCAGTCGTCGGGCTCGAACGGGTCGGGCTCGGCGACGTGCAGCTGCACCGGCAGCTCGTCCACGGAGGCGGTCTCCGCGATGTCGGAGGTGCCGTGCAGGAGCAGCAGGCCGCGCGCCTTGTCGTCGCCGAGGGCGAGGGTCTGGGCGGTCGCGGCGCCCAGCGAGAAGCCGGCGTAGACGAGCCCCCGCTCCGAGTACGGCGCGGCGGCGAGGATGGCCCGCTTGAGGATCTCGTCCTTGCCGAGCTCGCTCTGGTAGGCCCTGCCTTCCTCGACGTCGTCGAAGACGCGGCCCTCGAAGAGGTCGGGGGTCCACACCTCGTGCCCCGCGGCACGGAGCCGGTCGGCCGCCGCGTGCACCGCGGGCCGCAGACCGTACGTCGAATGGAAAAGCACGATGTTCATGGGGCCATCGTGCCATCCGTGGCCTGCCCCCTACTCTCTGAGGCATGGAGAACGTACTGCGTCCGTTGATCGTCATCGGCGGCTCGGTCGTGCTCACGGTGGTCGTCGGCTGGCTGGTCGACGTGCTGTTGCGCCGGACCGACGAACGGCACCACGAGACCCCGCTGTGGGGTCTGCTGCGCCGCTGCCGTGTCCCGCTCCAGGTCGTCCTGGGCACGGCCCTGCTCAGAGGCGCCTACCGGCAGGCCAAGATCGCCAAGGATCACGAGGCCGTCATCGGCCGGGTCCTCACCCTCGTCCTCATCGGCTCCACCGCCTGGCTCGTGGTGCGGATCGCCACGGCCATAGTCGAGTCGTCGTACGCGCGCTACGCCGCCGCCCACCGCGACCCCGCGCGGGTCCGCAGGGTGCGCACGCAGGTGACGCTCATCCAGCGGGTGGTCACTGCCGTCGTCGGCGTGGTGGCCGTCGCCGCGATGCTCCTGACCTTCCCCGCGATGCAGGCCGCGGGGGCCTCGCTGCTCGCCTCGGCGGGCATCCTCGGCATCGTCGCCGGTGTCGCCGCCCAGTCCACCCTCGGCAACCTCTTCGCGGGGCTGCAGATCGCCTTCGGGGACATGGTGCGGCTCGGGGACACGGTGGTGGTGGACGGCGAGTGGGGCACCGTCGACGAGATCACCCTCACCTTCCTGACCGTCCGCACCTGGGACGAGCGCCGGATCACGATGCCGGTCTCGTACTTCACGTCCAAGCCCTTCGAGAACTGGTCGCGCGGCAGCGCCCAGATGACCGGCACCGTCTTCTTCCAGCTGGACCACTCCGCGCCGATCGCGCTGATGCGGGAGCACCTCCACGACATCCTGCGCGACTGCGCGGCCTGGGACGGCCGGGACTGGGGTCTCGCGGTCACCGACACCACGCCGACCACCATCCAGGTCCGCGCCCTGGTCACCGCCAAGGACGCGGACGACATCTGGACGGTGCGGGTCACGGTCCGCGAGCAGATGGTCCGCTGGCTGGCCGACCACCACCGGTACGCGCTGCCGCGGGTCACCACCGCGGTGGCCGAGCCGCTGTCCAACGGCCACCGGCCGCGGCCCGAGCCGCTCACACCGGACGCGCCGCGGACCGGCCGCGGCTGAGCGCGGCCCGCGCGCCGCTCACCGCAGGCTGCGGACGTCCAGGTGGTGCAGCACCCGGTCGACGATCTCCGGATCGGCGCCGGGCTCGCTGCGCGCGGCGAGCACCTCGTGGCGGGCGGCGGACATCATCTCGCGCTGGATGCGCTGGACGGCCTTCCAGCGGTCCACGCGCTTGGCGTACCGCTCGCGGCGCTCGTCGTCGACCAGGTCGGGGCTGATCCTGGCCCCGATGTCGTACGCGCCGCGCTGCAGCCGCTCGGCGACGTCCTCGGGGAGCTCCTCGACCTCCTCGATCTCCTTGAGGCGCCGCTTGGCGGCCTTGGCGGCGCGCAGCGCGAGGTCGCGCTCCAGCTCCCGCTCCGCGTCGGCGTCGGCGCGCACCCCGAGCCTGCGCACCAGCCAGGGCAGCGTGAGGCCCTGGGCGACGAGGGTCGCCATGATGACGCAGAACGCGATGAAGATGATCTCGTCGCGGGCCGGGAACGGCGCCCCGTCGTCCGTCTTGAGGGGGATGGCGAGCGCCAGCGCCACGGACGCCACGCCCCGCATCCCCGACCACCACATGACGACGGTCTCGCGCCAGCTGGTCGGGATCTCCTCGTCGACGTCCCGCCGCTTGTGCAGCCGCTTGGCCAGCCAGGTCGCGGGCAGCAGCCACATCAGGCGTACGCCGACGACGACGGCGACGATCGCCGCGCCCCAGCCGAACATCTCCCACGCGCGGCCGCTCGCGATGCCGAAGACGTTGTGCAGCTCCAGGCCGATGAGCCCGAACGCGATGCCGGTGACGAGGGTGTCGACGATCTGCCAGAAGGTCTGCCCGGTGATCCGTCCGAGCACGTCGTCGGCGTCGACGGCGTTCTCCGCGAGGTAGAGCGCGGTGGTGAGGACGGCGAGCACGCCGGAGCCGAGCAGCTCCTCGGCGAGGACGTAGCTGACGAAGGGCACGAGCAGCGTCAGGCCGGTCTGCAGGGTGGCGTCGCCGAGGAGCCCCATGAGCTTGTTGGTGAGCCAGCCGAGCACCAGGCCGACGGCGACGGCGACCACGGCCGACAGCACCAGCAGGCCCGCGGCGGACGGCCAGGAGAAGCTCCCGCTCACCGCCGCCGCGATCGCCACGTGGTAGAGCACGATCGCCGTGACGTCGTTGAAGAGCCCCTCGCCCTCCAGGATGGACACGAGCCTGCGGGGCAGTCCGAGCGACCCGGCGACGGCGGTCGCGGCGACGGGGTCGGGCGGCGCGACGAGCGCGCCCAGCGCCACGGCCGCCGCGATCGGCAGCCCCGGCACCACGGCGTTGGCCACGGCGGCGACCGCCGCCGTCGTCACGAACACCAGCGCCACGGCGAGCAGGAGGATCGGCCGTACGTTGGCCGTGAACTGCCGCCACGAGGTGCGCTGCACGGAGGCGTAGAGCAGCGGCGGCAGGACCAGCGGAAGGATGTAGTCCGGGGGAATCTCGACGTTGGGCACGAACGGCAGCAGGGCCATGCCGATGCCCGCCAGCGTCATCAGGACCGGGGCGGGCAGCCCGAGCCGGTCCCCCAGCGGCACGGTGACCACGGCACCGAGCAACAGGATGAGCACCAGTGCCAGTTGATCCACGGTGCGGCCTCCGGAGGGTCGAGAAGGGGACGATCAAGACCTCAACCCTGCCACGCATTCACCGCGAACCGGACCAATGCCCCCTGTCGCCGCCTCGCGGCGACGGCGTCGTTCCCCGCGGCGAGAGCCCTCGCGACCGGCTCAGCCCTCGTCGGAGCGGTCCGCGTCCCGCTGCCCCAGCGCCTTGCGCATCGCCCGGTGCGGGATGCCGGCGTCGGGGAACTCCGGGCCGTACACCTCGTACCCCAGGCGCTCGTAGAAGCCCAGGGCGTGCGTCTGCGCGTGCAGGTCCACCGCCGTCAGGCCACGCGCGCGTGCCGCGTCCTCGATGGCGCGGACCAGGGCGGCCCCGACACCGAGCCCGCGCGCGGCCCGCGTCACCGCGAGCCGGCCGAGCGCGCCCACGCCGGCGTCCCCGCCGTTCTTGGCAACGGCCGCGGCGCCGGTCAGGAGCCGGCCCGTGCCGAGCGCGACGCCGTCCGCGCCGACGGCCAGGACGTGCACCGCCCCGGCGTCGTACGCGTCGTACTCCAGGTCTTCGGGGACCCGCTGCTCGGCGACGAAGACCTCCTTGCGGACCGCGAAGCAGGCCTCCAGGTCGTCCGCGCCCTCGGCGACCCGGACGGTCACCTCGCTCACGAGCTCTCCGCCCGCACGCGGTCAAGGGCCTTCTGGAGGTCCTCGGGGTAGCCGCTCTCGTACTCCACCCACTGGCCGTCGCCCGGGTGCTCGAAGCCGAGGCGGACCGCGTGCAGCCACTGGCGCGTGAGGCCGAGGCGCTTGGCGAGCGTGGGGTCCGCGCCGTACGTCAGGTCGCCCACGCAGGGGTGCCGGTGGGCGGACATGTGGACGCGGATCTGGTGCGTGCGCCCCGTCTCCAGCTTGATGTCGAGCAGGGAGGCCGCGCGGAAGGCCTCGATGAGGTCGTAGTGCGTCACGGAGGGCTTGCCCTCGGCCGTGACCGCCCACTTGTAGTCGTGATGGGGGTGCCGGCCGATGGGGGCGTCGATGGTGCCGCTCATCGGGTCGGGGTGGCCCTGCACCAGCGCGTTGTAGCGCTTGTCGACCGTGCGCTCCTTGAACTGGCGCTTCAGCGAGGTGTAGGCGCGCTCCGACTTGGCGACCACCATCAGGCCGGACGTGCCGACGTCCAGGCGGTGCACGATGCCCTGGCGCTCGGCGGCGCCGGAGGTCGAGATGCGGTACCCGGCCGCCGCGAGGCCGCCGATCACGGTGGTCCCGGTCCAGCCCGGGCTCGGGTGCGCGGCCACGCCGATCGGCTTGACGATCACGACGATGTCGTCGTCGTCGTGCACGATCTCCATGCCCTCGACGGGCTCGGCGACGATCTGCACCGGAGCGGGCGCCTGCGGCATCTCCACTTCCAGCCAGGCCCCGCCGTGCACGCGCTCGGACTTGCCGACCACCGAGCCGTCGACCGTGACCTTCCCCGCCGCGGCGAGTTCCGCGGCCTTCGTGCGGGAGAACCCGAACATGCGCGAGATGGCGGCGTCGACGCGCTCGCCCTCCAGGCCGTCGGGCACGGGCAGGGTACGGATCTCGGGAATCGTGCTCACCCATTGAGTATGCAGGAGCCCACCGACACTCCCGCACCGCAGGCCCCCGCCGCCGGGGGCTCAGTCCTTGTGGACGGTGCCGTCCGGGTCGAGGCCGCGGAAGGACAGCAGCACGATCAGGATGCCGCCGCAGACGATCGCCGAGTCCGCGAGGTTGAAGACCGCGAAGCCCTTCGGGGCGATGAAGTCGACGACCGCGCCCTCGAAGACGCCGGGCGAGCGGAAGAGGCGGTCCGTGAGGTTGCCCAGCGCGCCGCCGAGCAGCAGGCCGAGCGCGATCGCCCACGGCAGGCTGTAGAGCTTGCGCGCGAGGCGGGCGATCACCACGATGACCGCCGCGGCGATGCACGTGAAGATCACGGTGAAGGCCTCGCCGAAGCCGAAGGCCGCGCCCGCGTTCCGGATCGCCGACAGCCGCAGCCAGTCGCCGATGAGGTCGATCGGCTCGTGGTGCTCCAGCTTGGCGACCACGATCATCTTGCTGACCAGGTCCAGGGCGTACGCGAAGGCGGCCACCGCGAACAGCACGGCGATCTTGCGCTTGCCCTTGGGCCTATCGCCGCTGTCGCGGCTGTCGCCGCTCTCGCCCGCGGCATCGCCGGACGCCTCGGGCGTGGCCTCGCCGGGCTTCTCCGGCGTGCTCCCGCCGGACGCGGGCGCGCCCGCCGCCTTCTCGTCGGAGGCCGAGCCGGACTGCTCCGGCTCGGCCCCGGCCGCCTCAGGGATGTCCGGCGTACCGATGATGCGCTCCGCCTCTGCCACGTGAGTCCCTCAACCTAGGTACCTGACTGGGGACGAGCGTACGGCACACGCGTACGGACCCCGGTGCCCAGGCCGCGCTCAGTAGCGCCGTTCCTGCTTCTGCTTGCACTCCACGCACAGGGTCGCGCGCGGGAAGGCCTGCATCCGGGCCTTGCCGATCGGGTTGCCGCAGTTCTCGCAGAGGCCGTACGTGCCCGCGTCGAGGCGCTCCAGGGCGCGCTCGGTCTGCACGAGCATCTCGCGCGCGTTGGCGGCGAGCGCCATCTCGTGCTCCCGCGTGATGTTCTTCGTACCGGTGTCCGCGTCGTCGTCGCCCGCCCCGTCCCCGGAGTCGCGCATCAGGCCCGCAAGGGACTCCTCGGAGGACGCGATCTCGCTGCTGAGGCGCAGCGCCTCGCTCTGGAGCTCCGCACGGGCCTCCGCGACCTCGTCCGGGGTCCAGGGGTCCTCGCCGGGCCGGACCGCGAGTTCGCCGGGGGCGGCGGCACGTGCCTTGGGCACCGCCGTCGGCTTCTTCGCCGCGGTCGCCGTGCCCGGAGTCTTCTTCGCAACCACTGTCGTGGCTCCCGTCGTCTCCGCGGCCTCAGCCGCACCTTCGGCCGCGGACGCGACCGACTTCTTGGCCGTGCTCTTCTTGGCCGTGCTCTTTGTCGCGGTGCTCTTCTTGGCGGCCGTCTTCTTCGCCGGGGCGGCCTTCTCGGCGTCGTCCCCTGCGGGCCGGTCGGCCCCCGCGACCGCCGTGTCCTGAGCGGCCGCCTCCTTGTCCGCCGTCTTCTTGGCGGCGGTCTTCTTGGCCGCCGTCTTCTTTGCGGCCTTCTTCGCCGTGCTCTTCGTGGCCGCGGTCTTCGTAGCCGCGCTTTTCGTGGCCGTGGCCTCCGTGGCCGCCGCCTTCTTGGCCGCGGCCTTCTTGGCCACCGCCTTCTTCGCCGCCGTCTTCTTGGCGGCGGCCCCGTGCCCGGCGGACTCGGTCCCGTCCCCCGGTGGTGTCTTCCCGGCCGCCTTCGCGACGGCTCCGTGGGTGCTCTTCTTGCCGCTCACGTCCTTGGCCGTCGCCGCGGCCGCGCCTGTGGATCTGCCGGACGCCGAATGCTGTACGGCGGTCTTCTTCGCCACCATGGCCGCGGCCCCTTCACATATTGTGATCTTGCTCGCGAATCGTGCTGGGACGATAAATCGACTTCAGGCCCGCGGCAACGGGGCACGCCGCCCGATTCGCCCGCCCCGCGGGTGCCGCGCGGCGAGTCTGCATGCGTTGTGCCCAACTCCCTGCGGGGTAATCCGCCGGCCGCGGCGTGCCCGGATCCGCTCGGTCCGCATGTCGCCATTCGGGTCAGTCCCCACCGCCTGACCCGTCCCCCGGACGGCTCCCGGAAAAGCGGTCGGCCGCCCCTGTGCGGGCGCCGTACACTGGGCTGCAGCGAGAAGCGTGGATGGGGACGAGTAGCGGCGTACGCAGCCTTGAGCGACCCGGGGACGGTGTGAGCCCGGGGGCGAGCGCGACGTGAAGATCACCCCGGAGCCGCCGGAAGAAAGCCAGGGCCCCGAGCCCGGGCCGGTAGACCCGGTTTCGCGACCCCAATGAGGGGGCTCACCGGCACAGACCCCGTTCCGGAGAGCCAAGGAGGGTGGTACCGCGGGAGCGCGCCTCACCGGGCGCGGGGCTCTCGTCCCTCCGACGGAAGGCAGCACATCCGTTGGAGGAGCTCGTTGATGACGCCGCCGCAGTACCGCCAGGTGCCCGCCCAGGTCGATCTGCCCGCCCTTGAGCACGCCGTGCTCGACTTCTGGCGCGAGCAGAAGATCTTCGCCAAGAGCCTCGAGCAGTCCGAGGGCCGCCCCGAGTGGGTGTTCTACGAGGGCCCGCCGACGGCCAACGGCATGCCGGGCGCCCACCACATCGAGGCCCGTGTCTTCAAGGACGTCTTCCCGCGCTTCCGCACCATGCGGGGCTACCACGTGGCCCGCAAGGCCGGCTGGGACTGCCACGGCCTCCCCGTCGAGCTCGCCGTCGAGAAGGAGCTCGGGTTCAACGGCAAGAAGGACATCGAGGCCTATGGCATCGCCGCCTTCAACGCCAAGTGCCGCGAGTCCGTGACCCGGCACACCGACGCCTTCGCCGAGCTCACGACCCGCATGGGCTACTGGGTCGACCTCGACGACGCCTACCGGACGATGAATCCGGAGTACGTGGACTCGGTCTGGTGGTCCCTGAAGGAGATCTTCAAGAAGGACCTCCTGGTCCAGGACCACCGCGTCGCCCCCTGGTGCCCTCGCTGCGGCACGGGCCTGTCCGACCACGAGCTCGCGCAGGGCTACGAGACGGTCGTCGACCCGTCGGTGTACGTCCGTTTCCCCCTCACCTCCGGTCCCCTCGCGGGCGAAGCCGCCCTGCTGGTCTGGACGACGACCCCCTGGACCCTCGTCTCCAACACCGCCGTCGCCGCGCACCCCGACGTCACCTACGTCGTCGCGACGAACGGCGAGGAGAAGCTCGTCGTCGCCCAGCCGCTCGTCGAGAAGGCACTCGGCGAGGAGTGGGAGACGACCGGCGAGACCTTCACCGGCGCCGAGATGGAGCGCTGGACCTACCAACGTCCCTTCGAGCTGGTGGAGTTCCCGGCTCCGGCCCACTTCGTGGTCAACGCCGAGTACGTCACCACGGAGGACGGCACCGGTCTGGTCCACCAGTCCCCCGCCTTCGGTGAGGACGACCTCAAGGTCTGCCGTGCGTACGGCCTGCCGGTCGTGAACCCGGTCCGTCCGGACGGCACCTTCGAAGAAGACGTACCTCTGGTGGGCGGTGTCTTCTTCAAGAAGGCAGACGAAAAGCTGACCGAGGACCTCGCGGAGCGCGGACTCCTCTTCCGTCACATCCCGTACGAGCACAGCTACCCGCACTGCTGGCGCTGCCACACGGCGCTCCTCTACTACGCGCAGCCGTCCTGGTACATCCGCACGACGGCCATCAAGGACCGCCTGCTCCAGGAGAACGAGAAGACCAACTGGTTCCCCGACTCGGTCAAGCACGGCCGCTTCGGCGACTGGCTGAACAACAACGTCGACTGGGCCCTGTCCCGCAACCGCTACTGGGGCACCCCGCTGCCCATCTGGCGCTGCGAGGAGAACCACCTCACCTGCGTCGGCTCGCGCGCGGAGCTCTCCGAGCTCACGGGCACCGACCAGTCGGGCCTCGACCCGCACCGCCCCTTCATCGACGAGGTCACCTTCGCCTGCCCCGAGGAGGGCTGCGGGAGCACCGCCACGCGCGTGCCCGAGGTCATCGACGCCTGGTACGACTCGGGCTCGATGCCGTTCGCGCAGTGGGGCTACCCGTACAAGAACAAGGAGCTCTTCGAGAGCCGCTACCCGGCGCAGTTCATCTCGGAGGCCATCGACCAGACCCGCGGCTGGTTCTACACGCTGATGGCCGTCGGCACCCTGGTCTTCGACAAGTCGTCCTACGAGAACGTGGTCTGCCTCGGCCACATCCTCGCCGAGGACGGCCGCAAGATGTCCAAGCACCTGGGCAACATCCTCCAGCCGATCCCGCTCATGGACCAGCACGGCGCCGACGCCGTCCGCTGGTTCATGGCGGCCGGCGGCTCCCCGTGGGCGGCCCGCCGCGTGGGCCACGGCACCATCCAGGAGGTCGTCCGCAAGACGCTCCTCACGTACTGGACCACGGTCGCCTTCCAGGCCCTGTACGCCCGTACGTCCCAGTGGGCCCCCAGTGAGGCCGACCCGGCGCCCGCCGAGCGCCCCCTCCTGGACCGCTGGCTGCTCAGCGAGCTGCACGCGCTCACCGACCAGGTCACCCAGGCCCTGGAGAGCTACGACACCCAGCGCGCGGGCAAGCTCCTGTCCGTCTTCGTCGACAACCTCTCCAACTGGTACGTGCGCCGCTCCCGCCGCCGCTTCTGGCAGGGCGACAAGGCGGCGCTGCGCACCCTGCACGAGGTCGTCGAGACCGTCACGAAGCTGATGGCCCCGCTGACGCCGTTCATCACCGAGCGCGTCTGGCAGGACCTGATCGTGCCGGTGAGCCCGGACGCCCCGGAGTCGGTGCACCTGTCCGCCTGGCCCGAGGCCGACCTGTCGGCGATCGACCCGGAGCTGTCGAAGCAGATGGTGCTCGTGCGCCGCCTGGTCGAGCTCGGCCGCGCCACGCGCGCGGAGTCCGGCGTCAAGACCCGCCAGCCGCTGTCCCGCGCGCTGGTCGCCGCCTCCGGCTTCGAGTCCCTCAACCCGGAGCTGCACACCCAGATCACCGAGGAGCTCAACGTCTCCTCGCTGGCGTCGCTCTCCGAGGTCGGCGGCTCCCTGGTCGACACCACGGCCAAGGCGAACTTCCGGGCGCTCGGCAAGCGCTTCGGCAAGGGCGTCCAGGCGGTCGCCAAGGCCGTCGCCGAGGCGGACGCGGCCGCGCTGTCGCTGGCCCTGCGCGAGGGCACGGCCTTCGTCGAGGTCGACGGCGAGAAGGTGACGCTGGCCCCGGACGAGGTCATCATCACGGAGACCCCGCGCGAGGGCTGGTCGGTGGCGTCCGACTCCGGCGCCACGGTCGCCCTGGACCTGGAGATCACCGAGGAGCTGCGCCGCGCGGGCCTGGCCCGCGACGCGATCCGCCTGATCCAGGAGGCCCGCAAGAACAGCGGCCTGGACGTCGCGGACCGGATCGCCCTGCGCTGGACCTCCACGGACCCGGCCGTCGTGACGGCCCTGTCCGACCACGCCGGGCTGATCGCGGACGAGGTACTCGCCACGGACTTCGCCCAGGGCGAGGCCGACGACACCTACGGGGAGCCGTTCACCGACGATTCCCTGAAGCTGGCCTTCCGTCTCCGCAAGGCGTAAGCGCCCGCACCGGGGGCGCAGGCCCCCGGACCCGCCGAAGGCCCGGTCCCGCCGAACATCTTGGCGGGACCGGGCCTTCGGCGTTGCGTACCCACGCACAGATGAACGTTTCTGCACCCGCGCCACGGCCGACGCGACCAGCGAGGTGCGACCCGTGGGGCACGACCAGCGCACGCAAAAGGGCCGGGCCCCGGAGAATCTCCGGGGCCCGGCCCTGAACGCTGCCGACGCCTAAGGCGTGGTCACGCCCGTCAGTTGTCGTCCTCGTCGATGAGGAAGCCGCGCATCGGCGACGGAGCCTGCTGCATCGGGGCGGGGCCCTGCGGCCGCACCGGCGCCATCGGCTGGGTCATCGCCGGGGACATCTGCTGCTGGCCGCCGTAGGACGGACCGCCGGCGGGCTGGTTGTTGCCGCCCATCGACTGGTTGCCGCCGTAGGACGGGGCACCCGCGCCGGCCGGAGCCATCGACGGCGCCGGGGACGGCGGCAGCGAGGCGGTGGCCGGAGTGCGCGGCGGGGCCAGCGAGTCGTCGGCCTGGGTCTCCAGCTGGCGCAGCTGCGACTCCAGGTAGGACTTCAGACGCGTGCGGTACTCGCGCTCGAAGCCGCGCAGGTCCTCGACCTTGCGCTCCAGCGTGGCGCGGGCGGACTCCAGGGAGCCCATCGCGACGCGGTGCTTCTCCTGCGCGTCCCGCTCCAGGGCGTCGGCCTTGGCACGGGCGTCACGCTCGAGACCCTCGGCGCGCGAACGGGCCTCGCCGACGATCTTGTTGGCCTCGGAACGGGCCTCCGCGATCGCCTGGTCGGCGGTCTGCTGCGCGAGGGAGAGCACACGGGCGGCGCTGTCGCCACCGGGGCCCTGACCGGGCTGCGGCATCTGCGGACCGTGGCCACCCATGGGACCGCCCATGGGGCCACCCATCGGACCCTGACCCATCGGGCCGGGGCCCTGCGGACCACCCTGCGGGCCGTGCCCGCTGGGGCCTGCGGGCAGCTGCGGCGCACCGCCGGGCAGCTGCGGCGGGCCACCCATCGGGCCGCCCATCTGCTGCTGCGGCGGGACCGGCTGCGGGCCCGATATTGCGGCGGGCACCGGGGCGCCCGGTCCTCGCTGCTGGTCCTGCGGCCCGTCGGGGCCCTTGCGCATACCGCCCTGCTGCTGGTTCTGAGCAGCGGCGCGGGTGGCGGCGGCCAGCTTGGCGCGCAGGTCCTCGTTCTCGCGGAGCAGGCGGGTCAGTTCGGCTTCGACCTCATCGAGGAAGGCATCGACCTCGTCCTCGTCATAGCCTTCTCGGAGGCGGACGGTCGTGAACTGCTTGTTCCGCACGTCCTCGGGGGTCAACGGCATCTCTTCACCTCAACGTAGTCATCGGCAGTCGGCAAGACCGTATCGTCCACGGTCACCTCGCGAGATTGCTCACGACGGTGATCAAGATGTAGACGATGATCATCAGTACGAAGAAGGACAGGTCAAGTGCCACGCCCCCGAGACGCAGCGGCGGAATGAACCGCCGCAGAAGCTTGAGCGGTGGATCAGTGACAGTGTAGGTGGCCTCCAGAACGACCACCATCGCCTTGCCGGGTTGCCATGAGCGGGCGAACTGGAAGACGTAGTCCATGACCAACCGGAAGATCAGCACGATGAGGAAGCACATCAGCGCGATGTAGAGCACCTGCAAGACCACGCCCATGTTCGCGTTTCCCTCTCCCCTGTTACTCGTACTCGTCGTTCCGGTTCTGCATCTACAGCAACTACTGCATCTACTGCGTCTCAGCTCTGGTTGAAGAACCCGCCCTCTGCGATGCGAGCCTTGTCCTCCGCCGTTACATCGACGTTAGCAGGCGACAACAGGAACACCTTCTGCGTCACGCGCTCAATGCTGCCATGCAGACCGAAGACCAGACCGGCGGCAAAGTCGACAAGTCGCTTCGCGTCGGTGTCGTCCATCTCGGTCAGATTCATGATCACCGGAGTGCCCTCGCGGAAGTGTTCCCCGATGGTACGGGCCTCGTTGTAGGTCCGGGGGTGCAATGTGGTGATGCGGTAGGGCTCCCGCTCGGACACGACCTTGGGCATGATCACCGGTGCGTTCTTCTCCAGGCTCTGGCGTTCAGGTGTGATGGATGCCACGGGGGCGATTCGTGCCGGACGTCCGGATTCGGCGGCCAGCGAAGAGGAGTGGGCGGCCGGCTCGCGCTGGGCGGGCGGCTGCACCACTCGTACCGATTCGTCCCGTTGAGGCTGATGGGGCTGGTGCGACTGATGCGGCGGTTCATGCCGCCTGCGGTCGCGCTCGGGCTCCGGCTCGGGTTCGAACTCGTCGTCGGGGTCGAACCCCGGACCGTCGTACCCATCGTCCTCCACGAGGCCGAGGTAGACCGCCATCTTGCGCATCGCGCCGGCCATGCTCTGAGTCCTCCGCTCTGTGGTGGATCGGCTGTCGTCACCAACTGCCCGCGATCCACGAGGTATCCCCGCCCAACAGCGAGAATGACCATATTTTCTGCTGTGGTCCGACTTCTTGGCGACGTTACCCGAGCCCGGGTCGGACTCCGAGTACCGCCGTACCGACGCGCACATGTGTCGCTCCGGCCGCCACGGCCTGTTCGAGGTCCGCACTCATCCCTGCCGACACCATGTTCGCAGCAGGATGAGCCGCGCGCATGAGGGTTGCGAATTCCATCAACCGCTCGAACGCCGCCTGTTGCCGCCCCGCGTACGGGCCGGTGAGCGGGGCGACGGTCATCAGACCGTCGAGCCGCAGTCCCGGCGCCCCGGCCACGAGGTCGGCCAACTCTTCGATTCCGCCGGGGCCCACGCCCCCGCGCTCGCCCCGTCCGTTGACCTCCGCGTCGAGCGCGACCTGGATCAGGCAGCCGAGCTCGCGCTCCGCGCGGACCGCGGCCGCCGACAGAGCTGTGACGAGCTTGGGACGATCCACGGACTGCACCAGATCGGCATAACCGACCACGGAACGGACCTTGTTGGTCTGCAACTGGCCCACGAAGTGCCAGGTGAGCGGAAGGTCGGAGCACTCCGCCGCCTTCGGTGCCGCGTCCTGGTCGCGGTTCTCCGCGACATGGCGCACACCCAGTTCCGACAGGATCCGCACATCGCTCGCGGGGTAGGTCTTCGTGACCACGATGAGGGTCACTTCCTCCCGCTTGCGACCGGCCGCGGCGCACGCCGCGGCGATGCGCTCCTCGACCTCGGCCAGATTCGCCGCGAGTTGAGCCTTACGTTCCGTCATGCCCTATCAGTCCAGCCAGACATAGCCCGCGAGACGACCGGTCGTGCGGTCGCGGCGGTACGAGAAGTGGTCACCGGACTCCAGCGTGCACACCGGCGACTGCTCCCGGTCACGCACCCTGAGCCGGTCCAGTTGGGCGTGCACTCCGGCGGTCACGTCGACCGCGGGCGTACCCCAACTCGTCTCGGCGTGCGCCGTGGGCTCGACGGCGGCGACATCGGCGCGCATCGCCTCCGGCACTTCGTAGCAGCGCCCGCAGACGGCGGGCCCGGTGCGGGCGACGATGCGGGCCGGGTCCGCGCCGAGCGCCACCATCGCCTCGACGGCGGCGGGCACGACGCCCGCCACCATGCCGGGGCGCCCCGCGTGCGCCGCGGCCGCGACCTTGGCGACCGGGTCGGCGAGCAGGACCGGTGTGCAGTCGGCGGTGAGGACGGCGAGGGCGAGGCCCCTGCGGGCGGTCACCACGGCGTCGACGGACGGGATGTCGGCGTCGGACCCCCAGGGACCGTCGACCACGGCGACGTCCCGGCCGTGGACCTGGTTCATCCAGACCACGCGGGCCGGGTCGATGCCGAGGGACGTGGCGGCCAGCGTGCGGTTGGTCCGCACGGCCTCGGGGTCGTCGCCGACCGCGCCGCCGAGGTTGAGCTCTTCGTACGGAACGGCGCTCACCCCGCCCCACCTGTCGGTGAAGGCGAAGTGCGCGCCGCTCACGGTGCTGTGCTTGCTTATCACTTCAAGAAGTCCGGCACGTCCAGCTCTTCGGCCTGGCTGTCCTGGTAGGGACGGGCCGGCGGGACCTGGAGCGGCGCCGTGTTCCCCGAAGGGGTCTCGCTGCCGGCCGGGGCCGGCTCCGCGGGCTCGGGCGCCGGGGGCTCCTCGCGCGGCGTGACGCTGCCGAGGCCGCCGAAGGCGGGCCGGGACGATTCGGCGGGACGGGCGGGCGCCGCGGGCTCCTCGCGCTTGGGCGAGCCGGACGCCGAACCGAGGACGTTGTCCCGCTTGGACGGCGGCTGCCCGCCGTCGAAGCCCGCCGCGATGACCGTGACCCTGACCTCGTCGCCGAGCGCGTCGTCGATGACCGCGCCGAAGATGATGTTGGCCTCGGGGTGGGCGGCCTCGCTGACCAGCTGGGCGGCTTCGTTGATCTCGAAGAGACCGAGGTCCGAGCCACCGGAGATGGAGAGCAGCACACCGCGGGCGCCGTCGATGGACGCCTCCAGGAGCGGCGAGGAGATCGCCATCTCGGCGGCGGCCACCGCGCGGTCGTCGCCGCGGGCCGAACCGATGCCCATGAGGGCTGAACCGGCCTCGGACATGACCGACTTGACGTCGGCGAAGTCGAGGTTGATCAGGCCGGGCGTGGTGATGAGGTCGGTGATGCCCTGGACACCGGAGAGCAGGACCTGGTCCGCCGACTTGAAGGCGTCGAGGACGGAGACCTGGCGGTCCGAGATGGACAGGAGCCGGTCGTTGGGGATGACGATGAGGGTGTCGACCTCTTCGCGCAGCTCCGCGATGCCGTCCTCGGCCTGGTTGGCGCGGCGACGGCCCTCGAAGGTGAACGGCCGGGTGACCACACCGATGGTGAGGGCGCCGAGCGAGCGCGCGATGTTGGCGACGACGGGTGCGCCGCCGGTGCCGGTGCCGCCGCCTTCGCCGGCGGTGACGAAGACCATGTCGGCCCCCTTGAGGACCTCCTCGATCTCCTCGCGGTGGTCCTCTGCGGCCTTGCGGCCGACGGCCGGGTTGGCGCCGGCCCCGAGTCCACGGGTGAGTTCACGGCCAACGTCGAGCTTGACGTCGGCGTCGCTCATCAACAGGGCTTGCGCGTCGGTGTTGATGGCGATGAACTCGACGCCCTTGAGACCGACCTCGATCATCCGGTTGATGGCATTGACACCACCGCCGCCGACACCGATGACTTTGATGACTGCGAGGTAGTTCTGCGGTGCTGCCACGTCGAAGGCCTCTCGCCTCGAGTTACGTGTCGCCGTTTCGCTCTGCTGCGATGCGACGACTGATGCCGAATGGGACGGTCCGAACGCCGACCCGAACCCTAACGCTGAAGTTTAGGGTTACCAGTGTGTCTGTTCCCTGGACTCTTCCGAACAGGACACTAAGTCGACAAGTGGCGCACGTTCAACGAACACGCCGAACCTCCCGTTTTTCTTTTCACCCTATGTGATCAGCCGTAGCGATGCCGAACCAGGGTGCTGGCCTGCGACGATATGCGTCAACTCCCCGATGACGCAGGGGCGGTGGGGACGCTCACATCGAAGTGCCGTGCCTTGGGCGCCGCTTTCATCAGTGCGGTGAGTGTGGCGGCCTTCGTACGCCCCTTCTCGCCGCTGCCCCAGTCGACCGTCCGTTCTCTGTTCAACTCCAACGAGATGGAGTCGTACGAACGGACCTTGACGTTCCGGGTATCGCGGGCCACGGCTTCCGGCAGGTCACCGGCGACCCGCACCGCCTCCCGCAGCAGCCGGTCGGTGCCGAACCGGCGCAGGCTCGCCGCGCCGCTGTCGTGATCCGGCGTCAATTCGAGCCGGGGCACGCCCTTCGGCGCACGTTCGACCGTGGCGAATCGCACTCCCTTGGCGTCCACTTCGACGAACTTTCCGCCCTTTTCGATGAGCAGAACGGGCTTACGTTCCGTCACTTTGAGCCCGATTCCGTGCGGCCAGGACCGGACGACATCAACCGAGTCAATTCGGGGCAATTTCGAGCGCAGCCGCTCTTCGAGCTCGTCGGTGTCGACCGAAATCAGTGGGGCCCCGACGGGGGCGGCGGCGGCCTCCCGCACCTGTTCGGGCGTCAGGACGCGCGTACCGGAGGTCGTCACGCGCTCCAGGCGCAGCCACTGCGAGCCGTAGAGCGCCCAGATGCCGCCGGCGCCGAGCAGCACCGCGAGGACCAGCACCACGATCAGGGTGCGCGAACGCGGCAGCCGCAGGCGCCGGGGGCGTTGCGGGCGGGGCGGGCCGGACTTCTGCTGCTGCCGTTCGGCGGTGGTCGGTCCGGCCACGGTCCCCTGCCTTCTCACGCGCTACGGCGTGACGCAATCGCCTCGTACACCATGCCGACGAGCAGCTCGTCGGCGTCCCGGCGGCCGAACTCCGAGGCGGCGCGGGACATCTCGTACAGCCGGTGGGGGTCGGCGAGCACGGGCAGGACATTGCCCTGGACCCATTCGGGCGTCAGTTCCGCGTCGTCGACCAGCAGTCCGCCGCCCGCCTTGACCACCGGCTGGGCGTTGAGCCGCTGTTCGCCGTTGCCGATGGGCAGCGGGACGTAGGCGGCCGGGAGCCCGACGGCGGAGAGTTCGGCGACGGTCATCGCGCCCGCGCGGCAGAGCATCATGTCGGCCGCGGCGTACGCGAGGTCCATCCGGTCCACGTACGGTACCGGGATGTACGGGGGCATCCCCGGCATCTGCTGCACCTGCGGCAATTCGTTCTTCGGACCGACCGCGTGCAGGATCTGGATGCCCGCCCGCTGGAGGACCGGGGCGACCTGCTGGACGACCTCGTTCAGGCGCCGTGCGCCCTGGGAGCCGCCGGAGACCAGCAGGGTCGGCAGGTTCGGGTCGAGGCCGAACGCGGCGCGCGCCTCGGGGCGGACCCGGGCGCGGTCCAGCGTGGCGATGGTGTGGCGCAACGGAATGCCGATGTAGCGGGAGTTGCGCAGCTTGCTGTCCGGGGTGGCGACGGCGACGCCGTGCGCGTACCGCGAGCCGATCTTGTTGGCCAGGCCGGGGCGCGCGTTGGCCTCGTGCACGACGATCGGCACACCGGCCCGCTTGGCCGCGAGGTAGCCGGGCAGCGCGACGTAGCCGCCGAAGCCGACGACGCAGTCCGCCTTGGTGCGCTCCAGGATCTGCTCGGCCGCCTTGATGGTGCCGCGCAGCCGTCCCGGGACGGTGATCAGCTCAGGGGTGGGCTTGCGCGGCAGCGGTACGGCCGGGATCAGCGCGAGTTCGTAGCCGCGCTCGGGTACCAGTCGGGTCTCGAGTCCACGCTCCGTGCCCAGGGCCGTGATCCCCACGGTCGGGTCCTGCCTCCGCAGGGCGTCCGCGAGGGCGAGCGCGGGCTCGATGTGGCCGGCGGTCCCCCCACCGGCGAGTACGACATGCACCGAAATTCACCGCTCTCCGGACGAACGCGCCTTGACGCGCCGTCGCATCGTGTTCCATCTCACCCGAGGTTGCCGCATGGCCAGGGCCGCCTTCGCCGCGGGGTCCGATCGCGCGAAGGCGATGAGGAGTCCAATGGCGAACATGGTCGGCAGCAGGGCCGAACCCCCGTAGGAGAACAGCGGGAGCGGGACACCGGCGATCGGCAGCAGACCGAGCACCGCACCGATGTTGACCACGGCCTGGGCCGTGATCCAGGTGGTCACACCTCCCGCGGCATACCTCACGAAGGGGTCCTCCGTGCGTCCGGCCACGCGGATACCCGCATAGCCTAGAGCCGCGAACAGAGCGAGCACCGACAGCGTCCCCGCCAGGCCGAGTTCCTCCCCCGTGATGGCGAAGATGAAGTCGGTGTGCGGTTCAGGCAGTTGACCCCATTTTTCCACACTCGCGCCGAGACCGGAACCGAAGAATCCGCCGGAGGCAAGGGCATAGATGCCGTGCACGGCCTGCCAGCACTGGTCTCCGGGGCCGGGATCCGTCGCGCCGATGCACGCCAGCCGGGCCATGCGGTTGGGGCTCGTCTTGATGAGAATCACACCGAGCAGCGCCGCGACGCCGAGCACGCCGGCGAAGAGCCGGGTGGGCGCCCCCGCGAGCCACAGCAGGCCGAAAAGGATCGCGGTGAGGATGATCGCCGTGCCCATGTCGCCGCCGAGCATGATGAGCCCGAGGAGCATGAACGCGACCGGGACCAGCGGCACCAGCATGTGTTTCCACTGGGTCAGCAGACGCTTGTCGTGTTTACGCGCGAGCAGGTCGGCGCCCCACAGGACCAGGGCGAGCTTGCCGAACTCACTGGGCTGCAGTTGGAACGGGCCGCCCAGGTAGATCCAGTTCTGGTTGCCGTTGACGCTGCGCCCTATCCCCGGGATCTGCACGAGGACCATCAGGAAGACGGTCACCGCGAGCATCGGATAGGCGAGCGCCCGGTGCAGCTTGATGGGCATCCGCATCGCGACGAACAGCAGGATCGCGCCGAGCACGGCCGCCACGAACTGCTTGCGGAAGAAGTACGAGGCGGGCAGGTCCAGCTGCAGCGCCTGGATCATCGAAGCCGAGTAGACCATCACCAGGCCGAGCACGGTGATCAGCAGACTGCTGCCGAAAATCAGGTAGTACGCGGTGAGCGGCCGGTCCCAGGCCCGGCGGGCCCTGGTGTAGAGCCGCCGGGGCCCGCTCTCGCCCGGAGGGTGGGAGGCTCCTCTGGCGCGTACCGGAGCCGGTCGTTTGGCGACCCGCACGGAAGACCTGGCCACGTTCCCCTCCCAAGGGTGTGCCCGGCGCCCCGCCGGACAGAAAGCCCGGTCAGGCGCTCGTGGAGCCGAGTTCGCGGACGGCGTCCGCGAACGCTTCACCACGCTTGTTGTAGTTGGTGAACATGTCCATCGACGCGCAGGCCGGAGCCATCAGGACGGTGTCCCCCGGCTGAGCCAGCTCCGCCGCCCGCCGTACCGCCTCGGACATCGCACCAGTGTCGGTGCGGTCGAGGTCGACGACCGGGACCTCGGGCGCGTGTCGCGCGAGGGCTTCGCGGATCAGGCCGCGGTCGGCGCCGATCAGGACGACGCCGCGCAGCCGCGGTGCGGCGCCCGCGACGAGCTCGTCGAAGGTGGCTCCCTTGGCGAGCCCGCCCGCGATCCAGACGATCGACTCGTACGCCGCCAACGACGCCTGCGCGGCGTGGGTGTTGGTGGCCTTGGAGTCGTCGACGTACGCGACCTCGGCCACGTCGGCGACGTGCTCGATGCGGTGGGCGTCCGGACGGAAGGCGCGCAGACCGTCGCGGACGGCCGTCGCCTGTACGCCGAAGGCGCGCGCGAGGGCCGCCGCGGCCAGCGCGTTGGCGATGTTGTGCGGCGCGGGCGGCTGGACGTCGGAGATCTCGGCGAGCTCCTGGGCCTGCTTCTGGCGGTCCGGCACGAAGGCACGGTCGACCAGGATGCCGTCCACGACGCCCAGTTGCGAGGGCGCGGGCGCGTTCAGCGTGAAACCGATGGCGCGGCAGCCCTCCTCGACGTCGGCCTCGCGGACCAGGTCCTCGGTGGCCTTGTCGGCGACGTTGTAGACGCAGGCGACACGGTTGCCCTCGTAGATCCGGCCCTTGTCGGCGGCGTACGCCTCCATGGAGCCGTGCCAGTCGAGGTGGTCGGGCGCCAGGTTCAGGACCGTCGCGGAGTGGGCGCGCACGGAGGGCGCCCAGTGCAGCTGGTACGAGGAGAGCTCGACGGCCAGCACGTCGTAGGCGTCGTCACCCTCCAGGATCACGTCCACGATCGGGGTGCCGATGTTGCCGACGGCGGCCGTGCGCAGGCCCTCCGCCCGCAGGATCGACGCGAGCATCTGCGTGGTCGTGGTCTTGCCGTTGGTGCCCGTGACGGCGAGCCAGGGCGCGGCGTCCGGGCCGCGCAGCCGCCAGGCGATCTCGACGTCGCCGACGACGTCCACGCCCGCGGCGGCCGCCGCCGCGAACAGCGGCGAGGACGGCTTCCAGCCGGGCGAGGTGACCATCAGGTCGGTGCCCTCGGGAAGCGTCTCGGCGTCACCGAGGCGTACGGCGACGCCCTCGGCCTCCAGCGAGGCGGCGCGTGCGCGGTGTGCCTCGCCGGAGCCGCCGTCCACGACGGTCACCGACGCGCCGAGGCCGGCCAGGGCGCGGGCGGCGGAGATGCCGCTCACGCCGAGACCGGCGACGGTGATGTTCCTGCCCTGCCAGTCGGACGCAGTGGTCACTTTTCGGCTGCCCATCCCGCGTAGAAGAGACCGAGGCCGACGATCACGCACATGCCCTGGATGATCCAGAAGCGGACCACCACAAGGACCTCGGACCACCCCTTGAGTTCGAAGTGGTGCTGGAGTGGCGCCATCCGGAAGACGCGCTTTCCGGTCAGGCGGAACGAGCCGACCTGGATGACGACCGACATGGTGATGAGGACGAAGAGGCCGCCGAGCAGCGCGAGGAGCAGCTCCGTGCGGGAGCAGATCGCGAGGCCCGCGAGCGCGCCGCCGAGGGCGAGCGAACCGGTGTCACCCATGAAGATCTTGGCGGGCGAGGTGTTCCACCACAGGAAGCCGAAGCAGGCGCCCATCAGCGCGGAGGCCACGACCGCGAGGTCGAGCGGGTCCCTGACCTCGTAGCACGCCTGGGGGTTCATCAGGGTCGCCGAGTTGGCGCAGGACTCCTGGTACTGCCAGACACCGATGAAGGTGTAGGCGCCGAAGACCATCACGGAGGCGCCGGTGGCGAGGCCGTCCAGACCGTCGGTGAGGTTCACGCCGTTCGACATCGCGAGGATCATGAACAGCGCCCAGACCACGAACAGGACCGGGCCGATCGACCAGCCGAAGTCCGTGACGAACGACAGCTTGGTGGAGGCCGGCGTCTGGTTGCGGTTGTCCGGCCAGTTCAGCGCCATCACCGCGAAGCCGATGCCGACGATCAGCTGGCCGAGCATCTTCGCCTTGGCCCGCAGACCCAGCGAACGCTGCTTGACGATCTTGATGTAGTCGTCGAGGAAGCCGACGAGGCCCATGCCCGCCATCAGGAAGAGCACCAGCAGACCGGAGAGCGTGGTCTCCGTGCCGGTGAGGACCTTCGTGAGGAAGTACGCGATGAGCGTGGCCAGGATGAAGGCGATACCACCCATGGTCGGCGTACCGCGCTTGCTGTGGTGCTCGCGCGGGCCGTCGTCCCGGATGAACTGGCCATAACCCTTGCGGGCCAGGAGCTTGATCAGCAGCGGGGTACCGACCAGGGTCAGGAAGAGCCCGATCACACCCGCGAAGAGGATCTGCCTCATCGGCTGGCGACCTGCCCCTCGGAAGACATCGCGGCGTCGTCGAGCAGCGCCGCGGCGACCCGCTCGAGACCGACCGATCTGGACGCCTTCACCAGTACGACGTCTCCCGCGCGCAGCTCGCTGCGCAGCAGGTCGATCGCCGCCTGTGCGTCGGACACGTGCACCGACTCCTCACCCCACGAACCCTCGTTGTATGCGCCCAGTTGGAGCCAGGACGCTTCCCTGCCCCCGACTGCCACGAGCTTGCTCACGTTGAGCCGGACGGCAAGTCGTCCGACCGCGTCGTGCTCGGCGAGACCCTCGTCCCCGAGCTCGGCCATGTGACCGAGCACCGCCCACGTACGACGCCCCTTGCCCATGGCCACGAGCGCGCGCAGGGCCGCTCGCATGGACTCGGGGTTCGCGTTGTAGGCGTCGTTGACGACCGTCACACCGTCCGGGCGCTCGGTGACCTCCATCCGCCAGCGGGACAGCGTGCCCGCCTCGGAGAGCGCGAGGGCGATCTCGTCCACGGACATGCCCAGCTCATGGGCGACGGCGGCCGCGGCAAGCGCGTTCGACACGTGGTGCTCACCGTACAGCCGCAAGGTCACGTCGCTGCACCCGGAGGGTGTGTGCAGCGTAAAAGCGGGCTGTCCGTTCTCTGTGAGCCGGACATTTTCCGCGCGTACGTCGGCGTCGTCGGACTCTCCGAACAGGAGCACGCGCGCCTTCGTACGCGTGGCCATCGCACGGACGAACGGGTCGTCGGCGTTGAGGATCGCGGCGCCGTCCTCGGGCAGCGACTCGACCAGCTCGCCCTTCGCTTCCGCGATCTGCTCGCGGCCGCCGAACTCGCCGATGTGGGCGGTTCCGACGTTCAGGACGAGACCGATCCTGGGCGGCGTGAGTCCGGTGAGGTAGCGAATATGGCCGATTCCGCGCGCCCCCATCTCCAGGACGAGGAACCTCGTCTCGTCGGTGGCGCTCAGCGCGGTCAGCGGCAGCCCGATCTCGTTGTTGAGCGAGCCCGGCGTCCAGACCGTGGGCGCGTGACGCCGCAGGACCTGTGCGAGCAGGTCCTTGGAGCTGGTCTTGCCGACCGAGCCGGTCAGCGCCACCAGGGTCGCGCCGAGCCGCTCCACGACGTGGCGCGCAAGGGCGCCGAGCGCCGCCTGCACGTCGTCGACGACGATGGCGGGCACCCCGACGGGCCGCGCCGCGAGCACGGCGACCGCGCCCGCGGCGACCACGTCGGCCGCGTAGTCGTGGCCGTCGACGCGCTCGCCGACGAAGGCGACGAAGAGGCTGCCGGGCTTCACCTCACGGGAGTCCCGGACGACGGGTCCGGTCACCTGGACGGCCGGATCCGGTATGTCGTACGTCTGCCCGCCGACGACGCTGGCGATCTCGGCGAGGGAGAGGGCGATCACAACTTCATCCCTGGGTTTGCTGGATAGCTTCGCGAAGCACCTGGCGGTCGTCGAAGGGACGCACCACCCCGGCGATGTCCTGTCCCTGCTCGTGGCCCTTGCCCGCGACGAGCACGGTGTCGCCGGGCTGCGCGCGGGCGACGGCCGCGGCGATGGCGGCGGCGCGGTCCTCGAAGACGGCGACCTCGCCGCGCTCGTGGGCCGGCACGTCGGCGGCGCCGGCGAGCATCGTGGCGAGGATCGCGAGGGGGTCCTCGCCACGCGGGTTGTCGGAGGTCAGTACGGCGGTGTCGGCGAGGCGGGCCGCGGCCGCGCCCATCGGCATCCGCTTGGTCTTGTCGCGGTCGCCGCCGCAGCCGAGCACGATGTGCAGCTTGCCCTCGGTGACCTTGCGCAGGGCACGCAGGACCGATTCGACGGCGTCCGTCTTGTGGGCGTAGTCGACGACGGCCAGATAGGGCTGGCCCTCGTCGACGCGCTCCAGGCGGCCGGGCACGCCGGGCACCGCGGCGACGCCGTCGGCGGCGAGCTGCGGGTCGATCCCGGCGACGGCCAGCGAGACGATCGCGGCAAGGGTGTTGGCGACGTTGAAGGGTCCCGCGAGCGGCGACCTGGCGGTGATCCGCTCGCCCTTGGGGCCGACCGCGACGAAGGTGGAGTCCATCGGTCCGACCTCGACGTCCTCCGCGCGCCAGTCGGCGTCGGGGTGGCCCTCGGCGGAGAAGGTCGTGACGGGCACCTCGGACTCGGCGATGAGCCGACGCCCGTACTCGTCGTCGAAGTTGACCACACCGAGCCGGGAACGCCGCTGCGTGAACAGCTGCGCCTTGGCCCGGAAATAGTCCTCCATGTCGGAGTGGAACTCCATGTGCTCCGGGCTGAGGTTGTTGAAGACGGCGACGTCGAAGACGCAGCCGTCCACCCGCCCGAGCACCAGGGCGTGGCTGGAGACCTCCATGGCCACCGCGTCGACGCCGCGCTCGCGCATCACCGCGAACAGCGCCTGCAGATCGGTGGCTTCGGGGGTGGTGCGCTCCGACTTGATGCGCTCGTCGCCGATGCGCATCTCGACCGTGCCGATCAGGCC
>NZ_LIRJ01000192.1 GCF_001419745.1 Streptomyces silaceus | reverse complement strand
CCCCCGAACCGCGCCAGATACGCGACGAGCCCGTCCTCCGCGCCGTCCCCGGCCCACCCCACGTACCCGTCCGGGCGGACCAGGAAGAGCCCCTTCCCGTACGGCTCGTACGCGGACAGCCGGTGCGTCCGGACCGGCGCGCCGTCCAGCGGCGGCAGCTCCGCGTCCGTCCCCACCGCGAGCAGCGTCCAGTGCGGGCCCCGGAACGCGTCGAACACCGTCCCCGTGCCGAGCGGCCCGTCCGGCGCCCGGTCGCCCGCCCGCAGCGCCTCCGCGGGCAGACCCTCGCGGGCGTCCGCCGCCAGGGGCGACTCGCGGTAGCCGATGCCGAGCTGGCGGGTGGCCGCGCCCCGCCGGGCCTCGCCGCGGTGGATGCGGGTGGACAGGCCCAGCATCCGCGCGGCGTTGGGCAGCCGCTCCTCCTCGTAGGTGTCGAGCAGTTCCCCGGGCGCGCCGTGCCGCAGTACCGCGCCCAGCTTCCAGCCGAGGTTGTAGGCGTCCTGGACGCTGGTGTTCAGGCCCTGGCCGCCGGCCGGTGAATGGACGTGCGCCGCGTCGCCGGCGAGGAAGACGCGGCCCGCGCGGAAGCGGTCCGCGAGCGCCGCGCGCGGCCGGAAGTCCGAGGCCCAGCGGACCTCGCCCACGTCGTCGGCGGACAGATGCGTCAGGGCGGCGACGGCGTGGCGCACGCCCTCGGCGGAGACGTCCGGCGTCCGGCCGTCGGGGAACTGGGCGGCCAGCTGGAAGTCGGGGATCCCCGGGAGCGGGCAGATCGCCGCGAACCCGCCGCCTCCTTCGGCCCCTTCGCCGCCCGGCGAGAAGAGGTGCCAGTGGTCGCGGTCCAGGGCCTCGGGGACGAGGATGTCGGCGACCAGGACCGGCTTGGGGTCGACGGTCTCGCCGGTCATCGCGATGCCGAGCAGCCCGCGCACGGTGGAGCGCCCGCCGTCCGCCGCGACCGCGTACGCCGCGCGCACCGCGCCGCCCGTCGACAGCGTGGCCGTGACCCCGTCGGCGTCCTGCGCGAGAGCGGTCACGCCCGCGCCGAACAGGACGTCGCCGCCGAGCTCGCGCAGCCGCGCGAGGAGGATCTCCTGGGTGCGCCACTGGGGGAGCAGCCACGGTCCGGTGTAGGGCGCGGTCGGCGACGGCTCGGGCTCGTCGAACATCCGGTGCTCGCCCCGGCGCTCGCCGTCCTGCCACACCATGCCGACCGGGGCCGGACCGCCCGCCGCGAGGACGGCGTCGATCACGCCGAGGTCGTCGAAGACCTCCAGGGTGCGCGGCTGGAGGCCCTTGCCGCGCGAACCGCGGAACAGTCCGTCCGCCCGCTCGACGACGAGCGCGCGCACCCCGCGCCGGGCCAGGTCGCAGCCGAGCGCCAGGCCGGTGGGGCCCGCGCCGACGACCAGGACCTCGGTCTCCAGGGGCGACGCGGCCGCCGGAGTGTCCTTAACGCCGTTAAGTGCCATGTCCCGCAGCATGCGCTTAACGGTGTTAAATTGTCAAGGTGGCTACGACACGACTGGACCGCGCCAAGGTGGCGGACACCGCGCTCGACCTGCTGAACGAGACCGGTCTCGAAGGGCTGACCCTGCGCGCCATCGCCCGGCGGCTCGACGTGAAGGCACCCGCGCTGTACTGGCACTTCAAGGACAAGCAGGCGCTGCTCGACGAGATGGCGACCGAGATGATGCGGCGCATGAACGCGGAGCTGCTCGCCGTGCCGGACCCCGACTGGCGCGTGGCGCTCACCCGGTCGATGCGCGGGCTGCGCGAGCACCTGCTGCGCTACCGCGACGGCGCCAAGGTCTACAGCGGCACCCGCTTCACCGACCTGTCGTACGCGGCCCCGATGGAGGCCCATCTGCGCATGCTCGTCGAGGCGGGATTCGCGCCGGACGCCGCCGCGCGCGCCTGGTTCACCGCGTACAGCTACACGATCGGTTATGTCATCGAGGAACAGGCCGCCGGGCCCGACCCCGCCGACGGCGAGGGCGGGTACGACCTGGCGGCCCGCGCCGAGCGCCTCGCCGCCTACCCGCTCGCGGCCGCCGCCGGCGAGGTGGTCTTCCGCGGGCGCGACCGCGGCTTCGAGGCGGGCCTCGACGCGCTCGTCGCGGGCATCGGCGTGACGCTCAGCTCCTCCGCGGAGCCCGGCGGCGCGTGAGTCCCGTACGGATCAGCGGGGTCAGCCACCCCTCCACGTACCGGTTCAGGAGCCAGGCGAGCGTCAGCATCGCGGCGATCGTCAGGCCGAGCGTCGCGTACGAGGGGATGCCGAGGCCCCGGTGCAGTGCCTCCACCGTCACCCAGCCCAGGTGCTCGTGCACCAGGTAGAAGGGGTACGTCAGCGCGCCCGCCACGGTCAGCCAGCGCCAGTTCGCCCGGTGCAGCAGGCCGAGGGCGATCAGCAGCACCGCCACGAAGCCCGCCGTCACGACCGCGATGATCCCGACCGAGGAGCGGTACGAGAAGAAGTCGGGGTCGGGCGCGTGCCACAGCCGGTCGACCGCGTAGTGCTGGCCGATCAGCCAGCTCACGCCCGTGATGCCCCACGCCGTGACGTCGTGGCGGTCGCGGTGGATGAGGTAGATGCCGATGCCGCCGACGAAGAAGGGCGCGTACTCCGGCATCAGGACGAGGTCGAGCAGCGGCTCGTCGGCGGCCTCGGCGATCGCCGCCGCCAGCGTCCACACCGCGCAGAACAGCACGACGCGGGCGCGGGTCGCGCCCGGCAGGACCACGCACAGCGCGAACAGCGCGTAGAAGCGCAGCTCCGCCCAGAGCGTCCAGCACACGCCGAGCACCCGGTCCGCGCCCAGCGGCTGCTGGAGCATGGTGAGGTTCACCAGCGCGTCGCTGGGCGAGACCGCCTCGTACGCGACCACGGGCAGCGCGAAGACGGCCGTCACCAGGACGATCGCCGCCCAGTAGGAGGGCAGCAGGCGCGAGGCGCGGGAGGCGAAGAACGAGCGCAGCGGGCGGCCCCAGCCGCTCATGCAGATGACGAAGCCGCTGATCACGAAGAAGATCTGGACGCCCAGGCACCCGTAGGCGAACCAGCCGCTCGCCGTGGGGAACTGGTCCCGGGGCGAGCCGCCCCAGGCCTGGGCGATCTCGCCGTCACGGCCGCCGTAGTGGTAGGCGGCGACCATGAGCGCGGCGACGAGGCGCAGCCCGTCGAGGGCGCGCAGCCGGGGCTGCGGTCGGCCGGAGCCCCGGGGCGTCGCGGAGGTCGGTGCGGAGGTGGTGCCCGCTCCCGGGGAGGGCTTCGGGAGCGTCGTGCCGGGCGGTGTCATCCGAGCGCGGTCCGCTTGAGCGAGCGCTGCACGGAACGGGCCCGGCGGGCGACGCGGCGCACGGTCGCGTTGCGCGGGATGAACCCGAGCTGCGCGGGCAGCGCGCCGGGCAGGGCGAGCGCGGTGAGCCGGCGCCGCTTGAAGTAGCGCGCGGTGCGCGGGCCGAGGCCGCGGGAGAGATAGCGCTCGGCGTCGGCGCGCAGCCCCGGGTGGATCTGCGGCTGCATGGCGAAGCCGACGGCCTTGAGGAGGTTGGTCAGTTCGCCCACGCCCATGCCCGCCTCCTGCGCGGTCGTCGCCGCGCGGTCGGTCAGCTCGGGCAGCAGCGCGTCGACGATCGTGACCGGGACGCGGTTGCTGTTCTGGTACGGCGCGAGGCGCTCCAGGAGGAGGTCCGTGCCGGTGCGCGCGGCGGGCAGGCCGTAGAGCGCGGACGCCGTGAGCAGGGCCGTGGAGAAGCAGCCGACGACGAGCGCGGGCCGCATCCGCTGGTACAGCACCTCGGCGAGCACCGGCGCGTCGAGCACCGTCAGCTCCACGCCGATCGCCTCCGCCTCCTTCTCCAGGGCGCGCGACCAGCGGGCGGGCGCCGTGGGGTGGGGCTTGAACACCACCTGGGTGTGGCCGAGTTCGGCCGCCCCGCGCACCATGCGGATGTGCAGCTCCTCCTCTTCCTCGGCGGTGAGGATGTTCAGCGCGGAGAGGTACTGGCCGAGGACGAGCGCGGGCGCCTCGACGTCCGGCAGCGCGAACGCCGTCGACTCGCTCTCGTCGTCGGCCAGTTCGGCGAGCACCTTCACGAAGGCGTCGGTCGGCACGACCTCCGGCGCCACTCCGAACTCGGTGAGCAGCAGCGGGGTCAGGCCGGGCACCAGGTCCAGGTGGAGCAGGCGCCGCACGCGCGTGCCGACCAGCGGGTCGATCTTGTTGCGGGTGGGGCCGTAGCTCATCAGGCCGTCGGCGTAGACGTCCACGGGGGCGCCGGTGAAGATCTGCGCCAGCGCGAGCGCCGGGTTGACCTGGATCGACTCGACGGCCAGCTCGACCGCGTCGTCACCGAGGTCCCAGAGCAGCCGGACGTAGCGCTCCCACAGCACGACGTCGTCGCCGCGCGGGGCCCAGCCGCCGGGGTGGAAAGGGGAGATGGTCTCGTTCCAGGACCGCACCTCGTCGAACCGGCCGCGCAGCCGCGCGAACCCGGGCATCTCGTCCAGGGCCGGCGTGGTCTCCGGCGTCGCCGCGTTGTTGCTGACCAGCAGGATGCGCCGGTCGGCGGGGCCGAAGCGGTCGGTGTCCAGGGCCGCGGCGAGGGTGGCCGCGCCGTACAGCGTGGACGCCAGGAAGATCTGCGTCGTGCGGGGCGTCGCCATTACGCGGCCACCTCCGCCGACACCGGGCGCCGGCGCAGCCTGCGCAGCCGGGTCGCCCGCTGGAGGTCCATGGAGTCGAGCGCGTCGTCGAGAACGCCCTGCGGCATCCGCTTCAGCGCGGCCGCACTCATTGACTTCAATTTGCGCGCCACGGATGGCTCGAACCTTTCGATGGATCCCAAATGGTGGGAGATGATCGCACAGTAAGTGCGCACGGCCTTCGGCAGGAGTTTGTCCGCGTCCCGGTCCTCCGCCGTTTCCCGCACCACCTGGTCGAATGCCTTGATGAAATCGAGCTGGCGTACGTCGCCGATCTGTGTCAGTGAGGAGGCGACGCCGCGCCGGTAGAACACCCCGAGAAGGCTTACCGCGGCGAACGATTCGGCCTCGCGGTGCAGCCGCCAGATCCAGGGCCGGTCCTCCGCGGTGCGCAGGCCGTCGGTGAAGTGCAGCAGGCCCGCCTCGGCGAGCCTGCGGTGGTAGATGCCCGCCCACGCGTACGCGTAGTCGACGGACGTGGAGCGGTCGGCGGGCAGTATGACGTCGCGCGGGTTCAGGACCACGCCGCGCCTGCCGTGCGGCACACGGTGGACGGTGCGGGCGCGCGCGGTGCACTGCACATGGTCGGTGCGCACGAAGTCGCAGCCCAACTCCTCGATGGTGTCGACGAGTTGCGTGAAGTACCCGGGGGCGAGCCAGTCGTCGCCGTCCAGGAAGGTGAGGTACTCGCCGCGCGCCGCGTCGAGGCCCGTGTTGCGGGCGGTCGCGAGGCCGCCGTTCGTCTCATGTCTGAGGTGGACGGCGCCGGGAAGCTCGCGCGCCGCACGCTCCAGGATGTCCGGAGTCTCGTCGCGCGAACAGTCGTCGACGAGAATGAATTCGAAGTCGTCACGCGCGTTCGCACGCAGACTCCTCAAGGTGTCGGGCGCGTATTGCTGCACGTTGTAGAACGGCACGATGACGGAGAGCTTAACCACGTGGGTGACGTTAGGTGTCGGCCCGTCATTCGTGTCGACCCGCAGTGGGATGTCAGGTGAACGACATGTGGCGGAATGGTTAACCGGGCTGCTGGGGAGCCTTTTCCCGGGCTGATTCGCCATTCGTCGGCATGCTGTTAACCGTTTGTTGCACCTGAGTTGGGCCGCGAATCGAAATGCCTTCCTAGCGTCTGGGACGTGCAAGGAAGTCATCGAAACCCGCTGCGGGTCGCCGTGCTCGCCGACTCCGATACGCGATGGAAATGGGGCGCTCTCACCGCGAACCGCATCGTATCGGACGGTCGGTCCGGCGATCATGCGCCCGACGGCCATCGGCTCAGCGGGTATCTGCTCCGCGGCCGGGCCACCCCCACCCCCCGGCAGCTCGAAGAGGTGGGCGTGCGCGCGGACTCCCTGCGCGAGGTCACCGCCGTCGAGTTCCTGCGCGAGGTGGAGCGGGACGCCCCCGACGTGATCGTGCTCGCCCTGGTGGGCGGGGCGGTCCAGGCGGTGCTGCACGGACTCGCCCGCGTCACCCAGGACGCCCGCCTCACCGGCGGCGGCCGGCGCAGGCCCGTCGTCGTCACCGGCTACGTCGGCGTCGTCTACGAGAAGCTCGCCGACGGCCTCCTCCTGCGGCACGGCGCGGACGTCGTCCTCGCCAACTCCCGCCAGGACGCGGAACGTTTCCGGGCCGTGTACGAAGGAGTGGGCGCCGACGTCTCCTGTGTGACGGAGGCCGCGCTGCCGTTCCTCGGCGGCGCCCCCTACGAGAAGCACGACCCCTACACCGTCGTCTTCGCCGCCCAGCCCTCCGTGCCCGAGACCGCCGCGCACCGCACCTACCTGCTGCGCCGCCTCGTCGAGCACGCCCGGCTGCACCCCGGCCGCGAGGTCCTGCTCAAGCTGCGCAGCAAGCCCGGCGAGCACACCACGCACATCGAGGAGCTGCCCTACCAGAAGCTGGCGCAGCGCATCGAGGGCGGGCTGCCCGCCAACTGCCGCCTCGTCTACGGGCACATGGGCGAGGTCCTCGACCGCACCGACCTCCTGGTCACCGTCTCCTCCACGGCCGCGCTCGAAGCCCTGCACCGCCGTGTGCCCACCGCGGTCCTCACCGACCTCGGGGTGCGCGAGGCGCTCGGCAACCACCACTTCACCGGCTCCGGATGCCTCGCCTCCTGGGACCAGCTGGACGCGGGCCACCTGCCCGTGCCCGACGAGATCTGGCTGGCCCGGCAGGGCGTCGCCGCCGACGGGACGTACGCGCGGGCCTTCGACGAGGCACGCGAGCGCGTCACCGGCCTCCTGGCCGAGGCCCAACTCCCGCCGATCGAGCCGTACTACAGCCTCGCCACCGCCCGCGGCTATCTGCCCGGCATCCTCGCCCGCCACCACCTCGGGCCCGACGGCGCCCCGCTGCCGGGCGCCCCCGCGGCCGACAAGGACCCCGGCCCCGTACGGCAGATCGTGCGCCGCGCGGCCCGCGGCGCCTACCGCCACGGGGTGCAGCGCGTGGCCCCCGTCATCCGGCGGATGGGCGAGCTGTGAC
>NZ_LIRJ01000191.1 GCF_001419745.1 Streptomyces silaceus | reverse complement strand
GGGCAGTACTGTGCCCCGCGGCCGGGGCGGCGGGGCACAGGGGGCGAGAGAGGCGGTCAGGCGGGTGAGCCCAGGAGCGGTGCCGGTGTCAGACGGTGGTTGAGCATCGGCAGCAGCTCGGCGACGCGGTGCGGGCGGTGGGCCGCGATGCCGGGCGGGGCGGGCGCGAGCGGCACGAGCAGGTCGGTGGCGGCCAGCGGGCCCTCGGCGCCGTCGTCGGAGCAGTCGCGGTGCAGCCAGAGCGTGAGCATGTACAGCTCCGGCACCGAGAGCAGCCGTGGCTGGCACGGCATCGGCATCGCCTCGGCGTGCCGCAGGGCCCGCTCGGTCGAGGCGATGTAGGGGCCCTCGAAGAAGTGCGAGAAGGCCCAGCCGTCCGGGGTGAGCATCGTGTCGGCCGCGGCGACGGCGCGCTCGCCGCAGCGGATCAGGAAGCGCCAGCCGGCCAGGCGGGTGGGCGAGGTGCCCTCTGGAGTGATGCGGTCCAGGACGTGGACGGGCAGCGGGAGTTCCGGGCTGGCGGGGCCCTGCGCGGCACGCAGGGACGGGGTACGGGCCTCGCGTACGGCCGTGGGGGAACCGAGTGCCGCGAGGACGCTGCGCAGGGCGGGCGCGGGAGCCGGGGGGACATGCAGCGGCATGGTGGGTCGCCTCTCTCGTTCGACAGGCACGGTGGAGCAGGGGCGGGTGCGTGACGGCGCTGTCAGCTCTGGGACATCTGGGTCAGAGGGGCGGGGGCTGGGGACCGCGAGCGCCAACTCTCTGCCTAGATTGCGGAGTTTATACGAGACGTGTTCAGGCAGTGTTTCGTCTAGACGCGGTGGATATTCCGAGCAAGACGCCAACCGGTCGTTCTTGTGAGGGATTTCTCCCGATTTCGCGAGAGCCCCACTTCCTCGACCTCGTATTTTGCGAGATGTGCGGTAGGCCGGTTTTCGCCGGTACTTTTGACCAGGCATCTCGGAAGCGAATCTTCACCATGCCGCATGCCTGGTGAATGTGCCGGGGAGCAACTCCGTCGAGCGTACTGCTCCATGGTCCCGCGCGGGGCGTTATCGATCACATTGCCTGGGCATCATCCCCCGTACACAGCGGCCGGATCGTTGGCTGCCCGATCGCGGAGGGACGCTTCGATGGGCGAGAAGGTCGTGGCGGGCACGTTCGACCTGACCGACCGGCACCACTACCGAAGGAAGCTCCGTGCGTGTCTGACGGGGCTGGAGCGCCTGCTGGAGGAGGAGCGGTTCGACCGCCCGAAGAATCTGATGGGCATGGAGATCGAGCTGAATCTCGCCGGTCCCGACGGACTGCCGAGAATGTTGAATGCGCAGGTTCTGGAGCGCATCGCGAGCCGGGATTTCCAGACGGAACTCGGAATGTTCAATCTGGAAGTGAACATTGCTCCGCACCGGCTCGGCGGGCGCGTTCTCGATCAGCTCGCCGAAGAGCTTCGCACGGGTCTCAACTATGCCCACAGGAAAGCCAACGAGCTCTCCGCCGGCATTGTCATGATCGGTATTCTGCCGACCCTGAACCGCGCCGATCTCGTCTCCGCGAACCTCTCCGACGTGGACCGTTACGCCCTGCTGAACGACCAGATCGTGGCGGCGCGCGGCGAGCGGTTCGTCCTCGACATCGAGGGTGTGGAGCGGCTGACCTGCACATCCGCGTCGATAGCGCCCGAAGCGGCGTGCACCTCCGTGCAGTTGCACCTCCAGGTCACACCGGGCCGCTTCGCCGACGTGTGGAACGCGGCGCAGGCGATCGCCGCGGCGCAGATCGCCGTGGGCGCCAACGCGCCGTTCCTGTTCGGCCGTGAACTGTGGCGCGAGTCGCGGCCGCCGCTGTTCCTGCAGTCCACCGACACCCGGCCGCCCGAACTCCAGGTCCAGGGGGTGCGCCCGCGCACCTGGTTCGGCGAGCGCTGGCTCACCGGACCCCTGGAACTCTTCGAGGAGAACCTGCGGTACTTCCCGGCGCTGCTGCCCCTGATGGACGAGGAGGACCCGCTGGGCGTCATCGACGCGGGTGGGGTGCCGCAGCTCGGCGAACTCGTCCTGCACAACGGCACCGTGTACCGCTGGAACCGCCCGGTGTACGGCATCGCCGACGGCGTACCGCATCTGCGCGTGGAGAACCGCGTGCTGCCGGCCGGTCCCACCATCACCGACGTCATCGCCAACGCCGCCTTCTACTACGGGCTGGTGCGGGCGCTCGCCGAGGAGGCGCGGCCCGTGTGGACACGGCTGCCCTTCGAGGCCGCCGCCCACAACTTCGACGTCGCCTGCCGCCACGGCATCGACGCCCGGCTGCAGTGGCCGCGGCGCGGCAGGCTGGGCGGTGTCGGCGAGGTGGCGGCCGTCCAGCTCGTACGCGACGAACTGCTGCCGCTGGCGGCGGCCGGTCTCGACGCGTGGGGCGTGGAGCCCGCCGACCGGGACCTGTACCTCGGGGTGATCGAGGAGCGGTGCCGGCGGCGGGTCAACGGGGCGTCGTGGCAGGCGGCCACCTACCACCGGGCCCTGGAGCGGGGGCTCGGCAGGGAGGACGCGCTCGCCGCCACCACCAAGCGGTACTTCGAGCTGATGCATGAGGGCGAGCCGGTGCACACCTGGCCCGTGGGGCTGCCGGAACCGGTCCCGCTGGGGTGAGTCCCGGGGCGGGCGCGAGGGTCAGCCCTGGTTGCTGCCCGCCTCCATGATGGCCTTCAGGATGACGGCGTGGATCTGCGCCGGGTCGTCGACCTGGTGGCCGGAGCCGCCGGTCGCCGCGGCGATCTGCTGCACCTCGTCCTTGTCGGCGTCGGGGCCGACGGCGATGGCGATGATCGGCACCGGCTTCTTGGGGTCGGAGAGGTCCTCCAGCTGGGAGATGAGGGAGCTGCGCGAGATGCTGCCCGGGTCCTGGTTGGCGCCGTCGGTGAGGATCACCAGGGCGTTGAACTTGCCCCGCGCGTACGTCGAGCGGGCCTCCTTGTACGCGGCGAGCGTCGTGTCGTACAGGCCGGTGGCGCCGCCGGGCACGGGCTGGAGGCCGCCGAACGCCGCCGACAGCCTGTCGCGGTGGGTGGCGCCGCCCTTCTGGTCGCCGAGGCGCTCGGTCGGCTGGAGCTCGCGGTAGTCCTTGGTGCCGTCGAGGGCGGTGGCGAACTCCCACAGGCCGATCTCGTCCTCGTCGGTGAAGCCCGCGAGGGCCTGCAACAGCGAGGACTTGGTGACCTCCATGCGGGACTGGTCGCGGCCCGGGACCAGCTGGTTCATGGACTCCGATGCGTCGACGACCGTGTTGAGCCGGGCGCTCTGCACGGTGATCGTCCACATGCCCAGGGTCTCCTGGAGCTGTTTGTCCGAGGGCGGGTCGGTGGCCTCGTCCGCGTACGGCTGCGGGGTGCGGCCGCCCGCGGCGGTGACGAGCTTGTCGGAGGGCTGGTCGGGGTCCGTCCGGAAGCCGTGGTCCGCGAGGATCTTCTGCCCGTCCGCGTCGCTGAACATCGTCATGAAGCGCAGGGCCGCGCGGCTCAGGTCGGTGGACATCTTGTCGTCCTCGACCAGCGTGTACGGGTAGTCGAGCCGGGGCGAGCCGTCCTTGGGATAGAACAGGTCGATGCTGTTCTCCTCGTGGGCCGAGGCGTTGTGCGCGAACGCGGCCTGCTCGGAGAGGATCACCGCCTGATTGCGGCGGGGGTTGCCCTGCTCGGCGCCCGAGCCGTCACGCGCCAGGGTGTCCAGGAGCAGGCCGTCGCTGTCGGTGGTGCGGCTGGCCAGGGCCTTGGCCATGGCGGCGGCCTGGGTGTCGCCCTCCTTGCCGCCCTGCTTCTTGGCGGACGCGCCGAGTTTGGCCAGGGCGAGCAGCCCGGTGGCGCTGCGCGCGGGGTCGGCCGCGCCCAGGCGCAGCTTGTCGCTCTTCATGGCCGCCGCGGTCAACTCCGGCCAGGCGTACGTCTTCTTGGGCCAGCCCAGCGACTCGGCGGCGGAGGGGATCATGCCGACGCCGACGGGCGAGGAGGCGATGTTCCCGGCGGGGGAGATCTTGGTCTGCTTGGTGCCGAGGCCGACGCGCTGCACCCATATGTCGGAGTCCGGGACCCATACGTCGTACCCCGGATCGTCCTTGCCGGAGCGGAGTTCGTCGGCGACCTCGTACGAGTCGCGCGCGCTCACGCGGACGTCGATGCAGTGCCCGTCCGAGGTGATCTCCTGCTCGCGGGCGGTGTCGGCGGCCTTGCGCAGGGCGGGGGTCACATCGGGAGCGGCGACGACGTCGAGGCGTACCGCGTCGTCCTCGCAGGAGCCGCCGAAGGAGAGGACTCCGCTGCGGACCGCCGCCGCCGTGCCTCCGGCCACCACGAGTACGAGAGCCGTGGCGATGGCGACCGTGCGGCCGCGGGCGCGCGGTCGGGGGTCGGGTGCACCCGTCCCGTCCTCATCGGGCAAGCTGTGACGTCCCATGGCGGTGGTGCCCCTCCTTGAGTGATGAAGCAAGGAAAGAGGGGGCGGTACGCCCGAAATCGGCGTCCGTCCCCCTCGGCCTGTCGCGCACGATCTTCGTAACTTCTTTCGAGACCCTAGCGGGGCGAGGATGGGGATGAGGCGGGATTACTCAACTGGAGGCGCACGTGCAAGCGGAGCCGGGGGCGATGGCTGGTTCTTTTCCTGCGGACGGGCCCGCGCGACGGATCCTGAGGGACGAGACGCTGCTCGTCCTGGCCCTCTCGCTCGGGGCGAGCGGAGTGTCCGCGCTGATCAGCTTTGTCGGATCGGTGACCAAACCGGGTGGTCTGAAGGATCAGGCGGCCACGATGAACGCGTCGGCGGCGCCGGGCCGGCCGTGGCTTGATCTCGCATGGCAACTGTTCGGCATCGCGAGCGCCTTGGTGCCGGTCGCGCTCGTCGCGCACTTCCTGCTGCGCGAGGGGGCGGGGCTGCGGACCATCGGCTTCGACCGCACGCGGCCCTGGCCGGACCTGGGGCGCGGCACCGCGATCGCCGCGGTGATCGGCAGCACCGGGATCGCCTTCTATCTGGCGGCCCGCGGGTTCGGCTTCAACCTCACGGTGGTGCCGGAGGCGCTGCCCGACGTGTGGTGGAAGTACCCGGTGCTCGTGCTGTCCGCGGTGCAGAACGCGGTGCTCGAGGAAGTGATCGTCGTCGGGTATCTGCTGCGCAGGCTCGGGCAGTTGGGGTGGACCCCGATGGCCGCGCTGGTGGGCAGCTCGGTGCTGCGCGGCTCGTACCACCTGTACCAGGGCATCGGCGGGTTCCTGGGAAACCTGGCGATGGGAGTGGTCTTCGCGCTGCTCTACCGCAGGTGGGGGCGGGTGGGGCCGCTGGTGGTGGCCCACTCCCTGCTCGACATCGGGGCGTTCGTCGGGTACGCGCTGCTCGCGGGGAAGGTGGGGTGGCTGCCTACGCCTTCGTAGGCAGCGCCCGCTCGCTTGTGAGGGTCTCGGTGGCGTCAGGCGAAGAGTTCGCCCTCGATGACCGTGACCGCGCGGCCCGTCAGGAAGGTGCGCTCTCCCTCAAGGCGGGTGCGGACCAGGCCGGTGCGGGCCGAGGCCTGCAGGCCGGTCAGTTCCGTGCGGCCGAGGCGCTCGGACCAGAAGGGGGCGAGGGCGGTGTGGGCGCTGCCCGTCACCGGGTCCTCGTCGATGCCGACGCGCGGGAAGAAGCCGCGCGAGACGAAGTCGTAGCCGCGCGAGGGGTCATCGGCCCGTGCCGTGGCGATGATGCCGCGCTCGGAGTGGCGCACGAGGGCCTTGTGGTCAGGGGTGAGGGAGCGGACCGTCTTCTCGTCCGCGAGTTCGACCAGCAGGTCGCCGACGCTCCGGCCGGTGTCGTACGCGGTGACGGGCTCTGCGCCCAGGGCCTCGGCGACCCCGTCGGGGATGTCGGTGGCGGTGAGCGGGGCGGTCGGGAAGTCGAGGGTGAGGGCGCCGTCCTCGTGCGCGGTCGCGGCCAGGACGCCACTGCGGGTGGCGAAGCGGACGGGGCCCGACGCGGTACCCGTGGTGTGCAGGACGTGCGCCGTGGCCAAAGTGGCGTGACCGCAGAGGTTCACCTCGGTGGCCGGCGTGAACCAGCGCAGCGCCCAGTCGGCGTCGCCGCCCGCGGGCAGGCGGTGGGCGAAGGCGGTCTCGGCGTGGTTGACCTCCCTGGCCACGTGCTGCAGCCAGGTGTCGTCGGGAAACGCGTCGAGCAGGAGGACTCCGGCCGGGTTGCCCGTGAAGGGGCGGTCGGTGAAGGCGTCGACGATGCGGATGCGGTGGGAAGTCGGCATGGTGCCGACGGTAGAGGGCCGCGCAATGGGTGGGGTAAGGCCAATTCAGGTTGACTGGACTGATCGGTGGCCTTGGGGTGGATGCCGCTGGAGTGGTCGGTGGCTCTTGTCCGGGTCGTCCGGCGGCAGGGGGTGTGCCTCGTCAGCACCCCGTCGCGCGACGCGAGCTCCAGCGCGTCGTACTCACGACCGCCGGGACGTCCCGCTCGCCGTCAGCGCGGTGACCAGGTCGTCCAGGTCGTCGACGTACCAGTCGAAGGTGTCGGAAGCCGCCGGCGGGTCCCCGACAGGCCGACGGACGTAGGCGGTCCGCATGCCACTCGCCTGCGCCCCGCGCAGGTCCCAGGCGTGGGCGGCCGCCATGAGCACGCGTTCCGGTGGGCATCCGGCGGTGTCGACGGCGAGTTGGTAGACCTCGGGCGCCGGTTTGTAGGCGAGGACGGTCTCGCTGGACAGGGCCTGGTGCCAGCGCAGTCCGGCGTACGCGTTGAGGCGCGGCAGCGCGGTGTGGCCGGCGTTGGACAGGCCGAGCACGAGGAACCGTTCCGCGAGCCGTTCGAGTCCGGCCACCGAGTCGCTCCAGGGCGGCAGTCGGCTGCCCGCCGTGGCCAGCCGGGCGACGGCCGCCGGATCGGTGAGTCCGGCGCGGTCGGCCACGCGCCGGGCGGCCTCGGCGTCGATCGCCTCGGTGCCGGCGTACGGGCGCTCTCCTTGCGCGATGCGCTGCTGCTCCCGCTCGACGTGCCGCTGCCACACGGCGAGCAGCTCGTCGACGAACGCGTCGCCGGACTCCTCGCCGGACGTGCCTTCGGGCACGGGCACGGCCTCGCGGATGGCCGCTCGAAGCCCCCTGGGCTCGTCGACCAGTGTCCCGAGGACATCGAAGACGACGCACTCGATGTCGCGGATCTCGGCCATGCCTTCTCCTGTTCGCCCACACCGATGTCACCGGTTCAACCGGTGACGACCCTGCCCCATGCCTCGCCGCCGGTCAAGAGGGGATTGCTATCCGAACTGTTCCGATATATCGTTGACGCATCGCGACAGAGACGCGACTGATCAGAGATCGATTACCGAAGATCGAAGGTCAGAGAATGTCGAACAGGCACTCAAAAGGAGTGATCGTCATGCGTTCCCATGGTTTTGAACACGAGCACGGACGCGGTCGCCACGGCGGCGGCCACCAGGGCGGCCGAGAGGGTTTCGGCCGCGAAGGATTCGGCGGCTTCGGAGGATTCGAGGGGCGGCGCGGCGCGTTCGGCCCGTTCGGTCCCGGCATCGGTGGGCCCGGCGGCCCCTGGGGCGGCCGCGGTGGACGGGGCGGCCCGAGGGGCAGGGCGCGGCGCGGAGACGTACGCGCCTCGATCCTGGCCCTCCTCAAGGACCGGCCCATGCACGGCTACGAAATGATCCAGGAGATCGCCGAGCGCAGCGGCGGGGCGTGGAAGCCCAGCCCCGGTTCGGTCTATCCGACCCTCCAGCTCCTGGAGGACGAGGGCCTGATCAGCAGCGCGAGCGAGGGCGGCAAGAAGCTCTTCTCGCTCACCGAGGCCGGCGGCGAGGCGGCCGAGGAAGGCCCCGACGCGCCCTGGGAAGAGGCCGGGCGCGGCGTCGACTGGGACACCCTGAACGAGATCCGGCAGGCAGGCTTCGGTCTGATGGAGGCGTTCGGCCAGGTCTGGAAGACCGGCAGCAAGGAGCAGCGCGAGAAGGCGCTCACCGTCATCAACGACGCGCGCAAGAAGCTGTACCTGATCCTCGCCGATGAGGACTGAGGTGGTGCGGGTCGACGACCCGCACCACAGATGAGGCGCCCCCCACCATGCGTGCGGGGCGCCTCTTCCGTGCGGTGGGTGCTTCGGGATCCGGCGTACGGGTCCAGGAGTCCGGGGAGTACGGGGCGCCCGGGTCGTGGGGACCGGCCGTCAGGTCACCAGGCCGTCGAGCTTGCGCAGCGACTCGTTGAGGGCGGCGGTCGCCGAGTCCTTCAGCTTGCCCGCCATCAGGGACACGGCCGCGCCGGTGAACTCCCCCTCGATGCGGACCAGCGTCCCGGAGCCGTCGGGGGAGAGGCTGTAGCGGGTGCCGACGGTGACGCCCATCGGGCCCTTGCCGGTGATGGCCAGGGTGCGGGCGGTATCCAGCTCCTCGATGGTCCAGTCGACCTCGGCGGGAAAGCCCATGAGCTTCATGTTCTCCACGAAGGTGCCGCCCACCTCCAGCGCGGTGGGGCCGCCCTGGGGGAAGCTCGTGTGCGTGGCGTTCCACTCGCCGTACGCGGTGAAGTCGGTGAGCTGGGCCCAGACCTTCTCGGTGGGTGCGTCGATCCGTGCTTCCGCGCTGACTTCGGCCATGCGGCCACCCCTTCCCGTCGGGTGCTGCGACAGCCGCAGCTGCGGTGTCGCGGACGGAACGTAGCCGCAGGGCCCGGAACATTCAATACTGATGAACCGTCAGATCTACGGGATCGATCTGCCGCCCCGGCTCCCGCGGGGGTGGGGTACTGTTCCCTTGCCCCGCGACGGACGCGGGCGACGAGTCGGGGAGGTGAGACCCATTACCGCAATGGCAGGTCGGGTGCTCCCCTTCGACGACTCTCACGACCGCGCGGTTCACCCGGCCTAGGTGACCCGAGGGAGCCCCATCGGGATCCCGAAAGGTTTTCTTCGCATGTCGGTCTCATTCTTCTCCTCCGCACACCTCGCCTCCACCGTCACCGCGCTGCGCGCCGCCGGCTGCGTCTTCGCCGAGGACGAGGCGGAGTTGCTCCTGTCCGCCGCCCGCACCCCGGACGAACTCGCCGTCATGGTGGAGCGCCGGGCGGGCGGCCTGCCGCTCGAACACGTCCTGGGCTGGGCCGAGTTCCGCGGGCTGCGCATCGCCGTCGACCCGGGTGTCTTCGTGCCGCGCAGGCGCACCGAGTTCCTCGTCGGCCGGGCCGTCGCGCTCGCAGGGCGCGACGCCGTCGTCGTCGATCTGTGCTGCGGTTCCGGGGCGCTGGGTGCCGCGCTCGCCGCCGCCCTCGACCGGGTCGAGCTGCACGCCGCGGACATCGATCCGGCGGCCGTCCGCTGCGCCCGCCGCAATGTCGCCGACGCCGGGGGCACGGTGTACGAGGGCGACCTCTACGCCCCGCTGCCCCGCACCCTCCGGGGCCGCGTCGACATCCTGCTCGCCAACGTCCCCTACGTCCCCACCGAAGAGGTCGGCCTGCTGCCCGCCGAGGCCCGCGTCCACGAGGCGCGGGTGGCGCTCGACGGCGGCACGGACGGGCTCGACGTGCTGCGCCGGGTCACCGAGGAGGCGCCCGCGTGGCTGGCGCCCGGCGGGCATCTGCTGTTCGAGACGAGCGAGGGTCAGGTGCCGGCGGCCGTCGACGCCGTCGAGCGGGCCGGTCTGACGGCCCGGGTGGTCGAGGACGAGGAGTGGTACGCGACGGTCGTCATCGGGACACGGGCGCGAGGGGTCTGACGGAGGGTCCGGCCGCGGGGTGCGGCGCGGTGTCGCCGGTCCCTCGGTCCGGCCGGACACCCGCCGGTCAGCCCACGCGGCGTATCACCGCCGCGTCGAACAGGTCCGACGCCCTCGGGAACGGGCCCTCGTCGTGGCAGTGCCAGGCCTCCCAGAACAGGTCGGCGGGCAGCGCGTCGTCGGGTGCGTACACCCGATACACGTACTGTCTGCCGTCGATCGCCGGCAGGGCGACCATCCAGCACCTGCTCTCCATGACTGTGGATGACGTGTGGCGGTACGACATGGTTGCGTTCGGGGCGTGGGGCAAGGCGGCGCGCGCCCCCGGTGGAACTTCGGTGAGATCTCATCCGTAAGGAGGACAACCATCGCGCGGATGCCCAACCTGTGTCGGACGCGGAAATGCTTCCCGCCGCCGATGCATATGCCGCTGGAGATTGATGGGGTGGGAGAGTGCAAAGCCGTACCCCCTCGGGCGCCGAACCCGGCCCGACCCGCCCAGAACTGGACTCCCGGCTCAGCTCCGAGCTGACCTCGGTGGTCGCCGGCGCACGCCGTCGTGCCGTGCGGGACGGGGATCGGCAGATCGACACCGCCCATCTGCTCCACTCCCTGCTGGAGAGCGACCCCGAGGTGCGTGCCGTCTTCGAGACCGGCGCCCAGGTGGTGCGGCTGCTCGGCTATCTCGTGCAGCGCAGCATCGGCTACGGCCTCCAGTGGCAGGGCACCGTCGAGGACTCCGGCGCCGTCCCGGTCGTGACGTCGGTGAAAGAGGCGGGCTGGTCGCCCGCCGCCACCACCGCGATGGAGGTGGCCCTGGACCGCGCCGAGCTGCGCGGCGATCCGCGGGCCCTGGGCATGGACCTGCTCGCCGGGCTCGTCGCCGACCCCGACTGCCGCGCCGTCGAGGTCCTCGCGCGGGCCGGCGTGGACGTCGGGACGCTGCTGCGCCGCGTCGAGGCGGGGTGCAGGCAGTACGCGGCCGGCGGGTACGGACATCCGGGCGAGCACCTTCCCGGCAAGGGCGTGACGTCCGCCGGTTGAGACAGGCGCCATCAAGGATGACGGTCATGACACCGGCTGTCATGATGTGCCGGTGCGAGCGTCTGACGGGATACAGGAGAGCCGGGCGGGCCGGGGGGACACGGGCCTGCCGGGGAGCCACGGGGAGCGGTCGGGGCGCGGGAAAGGCGTCGGCCTGGGGCTCGCCCTGGTGTCGGCGGTCGCCTTCGGCGGCTCGGGCGTCGCGGCGAAACCGCTGATCGAAGCGGGTCTCGACCCCCTCCATGTGGTGTGGCTGCGGGTGGCGGGCGCCGCCCTGGTCATGCTCCCGGTGGCCTGGCGCCACCGCGGACTGCTGCGGAGCAGGCCCGCGCTGCTCGCCGGGTTCGGCCTCCTCGCCGTCGCGGGCGTCCAGGCCTGCTACTTCGCCGCGCTCTCCCGCATCCCCGTCGGTGTCGCGCTCCTGATCGAGTACCTCGCGCCCGCGCTCGTCCTCGGCTGGGTGCGCTTCGTGCAGCGCCGGCCCGTGACGCGCGCGGCCGCG
Source organism: Streptomyces silaceus (assembly GCF_001419745.1). GTDB lineage: Bacteria > Actinomycetota > Actinomycetes > Streptomycetales > Streptomycetaceae > Streptomyces > Streptomyces silaceus. The sequence continues at coordinate 5,552 of NZ_LIRJ01000191.1, read as the reverse complement.
CTCGGCGTGGTGCTCGCCGTCGGCGGACTCGCCTGCGTCGTCGAGGTGTGGGCGGGGCTGAGCTTCGACGCCGTCGGACTGCTGCTCGCGCTCGGGGCCGCCTGCTGCCAGGTCGGCTACTTCGTCCTGTCCGACCAGGGCAGCGACGCCGGCGAGGACGCCCCCGACCCGCTCGGCGTCATCGCGTACGGCCTGCTCGTCGGCACGGTCGTCCTGACGGTCGTCGCGCGTCCGTGGGGCATGGACTGGTCGGTGCTCGCGGGCGGCGCGGACCTGGACGGCGCGACCGTGCCCGCCTGGACCCTGCTCGTCTGGATCGTCCTGATCGCGACCGTCGTCGCGTACGTCACCGGAGTGCTGTCCGTGCGCAGGCTCTCGCCCCAGGTCGCGGGCGTCGTGGCCTGTCTCGAAGCGGTCATCGCGACCGCCCTGGCCTGGGTGATCCTCGGCGAGCACCTGTCGGCGCCGCAGATCGTGGGCGGCGCCGTCGTCCTCCTGGGCGCGCTCATCGCCCAGTCGTCGGCGCCGGCCGAGCCCGCCGTCCACGAGGTCGCGCGGCCCCCGGCGCCCCCGTCGGCCGACGGGGGCCCGTCCCGCGACGCCGACGAGGTGGCCTCGGTCTGAGCCTGGCGGCGATCGGTGCAGGAACGGGCCCGCCGTGCCGGGGCGGGCCCGTCCCCTCGCCTCAGCCCTCGCGGCGGCGCCGCTGATGGGCGAGGGCTGCCGCGTCCCGCGCGCCGCCCCGCTCCGCGAGTCCCGCCGCGATGCGGTCCTGCACCTCGGCCGGCTTGTGGATCGCGTACTTGAACTTCGCCCGTACGTCCGTCACGTCGAGGCACAGCGCACGGATGCCGGAGAGCATGCGGCCGTACGGCGCCTCGCCCTCGGCCGCGCGCGCGGAACCGCCCTCCGGCTGGAAGTGGCCGATCTGACGGTTCAGGACGTCCGCCTTCTCGCCCGGGTCGTCGACGACCCGGGCGGTGCAGCGCAGCTGGACGGCCGCGTAGAAGCTCGTCGGCACGCCGTGCTCGGCCGGGGTGTCCGGCGGGGCCTGCCAGGGGCCCGGCACGTACACGTAGTCGTCGACCACGCTCAGGAGCACCTCGGAGTCGGCCTCCAGGGCGGGCCACAGCGGGTTCGGGCGCGCCAGGTGGGCGAGGACGCGGCCGTGCGGGCCCGGCTCGGGCTCGTACACGAAGTGCATCGGCTGGACGTGCGGCGGCTCGCCCGGCAGGCCGTTCACGGCGAGCTGCCCGAAGTCGTGGGCGGCCAGCCACTGCTGCCACTCGGTGTCCGCGCGGGCCGCGTCCCAGGGGTGGATCAGCATCACAGCTCGACGAGGTAGTCGGGCACCTCGACGTCCGGCGCGAGGTCGGCGGAGGGGAGCAGCGGGTCGTGGCCCTTGCGCAGGGGGACGACGCCCGCCCAGTGGGGGAGGCCCATGTCCTCGGGCTCGTCGTTCGGGCCGCCGGTGCGGGTCTTCGCGGACACCTCGTCGAGGTCGATGCGGATCACGGCCGTCGCCGCGAGCTCCTTGGCGTTGGCGGGGCGGGAGTCGGCGGAGCGGCCCGGCACGACGTGGTCGACCAGCGCGTCCAGCGCGACCCGCTTCTCCTCGGGGTCCGTGACCTGGTGGGCGGTGCCGTGGACCACCACGGAGCGGTAGTTGATCGAGTGGTGGAAGGCCGAGCGGGCCAGGACCAGGCCGTCGACGTGGGTGACGGTCACGCACACCGGCAGGCCCGGGTCCTGCTCCTCGCCCCGGGCGTCGCCCGCCATCCGCAGCGGCCGGGAGCCCGTCGAGCCGTGCACGTACAGGCGGTCGCCGACCCGGCCGTAGAGCGTCGGCAGCACGACGGGGGCGCCGTCCCGCACGAAACCGAGGTGGCAGACGTACGCCTCGTCGAGTATCGCGTGCACCGATGCGTGGTCGTAGGAAGCGCGCTCCCGGGAGCGCGTGGGGACGGTGCGCTCGGTCGGTGCGTACGAGGCGTTGTCCGGCGTGGGGGTGTCGGTGGTGGTCCGCGTCGTCTGCATGGCTGCTCCCTGTACTGGCTTGCCCCTGTGCGACCACTGACCGTTCCGTGCCCGGGGCGGTCGATCCGTCTGCTCGGTCCGCCGCTTGCGGTCAGTTTTGCACTAGTGCATAATCTGGTTTGTGCTAGGAGAGTATCCGATCGAAGGTCGGCGCGCAGCAGAGATTGCGGCGAGTGTGGAGCGGGCCGTGGGTGACGGCGGCCTCGAACCGGGGCAACTGCTGCCGCCCATGCGCGAGTTGGCGACCCATCTGGGCGTGAATCCCAATACGGTGGCCGCCGCGTATCGCACGCTGCGCGAGCGCGGGGTCATCGAGACGGCGGGGCGGCGCGGCAGCCGCGTCCGCTCCAAGCCCGCCACCACCGCGCGCGAACTGATGCGGGTGGACGTGCCGCCCGGCGTACGGGACGTCGCCAAGGGCAACCCGGACACGGCGCTGCTGCCCGCGCTCACCGCGGCGTTCACGGCCGCCGCCGAGCGGTCCGACGCGCAACCCGTGCTCTACGGAGAGAGCGCGATCGATCCTGAACTGGAGCGGGCCGCGCGCGCGGCCTTCGACGCCGACGGCATTCCCGCCGGTCCCCTCGCCGTCACCTCCGGATCGCTCGACGCCATCGAGCGGGTCCTCGCCGTGCACCTCAAGCCCGGCGACGCGGTGGCCGTCGAGGACCCGGGCTGGGGCAGTCTCCTGGACCTGGTCCCGGCCCTGGGGCTGCGGATCGTGCCGGTCGGCGTGGACGACGAGGGGCCGCTGCCCGCCGACGTGGAGCGGGCGTTGGAGGCGGGGGCCCGCGCGGTCGTCGTCACGGACCGCGCGCAGAACCCCCTCGGTGCCGCTGTCACCGCCGCACGCGCGCGTGCCCTGCGCGACGTGCTCGCCGTGCACCGGGACGTGCTGCTCATCGAGGACGACCACGGCCACGGGATCGTCGATCTGCCGCTCCGCCCGCTGGCCGGGGTGACCCGCAGCTGGGCCCTGATCCGGTCGACCGCCAAGGCGTACGGCCCCGACCTGCGCCTCGCCGTGCTCACCGGCGACCCCGTCACCGTCGACCGGCTGCTGGGGCGCCAGCGGCTCGGGCCCGGCTGGGTGAGCAGGATCGTGCAGGGCGCCGTGGTGCGGCTCTGGGCGGACGGCGCGGTCGACGCGCGCGTGGTGGCGGCGTCCTACGGGCGGCGGCGGGACGCGCTGATCGCCGCGCTCGCCGAACGGGGTGTTCCGGCGCAGGGCCGCAGCGGCATGAACGTGTGGGTGCCGGTGCCCGACGAGACCGGAGTGGTCGCGCGGCTGCTGCACGCGGGATGGGCCGTCGCCCCGGGGGCGCGCTTCCGGCTGGAGTCGCCGCCCGGGGTGCGGATCACCGTGGCCGCGCTCTCCGACGAGGACATCGTGCCGGTGGCGGACGCCGTGGCCGCCGCGCTGGAACCCGCGCCGGGGCGGCGCTACGGCTGAGGGGGCGTCGGAGGGGTCGCTTTCCGGAGGGTGCGCTGCCTGTCGCGGACGCGTGACGTCGAACGGTCGCGCGGCGTGGACTGCGTGAGTGCCGCGCCCGCCAGGACGATCACCGCGCCGATCGGCGTCGACCAGCTCAGGGACTCGCCGAGCAGGGCGACGCCCGCGGCGGTCGCGATGACCGGGATGAAGTACGTGACCATCTGCGCGGTGGTCGGGCCGACCTCGGCGACCAGCCCGTACTGGAGGAGGAAGGCGAGTCCCGTGCCGAGCGCGCCGAGGGCCACGACCGCGAGCAGCGGTACGACGGGGAAGTGCGTCGGCAGCGAGGTGAACAGGGGCGTCACCACGGCCAGTTCGACGGTCGCGACCAGCAGCTGCGCGCCGGACAGGGAGAGGTTCGAGTACCCGGAGCCCGCCAGGGTGCGGCGCACGTAGATCCAGCCGATCGGGTAGCTGAGCGAGGCGAGCAGCGCCATGGCCGTGCCGCCGAGGTCCAGGCCGCTGAACCCCTGCCAGGCGCCGAGCACCGTGAGCACCCCGAGGAAGCCGATGCCGAGGCCCGCCACCCGGCGTCGCGTCGGCCGGTCCTCGGAGAGCGCGACGAGCGACAGGGCCATGCCCCACAGGGGCGACGTCGCGTTGCAGATGCCGGCCAGCGTGGACGGAATCGTCAGCTCCGAGTACGCGAAGAGCGAGAACGGCAGCGCGTTGAGCAGGAAGGCCGCCACCGTCAGGTGCAGCCAGGTCCGCACCCCGCGCGGCAGGCGCTCCCGCTTCACCACGAGTACGGCGGCCACCACGGCCGTGCCGAACGCCAGCCTGCCCAGGGTGACCTGGAAGGGGGCGTACCCCTGCGTGCCCACCTTGATCAGCAGGAAGCTGAAGCCCCAGATCGCCGCGAGGATGCCGAAGCGCACGCGCCAGTCGAGGGCGGGACGCCGGGTCGGGGTGACCGGTGCGGCGGGAGGTGTCGGTGTGACAGAAGAGGGCGTCGCGACGGGGGAGGCCGGGGCGGACCTGCTGGGTGAGGACGGCGGGGTGAGGGTGCTCATGCGTCCACGATGGGGTCGCACAATCTCTTAGCACAAGCGAGATTTCGTGCGCGGTATCGCGTAGCATCGCTTACCTGTTGAGTCGCTGAACCTGGAGTCCCGATGCTGAATCTGGAGCGCCTTCGCACGCTCGACGCCCTCGCCCGGCACGGCTCGGTCAGCGGGGCGGCCGCGAACCTGCACGTGACGACGTCGGCGGTCTCGCAGCAGATGACGAAGCTGGAGCGCGAGGTCGGCCAGCAACTCCTCGCCAAGAACGGCCGGGGCGTGCGCCTGACCGACGCGGGGCGGCTGCTCGCCGAGCACGCCGCGCGGATCCTCTCGCAGGTCGAGCTGGCCCAGGCCGACCTGGAGGAGCAGCGCGGCAAGGCGGTCGGCGAGCTGCGGATCTCCGCGTTCCCCACGGCCATGCGCGGTCTGATGCCCGCCACGCTGAGCGCGCTGCGCGCCGACCACCCCGGGCTGCGCGTCGGCTGCCACGAGATGGAGCCGACGCCGGCGGTCGCGGCCGTCGTACGCGGCGACATCGACATGGCGGTGGTCCTCGACTGGTACAACAAACCGCTGCCGATCCCCGAGGGCCTGGCGAAGGCGCCCCTCCTCGACGACCCCGCCGATGTCGCGATGCCCGCGGCGCACCCTCTCGCCGACCGTGCCGAGGTCGACCTGGAGGAGTTCGCGGACGACGAGTGGATCACCTGGGCGGAGGGGGAGTTCTGCCACGAGTGGCTGATGTTCACGCTGCGCGGCAAGGGCATCGAGCCGCGCGTCGCGCACCGCGCCGAGGAGCACCACACCCAGCTCGCCCTGGTCGCCGCCGGTCTCGGCGTGTGCGTGGCCCCGCAACTGGGCCGCGACCCGATGCCCGCGGGGGTGCGCACGGTTCCGGTGCGGCACCGGGTGCGGCGCCATGTGTACGTGGTCTGGCGAGCGGACGCGGACCGCCGCCCGTCGATCAGGGCGGCGGTGGAGGCGCTGCGGGCGGCGGGGGCGGGGCTGCGCTAGGG
>NZ_LIRJ01000190.1 GCF_001419745.1 Streptomyces silaceus | reverse complement strand
CTGGACGGCACGCTGCTGCGCGACGACAAGTCGGTCTCCGACCGCACGGTCGCGGCGCTCGCCGCGGCCGAGGAGGCCGGCATCGAGGTCTTCTTCGTGACGGGCCGGCCGGCCCGCTGGATGGACGTCGTCAGCGCCCATGTCCACGGTCACGGCCTCGCCATCTGCGGCAACGGCGCGGCGGTGGTCGACCTGCACGGCGGTCCCGGCACCCACCGCTTCGTCAAGGTCCGCGAGCTGGCGCGGGAGTGCGCCCTCGACGTCGTCCACCGGCTGCGCGCCGCGGCTCCGGGCACGTCCTTCGCGATCGAGCGGACCGGGGGACTGCACCACGAGGAGACGTATCCGCCGCTGCACATGGAGCCCGGCGAGAGCGTCGCGCCCGCCGAGAAGCTCCTCGCCGAGATCCCCGCGGACCCCGCCGTGGCCGAGCAGCCGGTCCTGAAGGTGCTCGCCTTCCACCCCGGTCTCGCGCCCGACGAGTTCCTGGTGCTGGCCCGCGCGGCCATCGGCGACCGGGCCACCGTCACACGGTCGAGCCCCAGCGCCCTCCTGGAGATCAGCGGTCCCGGCATCTCCAAGGCGAGCACCCTGGAGCTGTGCTGCGCCGAGCGCGGCATCACCCCCGAGGAAGTCGTCGCCTTCGGGGACATGCCGAACGACATCGAGATGCTGACCTGGGCGGGTACGTCGTACGCGATGGGCAACGCCCACCCGGACGTCGTCGCCGCGGCCTCCGGGCGCACGGTCGCCAACAACGAGGACGGGGTCGCGGTCGTGATCGAGCGGATCCTGGCGGAACGGGAGCAGGGCCGCTAGGGCGCGCGCAGCGCCCTCACGCCGCAGGGCGAGGGCAGGGCCCTCAGAGCCTGACGCCCCGCTCGGCCAGCCACTTCCTGGGATCCACGCCCGAGCCCAGATACGGCGTCAGGCGCGTCTCGAAGTGCAGATGCGGGCCGGTCGAGTTGCCGGTCGTGCCCGCCTGTCCGACCCACTGGCCGGCGCGCACCCGCTCCCCCTGGTCGACGGTGACGGCCGCGAGGTGCGCGTACTGCGTGAAGTACCCGCCCTTGTGCCGCACCACGACCTCGATGCCGAAGCCCCCGCCGCACGACACGCTCTCCACCCGGCCCGCGCCGACCGACCGCACGGGCGTCCCGATGCCGACCGCGAAGTCCTGCCCGGTGTGCCGGTGGGCCCAGCGCTCACCGGCGCTGTCGAAACCCGCCGACAGTTCGTACGACTCCACCGGCGTCACCCACGCGCGCGTGGCGGCCGTTTTCGGCTGATCCAGGCGGACGGCGCCCCGGCACTTGCCCGCGGCGACCGATTCGTCGGCCTCGCCCTGCAGGGACCACCGCGCCGACTCCAGCTTCCGCTCGATGCCGCGCTTGAGCTCCGCCAGGCGTGCGTTGCGCCGTTCCAGGGAGCGCTTGGCCCGGTCGGCCCTGCCCTTGGCGACGGAGAGGCGCGCGGCGGCCCGCTGGGTCTTGGCGACGGCGTTGTTGACGGCCAGGTCGGCCTGCCCGAGCAGCTGCTTGCCGCGCATCAGGGCGTCGGGGCTCTCGGCGAGGAGCAGCTGCGCGGTGTAGGGGAGGCCGCCGCCGGTGCGGTACTGGGCGCGGGCCATCCGGCCCAGGTCGCCGTGGAGCACCGCCACTTCGTGCCGCTCCTCGGCGAGGAGTCGGTCCAGTTTCCGGACCCTCGTCTTCTGGACGACGGCCGCCCGACGCCCCTCTTCGTAGCGTGCGGTCGCCGCGGAGGCCTCTTCGTAGAGGCGTGCCACGTCGGCGCTCGCGCTCGGCCCCTCGGAGGCGGTGGCCGGCGGTGTGGGCCCGAGCAGCGCGCACAGCAGCACCGCCACGGTGACGACCGGCTGCGGACGGCGGAGGCTCAGGCACATGTCACGGATCGTTGCCCGCGACGGCGGTGCGCTTCCTGCGCGACTCGTGCACTCGGGGGGCACGGTGCCCCGTACGGACCATGGGCGTACCGCCGAACGGCGTCCCGGGGGTCAGTCCCAGGAGCAGCCCGTCGCGGAGCCCGGCACAACGCCCGCCAAAGGCCTCAGTACGGCGCCTCCCACACCACCGTCGTGCCGCCGCCGTCCTCGCCGATGCCGGGCCCGTACCAGCTGTCGCCGCCGAGCGACTCCGCCCGCCGCTTGAGGTTCTTCAGGCCGCTGCGCCGGCCGCCCTCCGCGATGCCCACGCCGTCGTCGGCGACGGTCAGGCGCACGCCCTGCTGCCCGTCCGGAAGGACCACGGTCGCGTCGACGACGACGTCGATGCGGGCGGCCTGCGCGTGCCGGAACGCATTGGACAGGGCCTCCCGGAGGGCCGCGATGAGGTTCTTTCCGGTCAGTTCGCCGACGACCGTGTCGACCGGGCCCACGAAGTGGTGCGTCGGCTTGAAGCCCAGGGGGACAGCGGCCATGTTGATCTCGCGCAGGACGCGGGTGCGCAGGCCCGACGGGGCCTCGGCGGGGCCCTGCTGCAGCGCGAAGATCGCCGTGCGGATCTCCTGGATCGTCACGTCCAGTTCGTCGACGGCCCTGCCGACGCCGACCTGTACCTCCGGCACGACCGACCTGCGCTGGGCGCTCTCCAGCATCATGCCGGTGGCGAAGAGCCGCTGGATGACGAGGTCGTGCAGATCCCTGGCGATCCGGTCGCGGTCCTCGTACACCGCGAGGCGCTCCCGGTCCCGCTGCGCCTCGGCCATCATCAGCGCGAGGGCGGCCTGGGACGCGAACTGCGCGGCGAGCGTCCGCTCGGCCTCGCTGAACGGCCGTGCGCCCCGCGCGCGGGGTGTCACCAGCGTCCCCAGGACCCGGCCGTCGCTCTGCAGCGGCAGCATCATCACGGGGCCGTAGCCGCGCGCGAGGTCGGTCATGATGCGCGGGTCGGTGGCCGCGTCGTCGATGAACACGGACTCCCCGTCGAGGAGGTCGGCGACGATGCGGCTCTCCGGAGGGACGATCACGCCGAGCGCGCCGCTGGGCTCGTCCGAGGAGACGGCGACGATCTCCATGCCGCCCTCCTTGTCGGGCAGCAGCACGATGCCGGCGGCCGAGTCCGCGAGGTGCCTGGCCTGCTCGGCGACGACCGCGAGGGCGTCCTCGGCGTCGCTGCCGGACAGCAGGGCGGTGGTGACCGCCACGGAGCCGTCGATCCAGCGCTCGCGCTGCTTGGCGGCCTCGTACAGGCGGGCGTTGCCGATGGCGATGCCCGCCTCCGTGGCGAGGACGCGCACCATGTGGACGTCGTAGTCGTTGAACTCGCCGCCGCCCCGCTTCTCGGTCAGATAGAGGTTGCCGAAGATCTCGCCCTGGACGCGGATCGGGACGCCGAGGAAGGTCCGCATCGGCGGGTGGTGGGGCGGGAAACCGCACGAGCGCGGATCGGTGGAGAGATCGCCCAGGCGCAGCGTCCTCGGCTGGTGGATGAGGGCGCCGAGGAGCCCCCTGTGGCCGTCGGGCAGGCGTCCGATCCGCTCGGCGGTCTCCTTGTCGATGCCGTAGTAGACGAAGTCGGAGAGCCCCTCGCCGTCCTCGGCGACGACACCGATCGCGGCGTAGTGGGCGTCCGCGAGCTCGGCGGCGGTCTCGCAGATGCGGTCCAGGGTGGTGTGCAGTTCGAGCCCGGTGCCGACCGACCGCATCGCTTCGAGCAGCTGCGGCACCCGCGACGTCAGCTCGGGCGAAAGCCCCTGGAGGCTGCGGGTCGCCCGCGCCGCCGCCTCCACCGAGTCCGGCGTGCCGTCGGGGAGCGGGGAATCGGCGGAGGCCGAAGGTGCTGACATGCCTTTGAGCGTAGTAAGTCCCATTTGCAGGGGAAAGTCGAAGCGGTCACGCGCGCCCCGTCCCCGGCCGAACGCCTTCGCGAACAACCGGGCCACGACGGTCCGACGACCGTCTTCGCCCGAGCGTCGGCGCGGGCTGTCTTCGCCCGAGTGCTCACGCTGTCGGCCGTCTTCGTCCGGGCGTCGGCGCGGGCGGCCGTCTTCGTCCGAGCGCCCGCGCGGCCGGCTGTCCTCGTCCGAGCGCTGGCGCCGACGACTGTCGCCGTCCGAGCCCAGGCGCGAGTGTCCGCTCTTGTCCGAGGGCTGTAGCGGTCGGCTTTCCTCCTCCGAGCCCCGTCGCGGGCTTCCCTCTTCGTCCGAGTCCCGGCGCACGCGCCCGTCCTCGTCCGAGCCGCGGCCGGGCGGGCGGCCTGCCGTCACCGGATGTCCGCGGACGGGCCCGGACACGGTTCAGCCCGCCGTCAGCAGGTCCGCCGCCCGCTCCACGTCCAGCATCCGCCGCAGCGGCCCCTCCTCCGCCGCGAGCCGCGCGTACGCGCCGCGCTGGACCACCCGTCCCGCGTCCAGGACGAGCACCTCGTCCACCGCGTCGAGCCCGGCGAGCCGGTGCGTGATGAGCAGCGTCGTACGGCCCTCGGTCGCGGCCAGCAGGTCCGCGGTGAGGGCGTCGGCGGTCGGCAGGTCGAGGTGCTCGGCGGGCTCGTCGAGGACGAGGACGGGGAAGTCCGCGAGCAGCGCGCGGGCCAGCGCGAGCCGCTGCCGCTGTCCTCCGGAGAGCCGGGCGCCGTGCTCGCCGACGAGCGTGTCGAGGCCGTCGGGCAGCGAGCCGACCCAGTCGTCCAGCCGCGCCCGCGCCAGGGCGTCCCGCAGCTCCTCGTCCGTGGCGTCCTTCTTGGCGAGCAGCAGGTTCTCGCGCACCGAGCTGTCGAAGATGTGCGCGTCCTGGGCGCACAGCCCGACCATGCCGCGCACGGTGTCGCCGTCCAGCGCGGCCGCGTCCGTGCCCCCGAGCGTGTACGTCCCTTCGTACGCGCCCAGGAACCGCAGCAGCACCTGCGCGAGCGTCGTCTTGCCGGAGCCCGACGGGCCGACCACGGCGATCCGGCGGCCGCGCTCCAGCGTCAGGCCGACGCCCGCGAGCGCGTCCCGCTCCTGCCCCTCGTGGCGGGCGCGCAGGCCCTCCACACGCAGCGGGAAGGGCGATCGGGGCGCCGGTGCGGGCTCGGCGGGCTCCGGGACGGGCTCGGGCGCGTCGAGGACCTCGTGGACCCGCTCGGCGCTCTTCCTGACCCGCTGGCGGTACTGCACGGCGAGCGGCAGCCCCATCACGGCCTCGAAGGCGGCGAGCGGCGTGAGCACGACCACGGCGAGGGCGACCCCGCTGAGCCGCCCGTCGTGGACCGCCTGCACGCCGACGACGGCGGCCGCGGCCACGGTGAGCCCGGTGACGAGCGCCCCGAGCCCGTCGCCGAGCGCGGTGGCGGTGGCGCCCCGGGAGGCGATCCGGGTCAGCTCGGCGTCGGCCTCCGCGGCCTTGGCCGTACGCCGCCGCAGCGCGCCCGCGACGGTCAGCTCGGCGGTCCCGGTGAGCAGATCGGCGACGCGGGTGGCGAGCACCCCGCGCGCGGGGGCCAGCCTGCGCTCGGCGCGACGGGCCACGGCCCCGCTCACCAGCGGCACGCCGAGGCCCGCGGCGAGCAGTCCGACGGCGAGCACGGCGCCCGCCTCGGGCAGCAGCCACGCGGTGAAGCCGACGGCTCCGGCGCTCACGACGGCCGCGGCGGACGCGGGCAGCAGCCAGCGCAGCCAGTAGTCCTGCAGGGCGTCGACGTCGGCGACCAGCCGGGACAGGAGGTCGCCGCGGCGGGTCCCGCGCAGGCCCGCCGGGGCGAGCCGCTCCAGGCGCCGGTAGACGGCGACGCGGGTGTCGGCGAGCATCCGCAGCACCGCGTCGTGCGAGACGAGCCGCTCGGCGTACCGGAAGACGGCACGGCCGATGCCGAAGGCGCGGGTCGCCGTCACGGCGATCATCAGGTACATCACGGGCGGCTGCTCAGAGGCCCTGGAGATCAGCCACCCGGAGGTGGCCATGAGCCCCACGGCGCTGGCGAGCGCGAGACTCCCGAGCAGCAGGGCCAGCGCCAGCTGCCCGCGTCGGGCCCGCGCGGCGTGCCGGACCCGGGCCAGCGCGCCTCCCCTGGGGCGGGCGTCCTCGGGCAGGGCCACGGGCGCGGTGTCCTGGCCGTCGTGGGCCGTCGTGCCGCTGGGCGGCGCGGCCGGGGACGGCTCCCGGTGCCGGGCGCGATCGGCGGAGGCCTCCAGCCGGACCACCCGGTCGGCGACGGCCAGCAGCGCGGGCCGGTGCACGACGAGCAGAACGGTCCGCCCGGCGGCCAGCCGTCGCACCGCCTCGACGACCTCCGCCTCGGTCCCGCCGTCGAGCGCCGCCGTCGGCTCGTCGAGCAGCACCAGGGGCCGGTCCGCGAGGAACGCCCGCGCCAGCGCGAGCCGCTGCCGCTGACCCGCGGAGAGCCCGGCCCCGTCCTCCCCGAGGACGGTGGCGGCCCCGTCGGGCAGGGCGTCCACGAAGTCCAGCGCCCCGGCCGAGCGCAGCGCCCCCCGCACCGCCGCGTCGTCCGCGTCCGGCCGCGCGAGCCGCACGTTCTCCGCGATGGTCCCGGCGAACAGATGCGGCCGCTGCGGCACCCACGCGATCCGCTCGCGCCACCGCTCGGGGGAGACGTCGGCGAGGTCCACGCCGCCCACCCGCACCCGGCCCGAGGTCGGCGCGACGAACCCCAGCAGCACGTTCAGCAGGGTCGACTTGCCCACCCCGCTGGGCCCGACGAGCGCCACGGTCTCCCCGGGCGCCACCTCGAAGGCCGCCCCGGACACCGCGTCCGACTCCCGCCCCGGGTACCGCACCGTCACGTCCTCGAAGGCGATCGCCCCGAAGGGCACCGCCCCGTCCCCCGCGGCCGGCACCGGGGTCTCCAGGACCTCGAAGATCTCCTCGGCGGCCGAGAGCCCCTCCGCCGCCGCGTGGTACTGCGCCCCTACCTGCCGCAGCGGCAGGTAGGCCTCGGGCGCGAGGACGAGGACGACGAGACCGTCGTACAGATCCATTTCGCCGTGGACGAGCCGCATGCCGATGGTCACCGCGACCAGCGCGACCGAGATCGTCGCGAGCAGTTCCAGGGCGAACGACGACAGGAAGGCGATGCGCAGGGTCCGCATCGTGGCCTGGCGGTACTCGCCGGTGATCCGGCGGATCGACTCGGCCTGCGCCTTGGCGCGGCCGAACACCTTCAGGGTCGGCAGCCCCGCCACCACGTCGAGGAAGTGGCCCGACAGCCGGGACAGGAGCCGCCACTGACGGTCCATCCGGTTCTGCGTGGCCCAGCCGATCAGAATCATGAAGACCGGGATGAGCGGCAGCGTCACGACGATGATCGCCGCCGACACCCAGTCCTCGGTGACGATGCGGGCGAGCACCGCCACCGGCACCACCACCGCGAGCCCCAACTGCGGCAGATAGCGCGAGAAGTAGTCGTCGAGCGCGTCCACGCCCCGCGTCGCCAGCGAGACGAGCGAGCCCGTCCGCTGGCTGGTCAGCCACCCGGGGCCGAGCGCCCCCGCCCGCTCCAGCAGCCGGCCCCGCAGCTCCGACTTGACCGCCGCGCTCGCCCGGTGCGCGGCCAGCTCGGTCAGCCAGGAGACCAGCCCCCGGCCCACCGCGACCAGGGCGAGCAGGACGACCGGGGTCCTCAACTCCCCGAGGGAGAGCCCCTTCTGGAAGGAGCCCACCACGATCTCGGCGATGAGCATCGCCTGACCGATGACCAGCCCCGCTCCGACCAGCCCCAGGACCACCACCGCGACAAGGAAGAAGCGGGTGGCGCGGGCGTACCGAAGCAGGCGCGGGTCGATCGGTTTCACGTGAAACACACCCTCCGAAGGAGACTCAGTGCGCGGCGTCGGCGATGTGCTGCGTGCCGATCCGCTTGCGGAACACCCAGTACGTCCACGACTGGTAGAGCAGCACCACGGGCGTCGCGACGCCGGCGCACCAGGTCATGATCTTCAGGGTGTACGGGCTCGACGAGGCGTTGGTGACCGTGAGGCTCCACTCGTCGTTCAGCGACGACGGCATGACGTTCGGGAAGAGCGTCAGGAAGAGCATCGCGACGGCCGCCGCGATCGTGATGCCCGACAGCGCGAACGACCAGCCCTCGCGCCCGATCCGGATCGCCGCGATGGCGCCGACCAGGGCGAGCACCGCCACGACCATCGCGACCAGGCTCTTGCCGTCGCCCTTGTCCGCCTGGGTCCAGATCAGGAACCCGAGCGCGAGCACCGCGGTGATCAGGCCGAGGCCCAGCGCCATCTTCCGCGCCCGCACCCGGATGTCGCCCACCGTCTTGAGCGAGGCGAACACCGCGCCGTGGAAGGTGAACAGCGTCAGGGTGACCAGGCCGCCGAGGATCGCGTACGGGTTGAGCAGGTCCCAGAAGTTGCCCACGTACTCCTTGTGGGCGTCGATCTTCACGCCGCGCACGATGTTGCCGAAGGCCACGCCCCACAGCAGCGCCGGGATCAGCGAGGTCCAGAAGATCGCGTGCTCCCAGTTGGTCTGCCAGCGCTCCTCGGGCCGCTTGGCGCGGTACTCGAAGGCCACACCGCGCACGATCAGGCAGATCAGGATGATCAGCAGCGGCAGATAGAAGCCGGAGAAGAGCGTCGCGTACCACTCGGGGAAGGCGGCGAAGGTCGCGCCGCCCGCCGTGAGCAGCCATACCTCGTTGCCGTCCCAGACGGGACCGATGGTGTTGATCAGGACCCGCTTCTCGACCCGGTCGCGGGCGAGCAGCTTGGTCAGTACGCCGATCCCGAAGTCGAAGCCCTCCAGGAAGAAGTAGCCGATCCACAGGACGGCGATCAGTACGAACCAGACGTCGTGAAGTTCCATGTCCTCGTCGCTCCTTCCTTCAGTACGAGAAGGCCATGGGCCGGTCGGCGTCGTCGGAGTCGGAGTCGGAGCCCTTGCCCGAACCCGGTCCGCCGATCTTGGTGGGCGGGTTGAGGTCCGCCTCGGTCAGCTCGGGCGGGCCCTTCCTGACGTACTTGAGCAGCAGCTTCACCTCGATCACGGCGAGGATCGCGTAGATCAGCGTGAACCCGATCAGCGAGGTGAGCACCTCGCCCTGGGAGACCCCGGGCGAGACCGCGTCCCTGGTGCGCAGGACTCCGTAGACCACCCAGGGCTGACGCCCCGTCTCGGTGAAGATCCAGCCCCAGGCGGTGCCGATGAGGGGGAAGATCAGCGTCCACTGCGAGAGCCGCCACCACCAGTTGCCGAGCTTCGGGTGGAGCTCCTTGTTCTTGGTGAGCATCAGCTTCGGCACGTCGTCGGCGCCGGTGCGGTGCTCCGGAGCGAGCCAGAACTTCTTGCGCGTCAGCCAGAGTCCGGCGGTGCACAGGGCCATCGAGACCCCGCCGAAGCCGATCATCCAGCGGTACGACCAGTAGGCGGTGGGGATGTTGGGGCGGTAGTCACCGGGCCCGAACTTCTCCTGCGCCTCCTTGTTGAGGTCGTTGATGCCGGGGATCTCGGCGCTGAAGTTGTTCTTGGCGAGGAAGGACAGTATCCCGGGGATCTCGATGGCGACGTCGTTGTGGCCCTTGGAGACGTCTCCGTACGCGAAGAGCGAGAACGGCGCCGGCTTCTCGGTCTCCCACAGCGCCTCGGCGGCCGACATCTTCATCGGCTGCTGCTCGTACATCACCTTGCCGAGGGTGTCGGCGCTGATGACGGTGAGCAGGGTGCCGACGAACGCGGTGACCAGGCCGAGCCGCATCGACATCCGCATGGTGCGCACGTGCTGCTTCTTGCGCAGGTGGAAGATGGCGATGCCGGTCATGAAGGCGCCGCCGACGAGGACGGCCGCCGAGATGACGTGGAAGAAGTTGACGAGCGTCGTCTCCTGGAACAGCACCTTCGCGAAGTCGGTGAGCTCCGCCCGCTTGGTGCCGTCACGCTCCACGATCTTGTAGCCGACCGGGTGCTGCATAAAGGCGTTCGCGGCGATGATGAAGTACGCCGACAGGATCGTGCCGATGGAGACGATCCAGATCGTGGCGCAGTGCAGCTTCTTCGGGAGCTTGTCCCAGCCGAAGATCCACAGGCCGATGAAGGTCGACTCGAAGAAGAAGGCGATCAGCGCCTCGAAGGCGAGCGGCGCCCCGAAGATGTCACCGACGAAGCGCGAGTAGTCGGACCAGTTCATGCCGAACTGGAACTCCTGGACGATGCCGGTGACGACACCCATCGCGATGTTGATCAGGAACAGCTTGCCCCAGAACTTGGTGGCTCTGAGGTAGTGCTCCTTGCCGGTCCGCACCCACGCGGTCTCGAGGATCGCCGTGAGGGCGGCGAGCGAGATCGTCAGCGGCACGAACAGGAAGTGGTAGACGGTCGTGATGCCGAACTGCCATCGCGCCAGGGTTTCCGGCGCTAGAGCCAGGTCCACTGCGGCTTCTCCTTACTCACCGTGGTCATAGCGGCAGTTTGCCCCTTAAATCCCACTGATCACCGGACGAACCGGGACACGCTTGTGAACGCGTTCACATTCACAAGCATTATGTCGTACTGACTGTCGGTACGTTGACGCGGGGGTCCCCTTACCGCGGGGAACTGTGCGGGTGGGGCCCCGGAGGCGCGAGAAGGCCCCGGAGATCGTCTCTCCGGGGCCTTCCCAAGAACTTCAACATATTGTTGAATCCGCGCCATGCAGATACGGATCTCCTGGCCCGCAGGCCACCTCACCGCGACGCTCGACGAGACTCCCACCAGCCAGGCCATCGGCCAGGTGCTGCCGCTCGTCTCCACCGCGAGCACCTGGGGCGAGGAGGTGTACTTCGACACCGGCGCCAGCGTCCCGCGCGAGCCCGGCGCCCAGCAGGTCGTCGAGCCCGGCACGGTCGCCTTCTGGACCGACGGCGACGCCCTCGCCCTCCCCTACGGACCCACCCCCATCTCGCGGGGCGACGAGTGCCGCCTCGCGAGCCCGTGCAACCTCCTGGGACGGATCGACGGCGACCCGAGGACGCTCGCCACGGTGCGCGCCGGCGACCCCGTCCGCGTCGAACTCGTCGAGGGCTGAGGCCGCCGCGGGCCGGACCCGTCGACGGCTAGAGCTCCTTGCGGAACGCCTCCGCCGTCTGAAGGAAGATGTCGTTGGCCTCGGTCTCGCCGATCGTGGCCCGCATCCCCTCGCCCGCGAACGGCCGCACGACGACGCCGGCCCTCTCGCAGGCCGCCGCGAAGTCGGTCGTACGGTCCCCGAGCCGCAGCCACACGAAGTTCGCCTGCGTCTCGGGCACCGTCCAGCCCTGGCCGCGCAGCGCCTCCACCACACGCGTGCGCTCGGCGACCAACGAGCCGACGCGGCCCATCAGTTCGTCCTCGGCGCGCAGCGACGCCACCGCCGCGTCCTGCGCCAGCTGGCTCACGCCGAAGGGCACCGCCGTCTTGCGCAGCGCGGCGGCCACCGGCTCGTGCGCGACCGCGAAGCCGACGCGCAGCCCCGCGAGGCCGTACGCCTTCGAGAACGTACGCAGGACGCAGACGTTCGGGCGGTCGCGGTAGATCTCGATGCCGTCCGGGACCTCGGGGTCACGGATGAACTCGCGGTACGCCTCGTCGAGCACGACCAGGACGTCGCTCGGCACCCGGTCCAGGAAGCGCTCCAGCTCGGCCCTGCGGACCACGGTGCCCGTGGGGTTGTTGGGGTTGCAGACGAAGATGAGGCGGGTGCGGTCGGTGATCGCCGCGGCCATCGCGTCGAGGTCGTGCACCTCGCCGTCGGTCAGCGGCACCCGCACCGACGTCGCGCCGCTCACCTGCGTGATGATCGGGTACGCCTCGAAGGACCGCCACGCGTAGACGACCTCGTCACCCGGCCCCGACGTGGCCTGCAGCAGCTGCTGGGCGACGCCGACGGAACCGGTGCCGGTGGCGATGTGCGAGACGGGCACCCCGAAGCGCTCGGCCAGCTCGTTCATCAGGCCCGTGCACGCCATGTCCGGGTAGCGGTTGAAGGACCCGGCCGCGGCGAGCGCGCTCTCCATGACGCCGGGGAGCGGCGGATAGGGGTTCTCGTTGGAGGACAGCTTGTAGGCCACCGGTCCGTCGGCCGCGGCGGGCTTGCCCGGCTTGTAGGTGGGAACCCCCTCCAGCTCGGCACGCAGCCTCGGGCTCGTCTCGCTCACCGCAGTCCTCCTCGTAGCCAGTCACAGACAGGTTCGAATACTGCTTACCTTATGAGGATTCGGCGCCGCTGCGAATGGCCTCGTGCCCGCGAGCGCACCGGGACCGGCGCCGCCCCTCAGGGCGCCGCTCCGACCACCACGCCGTGTGCCACTCCGGTCACACCCCATGCGCCACTCGGGCCGCCGCCCCATGCGCCACCCCGGTCGCCGCCCCATGCGCCACTCCAGTCACACGCCATGTGCCACTCCGGCCGCCGCCCCGCGGCCCCGCCGAGAGCCGCCCTCCACCCCTTCGCAGAGTCTCGCGGCCCCCGTCCGCCAAGGCGTACGGGGAGGGGGGAGCGCCCCGTGCTCCCCCATGCGCCGGTGGCTCGCTCCGTGGCGCGCGTCCCCCGTGAAGGTGAGTTGAGACCTCTTCGAGACCTCGCGCATTTGGCAGGCCCGCGCGCGACGATCACGGCCAGCTGCTCATTGATCCGCTCAACTCCCTTTTATTCCATGGTCATTGGCACCCGATCACCATGCAGAAACGTGCCTGTCAACGCGTGCATATGCGCCCCTGCTACCCACCCCCATGAGCCCTACTATCGGCTCGCCATGACAGCAGCAGGGAAGCACCAGGTGAGCCGAGCGGAGACCGCACGCCGGGGCAACCGGCAGAGCCGAGCGGGCATCAGAGACGTCGCCGCCGCCGCCGGTGTCTCCATCACGACTGTCTCCGACGCCCTCAACGGCAAGGGTCGGCTGCCCGACGCCACCCGACGCCATGTACGCGAGGTCGCCGAGCGGCTGGGCTATCGCCCGTCCGCCGCGGCCCGCACGCTCCGTACCGGAAAGTCCGGCCTCATCGGCCTGACCGTGACGACGTACGGGGATGAACCTTTCACCTTCACCGAGTTCGCGTACTTCGCCGAGATGGCCAGAGCCGCCACCTCGGCCGCGCTCGCCCGGGGCTACGCCCTGGTCATCCTGCCCGCGACCTCACGCCGCAGCCCGGTCGACGTGTGGTCGAACGTCGCCCTCGACGGCACCGTCGTCGTCGACCCCTCCGACCACGACCCGGTCGTCAGCGAGCTGGTCCGCCAGGGCCTGCCGGTGGTCTCCGACGGCCGCCCGGCCGGCTCGCTCCCGGTCACGGCCTGGGTCGACAACGACCACGAGGCCGCGGTCCTGGAGATCCTCGACCACCTCGCCGCCGCGGGCGCCCGCCGCATCGGCCTCCTCACGGGCACCACCACGGACACGTACACCCACCTGTCCACCACCGCCTACCTGCGCTGGTGCGAGCGCGTCGGCCAGGACCCGGTCTACGAGTCCTACCCCGCCCACGACCCGTGCGCGGGCGCCGTCGCCGCCGACCGGCTGCTCGCCAGACCCGACCGGCCCGACGCCGTCTACGGCCTCTTCGACCCCAACGGCACCGACCTGCTCGCCGCCGCCCGGCGGTACGGTCTGCGCGTCCCCGACGACCTGCTGCTCGTCTGCTGCAGCGAGTCCACGGTGTACGCCACCACGGAACCGCCCATCACCACGCTCTCCCTCAAACCGCGCCGCATCGGCACCGCCGTCGTCCAGCTCCTGATCGACGCGATCGAGGGCCTCGACGCGGGGCGTCCCGTCGAGCAGGTGATACCGACCGAACTGATCGTGCGCACCTCGTCCGAGCGACGTCCGCCGCGCACCACGGTCAGCCCGCCCCGCTCGCCCGGCTCCGGCTGATCGCTCCCGTCTCCCGCCCGCGGCTCCGGGCAGAGGCCCCCACCGGCCCGCTACCAGTGGGGAAACCTCTGCCCAATTCGGGAGAAAACCGCGGTGAACAGGGGTCCGGCACCGATTCACCACCCCTGGTGCACCACACAGCGGGAGCCGCATTCCTATGATGGGCGGACGACACCGCGGGCCGCTGCGACCAGGCAGTCCGATCTCGGTGCAGATGCGGCGCAATGGTGGTGGAGGGGTCGATGACTCAGGGGGCCGGTCAGGGACCCGATGTGCGGACGGCGACGCTGCGCGACTTCCGCGTACCGGCGTACGTCCATGAGACGGCCGGTCCCGCCGAGGCGCACCCCGGGGCACCCGGTGAGGCGCCGGACGACGGCTACACCCCGACGCAGCGGGACCTGCCCGTGATCAACCGCGGCGACACGGTCCAGGTGCAGGTCATGCCGGAGCCCCCGCAGCCGCGGGCGAGCGAGGAGCACGGCCCGCTGTACGTGGTGGGCGACGTGCACGGCTATCTGGCCGAGCTCATCGCCGCGCTCCAGGAGCAGGGCCTCGTCGACGCGGAGGGCAGCTGGTCCGCGGGCAACGCGCGCCTGTGGTTCCTCGGCGACTTCACCGACCGCGGGCCGGACGGCATCGGCGTCATCGACCTCGTGATGCGGCTCTCCGCCGAGGCCGCGGCCGCCGGCGGCTACTGCAAGGCGCTCATGGGCAACCACGAGCTGCTCCTGCTCGGCGCCAAGCGCTTCGGCGACACCCCGGTCAACTCCGGCGCGGGCACCGCGACCTTCCAGGCCGCCTGGCTGCTCAACGGCGGGCAGAAGACCGACATGGAGCGTCTGGAGGACCACCACCTCCAGTGGATGGCCCGCCTGGACGCGATGGAGGAGGCCGACGGCCATCTCCTCGTGCACTCCGACACGACCGCCTATCTGGATTACGGGGACTCGATCGAGGCGGTGAACGACACCATCCGGGAGACCCTCACGCGCAACGACGCCGACGAGTGCTGGGACCTCTTCCGGAAGTTCACCAAGCGCTTCGCCTTCCGCGACGAGTCCGGCCCCTCGGCCGTACGCGAACTGCTCGACGTGTACGGCGGCACGCGCATCGTCCATGGCCACAGCCCCATCCCCTACCTCCTGGGCGACGTCGGCTCCGAGGACGACTCGGACGGCGGCGGTCCGGTCATCGAGGGCCCGCACGTCTACGCGGACGGCCTCGCCATCGCCATGGACGGCGGAGTGACCATGGCCGGAAAGCTACTGGTCTGCCAACTCCCCCTGGGTATCTGAGCGTTCAGCGGGCAGGCGCTCCTTTACAGGATCACGCTGGCCAGGGGGGCCAATTCTGGAAACCCCCTGTCACCGCGTGCCGTCACGGCTCTACCATCGGCTTATCCGTAGCAGGCTCCCCTCCGTTTCTGCCCGACGGCTCGTAGCCATGCGAGCCTTAGCCCTACGGAGCATCGGGGGATGCACATGAACAGCGCTCCACACCTGCTCAATGAGGACCGCCCCGAGTACGAGCGGATCCTCGATGAGGCGCTGCGCACCGCACCTGACCGTCCTGAACTCGCCGCAGTGGGCCAGCGGCTCAACACCGAACAACTGCGCACCATGGCCCTGAACGCGACCGCGTTGATCACGGCCGCGGCCGCGGCCGAATACGCGCACTACGTGAAGGTTCGCGAGGAGTTGCGCGAACCTCGACCGTCGTCCACATCGATCCGCGAAGGGAGCGGACAGAGCGCCGCGGAGTCAGGTTCCGGCGGCGTCAGCCTGGCCACCACGATGGGCGAGGTCGCCGAGCCGGCGGCCGCGGGAGCCGGGGCGATCGCCGTCGTCGCGGTCCTCGCACCCGTCCTCGCGGGAACGGCCGCCGCCATCTTCCTGCTCGTCGGCTACATCCTGAAGATGCTCAACCCCGAGCCCGCCTTCGCGGACACCCTGCTCACCGCGGGATGGCTGTTCGGCGCGCTCACCGCCGGGGGCATCCTGGTCGCCGCGGTCGGCCTGCTGCTGACCGCTCTGCGCAACGGCGCCACCTCGCTCCAGGCAGGACTGCACGGCGAACGACATGAGGAGGTGTCGCGGGCCAGGGAAGCCTGGGGCCGGGCGCTCCTCGAGCGGGGCGTCGTGCCGTTCCTGCGGGAGGCCCTGACGGACCCGGGCGCAGCCGCGGCCCGCAGGCCGTCGCCGGGTCCCGGGGGAGCCGCGGCGGGCACCAGCCGCATGCCGCAACTCGGCTACCACAGGCCGGGGTTCAGCAGCCCGGACGGCGGCCCGACAGCGGGTCCGCGCCCGAGCTACTCGAGCCCCGACTTCTCCAGCCCGGACTTCGGCGGCCCCGACCACAAGCCGGAGTAGGCCGAAGCGGGGCCCGGGACCATGAGGTCCGCCCGAGCACCACACGCCTCGACGCGCCGCCGCCGGCGAACGGCGGCGCGGGAACGGGGGCGTGGGGCGCGGGGGACGCCTGCAAGGGACCGCGGGGATGCCTGCGCCGGACTGCGGGGACGCCTGCGCGGGGGACGCACGGAGTCGTGCTGCTACATGCGCCGGAGTATCTGTGCCCCGGCCCTCTCGACCGCTGTGCGGCTGTAGACGTGCACCAGCGCGAGGTGGAAGAGCGCCGGCGCAAGAGGAGCCCAGCGATGAATCCGATCGGCGCGCAGCATGTACTTGACCACGGTCGCCGGACGGAAAGGCACGCAGTCGATGGTCTGGTGCTCCCATCTGTCCGCGACGCCTCTGCTCATCCGCGCCTGCAGGCCTTCGTGGGTCAAGTCCTTGAGCTTGGCGTAGAAGTGGGCGCTCCAGTGGCGCTTCTCGATGTCCAGCACGAAGGCGAGCAGGTCGAGTGTGTACTCGTTCGGCTCGATGGAGAGTTCCTCCCGCATGCCGCGTCGCGCGACGGCATGCAGGTCGGGGGCGCTCCGGCCGGAGGAATCGATGTGCCGTGACATCCCCTCGTTCACAGAGGAGTTCCAGACGCCCGGTGCCATACGGACCCGGTCACTGCGCTGGCTGACGACCAGCATGTCGTCGGCGGTCACCACCGCGATGTTCGTGGCGAAACTGCACTGCAGAAACGCGGGTGCCTGCAGTGGTCTGTCCGGGTCGAGGTAGCGGGACCGGGGAGTCGACCCGTCGGTCAGCCGGCGGTCGAGCTGCTGAGCCGCGAGGAACGCGTAGTAGTCGGTCGGGCGCAGCCTCAGGTGGACCTCGGGCTGTTCGTCGAGGGCGGTGCGGGAGACGTCGAAGGAATCGACCGCGTAGCGGGGCCCGTTCCACAGCGGTGTCCGGCCCTCCGCCCGTAACAGTGCGCTCTCGGCCTCGACCTCGGCGCGCCACCCGGCCATTTCCGACGGCAGCTCGATCTCCTCGTCGAGGACTTGGACGTAGATGGCGTCGGCCGGTATGGACGACTCGCCGTCCCCCTCCACGATCAGGGCGGACGTGTGGAGAGGCCCCAGGGAGAAGGTTCGCCACGCGGGGCTGGACTCCTCCCGCTGTCTCAGGCTGCGTACCGCTCTCGTGGAGCGGGTCCGCAGTCTGTACCAGGAGTTCTGCAACGGCTGCTGGAACAGCACCGCGAACAACATCCCCAGTACCGCGCCGACGACTCCGTTGGCCACATCGATCCCGCCCATGTCAGGCAGGGTAGGGACGCGGATCGCCCCGTGCGCGATCTTGGCCGTTCCGTTACGGCACGACACAGTACTGGCCAAAGCTTGGGGGGCAGGACTGGTCGAAGCCTGGCGGGCCCCGGGCGCGGTGACCGGGGCCCTGACCAGGAACTCAGCCCATGATGCGTCCGGTTCAGTCCGCGATCGGCAGATAGACGCGGTTGCCCGCTGCCGCGAACTCCTTCGACTTCTGTTCCATGCCCGCCTCGATGTCGTCCGCGGCCAGGTCCCCGCCGTGTTCGCGGCGGATGTCCTGCGAGATCTTCATCGAGCAGAACTTCGGCCCGCACATCGAGCAGAAATGCGCCGTCTTCGCGGGCTCGGCCGGCAGCGTCTCGTCGTGGAACTCGCGTGCCGTGACCGGGTCGAGGGCCAGGTTGAACTGGTCCTCCCAGCGGAACTCGAAGCGGGCGTCCGAGAGCGCGTCGTCCCAGTCCTGCGCGCCCGGGTGCCCCTTGGCGAGGTCCGCCGCGTGCGCCGCGATCTTGTACGTGATGACGCCGGTCTTCACGTCGTCGCGGTTGGGCAGG
This sequence comes from Streptomyces silaceus, assembly GCF_001419745.1. GTDB lineage: Bacteria > Actinomycetota > Actinomycetes > Streptomycetales > Streptomycetaceae > Streptomyces > Streptomyces silaceus. The sequence continues at coordinate 44,632 of NZ_LIRJ01000190.1, read as the reverse complement.
CCCAGGTGCTCCTTGGGCGTGACGTAGCAGAGCATCGCCGTGCCCCACCAGCCGATCATCGCGGCGCCGATGCCGGAGGTGATGTGGTCGTAGGCGGGGGCGATGTCCGTGGTCAGCGGGCCGAGCGTGTAGAACGGCGCCTCCTCGCAGATCTCCTGCTGGAGGTCGATGTTCTCCTTGATCTTGTGCATCGGGACGTGACCGGGGCCCTCGATCATCGTCTGTACGTTGTGACGCTTGGCGATCGTGTTGAGTTCCCCGAGCGTCCTCAACTCGGCGAACTGCGCCTCGTCGTTGGCGTCCGCGATCGAGCCGGGCCGCAGGCCGTCGCCGAGCGAGTACGTCACGTCGTACGCCGCGAGGATCTCGCAGAGCTCCTCGAAGTGCTCGTAGAGGAAGCTCTCCTTGTGGTGCGCGAGGCACCAGGCCGCCATGATCGAACCGCCGCGCGAGACGATGCCGGTCTTGCGGCGCGCGGTGAGCGGGACATACGGAAGGCGCACGCCCGCGTGCACCGTCATGTAGTCCACGCCCTGCTCGGCCTGCTCGATGACCGTGTCCTTGTAGATCTCCCAGGTCAGCTCCTCGGCCTTGCCGTCGACCTTCTCCAGGGCCTGGTAGAGGGGGACGGTGCCGATCGGGACGGGGGAGTTGCGCAGGACCCACTCACGGGTGGTGTGGATGTTGCGGCCGGTGGACAGGTCCATGACCGTGTCGGCACCCCACTTGGTCGCCCAGGTCATCTTGTCCACCTCCTCCTCGATGGAGGAAGTGACCGCGGAATTGCCGATGTTGGCGTTCACCTTCACCAGGAACCTCTTGCCGATGATCATCGGCTCGATCTCCGGGTGGTTGACGTTCGCCGGGATCACGGCGCGCCCCGCGGCGACCTCGGCGCGCACGATCTCGGGGTCCATGTTCTCGCGGATCCCGATGAACTCCATCTCGGGCGTGATCTCCCCGCGACGGGCGTACGCGAGCTGCGTCACCGCCTGTCCCTGGCGGGCGCGGCGCGGCTGACGGGGGCGGCCGGGGAAGACCGCGTCGAGGTTCTTGAGCCCACCGCGCGGCGAGGTGTGCTTGATGCCGTCGTCCTCGGGACGGGGCGGGCGGCCCGCATACTCCTCGGTGTCTCCGCGGGCGATGATCCAGTTCTCCCGCAGCGGCGGCAGACCGCGGCGGACGTCGGTCTCGGCCGACGGGTCGGTGTACGGACCGGAGGTGTCGTACAGGGTCACGGCCTTGCCGTTGGTGAGGTGCACCTGGCGGACCGGCACGCGCAGGTCGGGGCGCGAGCCCTCGACGTACGCCTTGTGCCAGCCGATGGACTTCCCGGCCTCGTCGCTGTCGTGCTGCGTCGAGGCAGGCGTGCGTGCGTCCGATGTGGTCATGAGACCTACTCCCTACGCCGGCATTACCCGGTAACAGGTTCGGCGGTCGACGCAGCGGATCCCGCACGGCCCGCACCATCACTGGTGCCTTTCGTACGGAGGTCAGCGCCCTCTCAGCCCGGTGCTCCGAGCTCCCGCGATTGCAAAGGTGGCTCCACGCTAGCGTCATGTCGGGCGCGCTGAACAGAGGGCCCCCTCCGTTCTTGCGATGATCGGGCAGTGACCACCACACCGCCGCCGTCCCCGCCTCCGTCGCAACCACCCGTCCCGGGACCGCCTCCGCAGGGGCCCGGACAGCCACCCGGACATGGGCGTTCCCCCGGTCATCCCCATGGGCACGCGCAGGGGCATGCGCCGGGGCATGCACAGGGGCACGAGGGCTCTTCCGGGCACGGACACGGACACGGTGGGCACGGCCACTCCCACAGTCACGGCCCCGCCGCCCCCGTCTCCAAGCACCTGCGCAAGGTCATCGCCGCAGTGCTGATTCCTTTCGCCACGGCGGTGGTCGTGGGACTCGTGGTGCTCTGGCCCGGCGGGACGCCGTCGCACGAGCGCACCGGGGTCGGCTTCGACCGCCAGATGCAGTCGGCGAAGGTCACGAAGGTGCTGGCGCTGCCCTGCAAGGAACTCAGCCCCTCGCAGACCCCGCCGAACGGCGACACCTCCACCGCCGAGGGCCAGTCCGCGCAGTCCAGCGCCCAGGGCACCTGCAAGAAGGCGACGATCGAGGTGACCAGCGGCAAGGACAAGGGCCGCACCTTCATCGAGATCATCCAGCCGGACTCGCCCCGGCAACTCGACGCGGGCCAAGAGGTGGTGGTCGCCTACGAGCCCAAGGCCCCCGAGGGGCTGCAGTACTCGGTCACCGACGTGAACCGCAAGATCCCGATGGCCCTGCTCGCCGGCATCTTCGCGCTCGCCGTCGTCGTGGTGGGACGGCTGCGCGGCGTGATGGCCCTGGTCGCGCTCGCCATCAGCTTCATGGTGCTGACGCTCTTCATCCTGCCGGCGATCCTGCAGGGCTCGAACCCGCTGGTCGTCGCGGTGATCGGGGCGAGCGCCATCATGCTGATCGCGCTCTATCTCTGCCACGGCCTCACGGCTCGCACCTCCGTCGCGGTGCTCGGCACGCTCATCTCGCTGCTGCTCATCGGCCTCCTCGGCTCACTCTTCATCGGCTGGGCGGCGCTGACCGGCAACACGGACGACAACACCGGCCTCATCCACGGCCTCTACCCCTCCATCGACATGAGCGGTCTGCTGCTCGCGGGCGTCATCATCGGCTCGCTCGGCGTACTCGACGACGTGACGGTCACCCAGACCTCCGCGGTCTGGGAACTCCACCAGGCCAACCCCGCGATGGGCTGGCGCGGCCTCTACCGCGCGGGCATCCGCATCGGCCGCGACCACATCGCCTCGGTCGTCAACACCCTGGTGCTCGCCTACGCGGGCGCCGCGCTGCCCCTCCTCCTGCTCTTCTCCATCGCGCAGTCCAGCATGGGCACCGTGGCCAACAGCGAGTTGGTCGCCGAGGAGATCGTGCGCACCCTCATCGGGTCGATCGGCCTGGTCGCCTCGGTGCCGGTGACGACCGCTCTGGCCGCCCTGGTCGTCTCCGCGGACCGCCCCTCGGGCACCGGGGCGGGTGCGGGTGCGGGTGCGGGACGGGGTGCTGCCGGGGGCGGTTCCCACGCCGGTGCGGCGGCATCGGCCTCCGGCGTCCCTACCGCCCGCCCCTCACGCGGCGGACGGGGGCGCCGCCGCAAGGCGTGACGACAGGGGCATACGGCGCCCTCTCCCGAAGACGCCAGGGAGAATCCGGCGTCTTCGGGGAAAGGCGCCAGCGGGCATCCGGCGTCTTCGGGGAAAGACGCCGACGGGCATCCGGCACCTTCACGGAAAGACGCCGGGGCGGATGCGAAATGCACCAATCTGCCATTCGTATCAGCCTGTTGCCCCCAGAAGATCAGCCGGCGTTCTGCTCCTCGGCGAGGATCCGGTCGAGCGCCTCGTCGAGATGCGTGTCGAAGTCGGCGAGCGCCCGCTCCTGCCCGAGCGGCACCAGCTTGTCCGTACGGTCGAGGAACGCCAGCAGCGGCGGAATGCCCACCCTGAACAGCGCCTGTTCACCGCCGACCTGAAGCCTGATCAGCGCTTCGTCGAGCAGGTCGGGATCGGTCGGCTCGATGCGCACGTCCCCGTCCCCGCACGGCCTGCCCACGCCGTCGATCAGCAGCTCCCGCCCGAAGGTCCACGTCACCGGGGCATCACCGGGCAGATGGAACGTCAGCCGCACGGCATAGGGATCGTTGATCTCATAGCGCAGCTCCACCGGGATGCGAAACGAGAGCTCCTCGGAAACAAGGAAGCTCATCATGACCTCTGCCTGCACCGACTCGCCCATCGCGCCCTACCCCGTCACATAGCCCTCAACTGGCCAGGAACCAACTCCCTGACACTCCTGGCATCTTGCTTAACGTACACACCAGATCACAAGGAGTGAGTTTTCAGATGCTGATAGAGAAGGCGAGTGTCCCTAGTAGCCTTCCGATCTCCCGCTGCAACCTCTGTGCCGCGGGCAGCAACCGGTCCGCCTGATAGGCGGGAACGGAAATGGCCATGGTCGCCGCCGTGTCCCCCGCCGTGATCGGAATCGCCGCGCAGACCGTCCCGAGCGCGTACTCCTGACGCTCCACGACGGGCCGCATCCGCTCCATCGCATCGAGCCGCCGCATGAATGTGCGGTCGTCCCGAACCGAGTAGCGAGTGATCGACTGAACCGGATAGCGGGCAAGATGGTCCTGCCGTGCCCGCTCGTCGAGCTGGCCGAGCAGACACTGTCCGATCGCGTGGGCATGACCCGTCTCACGGAAGTCCGCCCACTCCTCCACCGCGGGGTTGCTCGGAGTGTCGGCCACGGCCACGAGATCGATCTCGCCCTCGCGGTAGACCGCGAAGTACACGGGGACGCCGATGGTGTCGCGCCAGTGTGCCAGCGAGTCGTCGATCGTGCCGCGACGATTCTGCTGCGCTCCGCTGCTGCTGAGGCGCTCGGCCGCCTCGCCGAGCACGAACACGCCCTTCTCACGGCGCAGATAGCCCTCGTGGGTCAGGGTGCGCAGCAGGTGGTACGCGGTGGGGAGCGCGAGCCCCGCCTCCCGGGCCAGCTGTTTGGCGGGCGCCCCGTCCTGGTGCGACGCGACGGCCTCCAGGAGCCGCATGGCCCGCTGCACGGAGCCGATGAGGGTCGGCGCGACGGCGGCCTCGACCAAGGGGGCTGGGGCGGCCTTGCCGGTTTCGGCGGTCGCGGGGTGCGGGGCCGGGGCCGAGTCCAGGCATGGTTCCGGTTTCGGGTCCGGTTGCGTTGGGGAGACCGCGTCCGTTGGGGAGACCACGTCCGTCCGGGAGAGCGCGTCCGTCCGGGAGAGCGCGTCGGCGGGTGCGGTGCCGATCGGCGAAGGGACGTCGAACGGTGAAGTGGTGATGTCGACCGCGGCCAAGGTTCGCTCCCGAAGCGCGTGGGGGTCCCCGCCCTTGCCCGGATCACCGGGGGAAGGGGCAGTGCGCCCGTCCGCGGGGATCGCACCCCGCGTCGGTTTTCGGACTCTAACCCTTGGCCACCGCTCTACGGCGCCCTGCCGGGAAACTTCCCCCGGGCGAGGGAACCGTTGCGGAAAGTCACCAGTCGGTGGTCGACGAACAACGGTCGAACGGCAGCCACCGAACGGTGCTCGTCGCACGGCGCCCATCGAACACGTTGGCCATCGAAACCGTGGTCATCGAACGCGGTGGCCATCGACCAGCGGCCACCGAACGGGAGTTACCGAACGGGAGTCGCCGAATGGGCGTCGCCGAATAGGAGCCGGTGGATGAGAGCCGCCGAACAGAGAGCACCATCGCCGCCGGAAACGGACGTCACCAGTCGCTGCGGGAAGAAGAGGAGCCGGATATGAACTTCCGTACGACGTAGATGAGTCCACCGACCAGCGCGACGAAAAGCAGCGCCTTGAAGAGCAGACCGATCACGAATCCGACAACGCTCGCTATCAGGCTGCCGAACACGACGAGCGCGATGACCGGCACGGCCACCCACTTCACCCACCACGGCATTCCCGCAAAGATCTCCTTCGCCGCCATCGTCCTTACCTCTCTCTGCTTCTCTGCAAGTCCCGTACTTCTTGCATTCGATGCTAGGGCGCCGAAGAGCCGAACGGGGGCCTCGGATCCCCCGTACTCCCCTGATCCGACCCTGAGGGAACCCCGAGGTCGGACCCTCTGTCGAGTCAGCCCTCAGGAGGGGAGAAGACGACGAGAACGCGCAGGTCCTCGCTGATGTGATGGAACTTGTGGGCGACCCCGGCCGGCACGTAGACGACGCTGCCGCGCGCCACCTGCGTGGTCTCCATGCCGACGGTGATCGAGGCCCGGCCGCTGACGACCATGTACACCTCGTCCTGCCCGTGCGGCTGCTGCGGGTCGGTGGCGCCGGCGTCGAGCGCGTACAGCCCGACCGACATGTTCCGCTCCCGCAGGAACTGCAGATACGCGCCGTCGTTCGCGGCCCGCTCCGCCTCCAGCTCGTCCAGTCGGAATGCCTTCATCGCCCTCGTACGCCCCTTGCCGCTGCTCTGCCGTTTGCCGCTGCTCATGCCGTGTGCCGCGCAGCCGCTGATCGCCGCTGCCGCCGCTTGTCGCCGCTTGTCGCCGCCCATGCTGCCGGTGCGCGTCGTGCCGACGCCCGCCGCCCCTCGCGCACCGGACGTTCGCGGCCCGCGTCTGCCACGATCAGACACATGAAGAATTTTGTAGTCAAGACGATCGCCAACGCCGCGGCCCTGGCCGTCGCCGTGTGGCTGCTCGACAAGATCACCCTGACCGGCGACAGCACGGGCAAGAAGGTGGGCACGCTCATCATCGTCGCCCTGCTCTTCGGGCTGGTGAACTTCCTGGTCAAGCCGGTGGTGAAGGTCCTCACCTTCCCGTTGTTCATCCTGACGCTCGGCCTGATCACCCTCGTGGTGAACGCCCTGATGCTGCTGCTCACGTCATGGCTGGCCGACAAGCTCGACGTCAGCTTCCACGTCGAGGGCTTCTGGACCGCCGTCCTGGGCGGCCTGATCATCTCGGTCGTGTCCTGGGCCATGAACGTCGTGCTCCCCGACGAGGACTGATCCCGCCCCATGCCCTTCTCCGTGTGTTTCGTCTGCACCGGCAACATCTGCCGGTCCCCGATGGCCGAGTCCGTCTTCCGCGCCCGCGTCGAGGAGGCCGGGCTCGGTGACCTGGTCGCGGTGGACAGCGCGGGCACCGACGGCTGGCACGAGGGGGACGGTGCCGACCCGCGCACCGTCTCCGTCCTGCGAGCGGCCGACTACGAGAGCGACCATGTCGCCCGCCAGTTCCATGCCGACTGGTTCGCGCGGCTCGACCTCGTCATCGCCCTGGACGCCGGGCACCTGCGGGCGCTGCGCCGGCTGGCGCCGACCGCGGCCGACGCGGACAAGGTGCGGCTGCTGCGCTCGTACGACCCGGCCGCCGACGACCTGGACGTGCCCGACCCCTACTACGGGGACTTCGAGGGGTTCGAGGAGTGCCTGAGAATGGTCGAGGCGGCGAGCGAAGGCCTGCTCGACGCGGTACGTGAAGCAGTGGAAAGGCGGGCGGCATGACGACGGAATCGGAGTCCACGGGTCCCATAGGCGACGGCACACGCGCGGTGCGGGCCGGGCTCCCGGAGCCGGTGAAGCACGAACCGACGCTTCCCGGCCCGGTGTTCGCGGCCCATTTCCACCTGCCGGGCGACCCCACGGGCGGATACGCCTACGGACGGGACGAGAACCCCACCTGGACGCACCTGGAGCGCGCCATCAGCGAGCTGGAGGCGCCGGACTCTCAGACTCCGGGCTCCCGGACCGCAAGCTCTCCGGCCTCGGATTCCCAGGCCCCGGACTCTGCGGCTCCGACCCCCTCGGAGGGCGTCGAGACGCTGGTCTTCGCGTCCGGCATGGCCGCCATCTCGGCGGTGCTGTTCTCGCAGCTGCGTGCCGGTGACGCGGTGGTCCTGCCGGACGACGGCTATCAGGTGCTGCCGCTGGTGAGCGAGCAGCTCACGGCGTACGGCATCGAGGTGCGCACCGCCCCGACCGGCGGCGACGCCCAGCTCGACGTGCTGGACGGCGCCAAGCTGCTGTGGATCGAGACGCCCTCCAACCCGGGCCTCGACGTGTGCGACGTGCGCCGGCTCGTCGAGGCGGCCCACGCGCGCGGTGCCCTGGTGGCGGTCGACAACACCCTGGCCACGCCGCTCGGCCAGCGCCCCCTGGAGCTCGGAGCCGACTTCTCGGTGGCCAGCGGCACCAAGATGCTCACCGGGCACGGCGACATCCTTCTGGGGTACGTCGCCTGCCGCGACGCGGAGCTGACCGCGTCCGTGCGGCGCTGGCGCAAGATCGTCGGGGCGATTCCGGGCCCGATGGAGGCCTGGCTCGCGCACCGCTCGCTCGCCACGCTCCAGCTGCGCGCCGACCGGCAGAACGCGAACGCCCTGGCCCTCGCCGAGGCGCTGCGCGACCGTCCGGAGGTGTCGGGGCTGCGCTACCCCGGGCTGCCCGACGACCCCTCGCACAAGATCGCCGCGCAGCAGATGAGGCGCTTCGGGTGCGTGGTCTCCTTCACGCTGCCCACGCGCGCGCGTGCCGAGCGTTTCCTCGAAGCGCTGCGTCTCGTCGACGACGCGACGAGCTTCGGCGGGGTGCGGTCCACGGCCGAGCGCCGTCGGCGCTGGGGCGGCGACGCCGTGTCGGAGGGCTTCATCCGGTTCTCCGCGGGCGCCGAGGACCCCGCCGACCTGGTGGCGGACGTACTGCGCGCGTTGGACGAGTCGGCCGATTCGGCGGGCTGACCGCTCGCCGCGGGGCACACGCACCCGTTCTCCGCACAACGAACGGTCCGAGCCTCCCCCCTCGTGGCTCGGACCGTTCCGGTTCTGCGCGCGAAGAACCGCGCGAACAAGGCTAGTTGACTCTGTGTCAGTGTCCAATCACAGTAGCGACAGAGACCTATCGACATATTTATAGTTGGGCGCGCCCTGAGAGCAGGAAGGGGAGGGACGCCGCCATGGATCTGGCCCTGCTGCGCACCTTCGTGACGGTGCACCGGGCCGGTTCCTTCACGCGCGCGGCGGCGCTGCTCGGGCTCTCCCAGCCCGCCGTCACCTCGCAGATCCGCACTCTGGAGCGGCAGCTGGGCCGCCCGCTCTTCCTGCGTCAGGCCCGCGGCGTGACGCCCACGAGCATCGGCGACGAGCTCGCCCACAAGGCCGCCCCGCACCTGGACGCCCTGGTGGAGATCGCCGAGTACGGGCTCGACGAGGATTCGCCGGTACGCACACTCCACCTCGCGGGCCCTCCGGAGTTCACCGCCGAACGCGCCCTGCCCTCCCTCACCACGCTGACCGGCCAGGACAGCCAGAGCTACGCCCTGCGTGCCTCGTTCGGCACCGCCGACGAGGTCCTCGACGGGCTCGCCGCCGGGCACCATGACCTGGTCATCACCACGGCCCGGCCACGCGGCACGCTGCTCTCCGCGACGCCGCTCTGCGACGAGGAGCACGTCCTGGTCGCGGGCAAGCGCTGGGCCGCCCACATCGGTCCGGGCACGCCGCGCCGTGGGGGAGCGCCGTCGCTGGAGAACCTTCCGGTGGTCGAGGTGCACGAGTCGCTGCCGTTCGTCTCGCGCTACTGGGCCGCGGTCTTCGACGCCCGCCCCGCGGCGTCCGGCGCCGTCATCGTGCCGGATCTGCGCGCGGTGCTGGCCTGCGCGGCCGCGGGCGCCGGCCTGGCCGTACTGCCCCGCTATCTGTGCGCCGAGGCCCTCCGGCGCGGGGACGTCGTCGCGCTCCTCGATCCCACGGTGCCTCCGCTGCGCACGTACTTCCTGGCGGTGCGCGCGGGAACGCTCGCGATGCCGCACATCGCGCGGGCGCACGAGTGGCTGCTGCGTGCCGCCGTCGACTGGGCTTGATGGGGGTCCCGGCTGGTTCGCGATGTTTCACGTGGAACAGTCCGGGCCACATTTCTCCCATGACCGTCCGACCCGTGGTCAAGCGCACCGCACGCGCCGTCCTGCTGGACGGAGACGACCTGATCCTGATCAAGCGGACCAAGCCCGGCGTCGATCCGTACTGGGTCACCCCGGGCGGCGGCGTGGAGCCCGGGGACGCCACCGTAGTCGACGCGCTGCACCGCGAGGTCCACGAGGAGCTCGGCGCCAAGGTCAGCGATGTGGTGCCCTGTTTCGTCGACACCGTGGAGCACATCGGTGAGGACGGCGGGGCCACTGGTGTGAAGGTGCAGCACTTCTTCGTCTGCCGCCTGGAGTCCATGAACACCGGCCTGCGGCACGGCCCCGAGATCGAGGAGCCGTGCGGCGAGTACGAGATCGTGCACGTGCCCTTCACCCGGGTCGGCATCGCCTCGGTCCATCTCGTACCGCTGTCGCTGCGGCACTACCTCGACGGCAACATCGAGGGCGTACGCGCGATGCACGCCCCCGACCTGGGCTGACCCCTCCTCACGGAGCCGTCCCCCGCCGCGCCGCGTCAGCCGCCGGGCGCCACCAGGTCCTCGACGGAGTCGTGGCGAATCCTTCCCTCAGGAATGCCGACGTCCCGCAGGGTGTCCACTCCGCTGCGGATCATGCCGGGCGGCCCCGAGAGATACGCGTCGTACTCGTTCCAGGGGCCGTATTCGCGGACGGCGTCGGGCAGTTGGGCCCGCTGGTCGACGACCGGGCGGACGGCCAGCCAGGGGTGGGCCTGCTGGAGCCGCAGCATCGTGTCGATGTCGTACAGGTCGTGATCGGTGCGGGCGCCGTAGAACACCTCGACGGGGCGCCGCCTGCCGTGCTCGGCGACGTCCTCGACCAAGGCCTTGATGGGCGCGATGCCCGTACCGCCGCCCAGGCAGAGCAGTCCACTGTCGGTGGTGTGGTCGACGGTCATCGAACCGGCGGGCGGGCCGAGCCGCAGGATGTCACCGGGACGGGCGTGGTGCACCAGGGCGTTGGAGACCCAGCCGGCCGGGACGGCCTTGACGTGGAAGGACAGCAGCCCGTCGGAGCGGGGCGCCGAAGCGAAGGAGTAGTTCCGCCATATCCGCGGCCACCAGGGCGTCTCCAGGCTGGTGTACTGCCCGGCGAGGAAGGGGTACGGCTGGTCGGGGCGGACCGTGACGACGGCTATGTCCGGGGTTCTGAGGTCGTGCGAGACGACCTCGGCGTACCACCAGGCGGGGGCGCGCAGTTCGTCCTCGGCAGCCGCGTCGATCATGACCTGGGAGATGGTCGTGTACGTCCGGACCCAGGCGGCCTCGGTCTCCTCGTCCCAGACCGCGCTCGCGTACCGGCTCAGGGAGCCGATCAGACACTCGCCGACGGCCGGATAGTGCTCGGGCCGCGTGCCGTACTTACGGTGTCCACGGCCGAGGTTCTTCAGGTACGAGACGAGTACGTCGGTGTGGTCGATGTGCTCGGCCGCGGTCAGCAGCGCCTTGAGGAGCCGGTCCCGCTGGGTGTCCATCGCCGCCGGGAACAGGCCGCGCAGATCGGGGTGCCGGGTGAACAGCAGCGCGTAGAAGTACGAGGTGACCTTGTCGGCGACGGGGCTGACTTCGGCCATCGTGCGCTGCACCAGGACGGCGTCGGGGGAGGCCTTCGCCGTCGGCTCCGCTTGCGGAAGGGGCGCGGGTGACGGTGCCGGTGCCGGTGCCGGTGCGGTCGCCGTGGCCGCAGCGGACGGTGCGCTCCTCGCGGTCGTGGTGCTCGGCGCGGGCCCCTCGGTGGTCGCGGTCGTCGCGGGCGCCGGGGCGGCTATTCGCTCGCCTGCGCGCTCGTGTGCGGGTGCGGGCTCGGGGCCGGGCCTGGATGCGCCGGACTGCCGCGGAACGCCCTCCTCCTGCCGCTGGGGCGGCCTGCGCGGTGTGAACCAGCCGCCCCCGTCGCCGGCAGTGCCGTCGTCCGCCGACGTGGTGGTCGGAGCCTCCATGCTGTGCCTCGCCTCGAACATCTCTCGGTCGGTCTGCGCACTTCCGGTCGGAAGCTGCCTGCTTTCCTCGCTCTGCCTCGATGGCCGATACGGCCACATTGAACCCCGGGTTCCGGGACCCTACGGACAAGTAGGTAGAGAATGTGACATTGGCCGCAGTCCCTCACTGCAGCATCGCATTCACCCCCGCCACGCCGGTCGTATTACGAGAAGTACGGGTTCTGGATCTCTTGGCCCCGTTAGGCTTCATTGACCTGCGTGTGTGCCCCCCAGAGTGCGAAGAAGCGCACCCGGCACGAATCGGAGTCGACCATACCGGCAGCCGCCGGGCACACAAGCCCCCCTTCCCTTCACCTTGAATTCAATGCCCTCGCCTGCCAATTGCCTCAATTACCGGGCGTGCCGCACCAATTCGTACGCCTTACGCAGATCCCGCCCGACATACGAGTGGGTGGCCAGGCCCACCAGCCGCTGATCCGCATTGACGGCGACGGAAACCGGCACGGCACCGAACAGGTCACGGTCGGAAAGCGAGTCCCCGTACGCGACGCAATCGCCGAGGCCCACCCCGAACTCTTCACAGAGCCGGTTCGCGATCTTCACCTTGGCCGCGGGGTTGAGGATGCCCGTCGGATCGACGGGCTCGGTGAAGGGCACGGCGGGGAAGCGCGAGCCGTGCGCGGCATGCGCGCCCCAGCCCAGGAGCCGCTCCACGAAGAAGGACGGCGAGAGGGACACCACCGCGCAGTAGTCACCGCCCGCGCGGATCTCGGCCCAGGTGTCCCGGATGCCGGAGAGCCAGGGCGCCCCCTCGAAGGCCGCCGTCACCTGTGCGTCCGTGAGCTCCGCCCACAGGGCGTGCACCCGCACCGCGTACGTCGGCGAGTCGATGTGCCCCGCCACGAAGCCCCGCTCCAACTCGGCGATCTCCGCATCCAGGCCGAGCTGCCGTGAGATCTCCACGGGCGCCGCCGTGCCGTGCAGCAGCGTCCCGTCCATGTCGAAGAGGTGTAGGCGTGCCATGTACGCCGAGGCTAGTACCCGCGGTTACTCCCGCTGTCAGACGCCCCGGCCGTCGCTGCTTGGCACCGTGTTTCACGTGAAACTAAGCCGCCCCGCGCGTCGGGCCACCCTGGTTGTCCATGTAGTCGGCGCAGCCGGCTGGCTCGGGCTCACGCTCGGGCTGCTGGCTCTCGCCCTGACCGCGATCACGACGGAATCCCCCACGAGCATCGAGGCCGCCGTCCGCTCGATGAAGGTGTTCACGGACTGGCTGGTGCTCCCCCTCGCCCTGCTCACCCTGCTGAGCGGCCTGCTGCTGTCCCTGGGCACGCCGTGGGGACTGGCCAGGCATCGCTGGGTCTACGCGAAGTTCTGGCTGACCCTCGCCACGACGGCCGCGTCGGCCTTCTCGCTGCGCCCCGGCATCAACGCCACGGCCGCGACCCTGGCGGCGGGCGACCCGTTGACCGATCCGAGCGGCCTGATCGCCGGGCCCATCGTCTCGCTCAGCGCCTACGTCTTCATGACCGTCATCTCCGTGCTCAAGCCCTGGGGCCTCACCCGCCGTGGCCGGAAGCAACGTGGCGAAATGCATCGTGCTTCTGCCCACAAACGGGTGGACGCCGGGGACGTGCGTCAGACAGCCTGACCCGGGTGTCGACACCTTCCCTCTCCGCACTGCCCATCCGCCGACTCACCCCCCGCGACCTGAAGGCCTGCGCCGACCTCTCCGAGGACCGCGAGTGGCCCCGCGAGGAACACAAGTGGAGTCTCCTGCTCTCGGCCGGAACGGGCTACGGCATCGACGACCCCGACGGCAACGGCCTGATCGGTGCCTATGTAGTGACCCAGTACGGCCCGCAGGAACGCCCCGGTCTGGCGGCGATCGGCATGGTCCTCGTCGCCGAGCGGTACGCCCGCCGGGGCATCGGCCGCCGCATGATGCGGCACGCCGTCGAAGAGTCGGCCACTACTCCGCTCACGCTCCACGCCACCCCGTACGGCCGCCCGCTCTACGAGCAGCTCGGCTTCAAGGCGATCGGCCGCGCCGAGATGGTCCGGGGTCGCCTCGTCCCCGCCGGCCCGCTGCCCGACATCGCCACCCGGCCCGCCACCGCGGAGGACCTGACCACCATCCTCCGGCTCGACACCGAGGTCTTCGGCCACGACCGCACCCACGTGATCACCCGGCTGCCCGCCTTCACCGACCAGCTCCGGGTCGCGGAGGCCGACGGCGAGATCATCGGCTACGCGGGCGCCTGGCCGAACATGGAGACCCATGTCGTGGGCCCGCTCGTCGCCCGCGACACCGAGACCGCGAAGGCCCTCGTCGCCTCGCTCGCCGCCCGCACCGACCGGCCGCTGCGCACGGACATCGACGTGCGGCACGAAGAGCTGCTGGCCTGGGTGAAGGAGGGCGGCCTCGCGTCCGTCGCCTTCAACTCCGTGATGGCGTACGGCACTCCGGAGCTGCCCGGCGACTGGACCCGCCGCTTCGCGCCGCTGACGGTCGCGGCCGGCTGACCCGGCCTCCGCACCACGAAAGGCCCGCTCCCCGAAGGGAGCGGGCCTTTCGCATGCGCTGCCTGAGCACTTCTCGCAGGCGTTACGCGAGGGACTGCACGGCCGCCGTCGCGAAGCCGTGGTCCTGCTCCGGGGCACCGCCGCCGACGCCGATCGCGCCGATCAGGCGGCCGTCGCGGTGGACCGGCACACCGCCCGCGATGAAGAGCAGCGGCCGGTCGAGGGCGGTGGGCAGGGTGTGGAAGAGGCCGCCGGGCTGGACCGCGTCGACCAGGTCGGCGGTCGGGGCGTTCAGCTGAAGCGCGGTGTAGGCCTTGCGGGTGCTCGTCTCGCCGGAGATCAGCACGGCGCGGTCGTCGCGCCGGAAGGCGAGGAGGTGGCCGCCCGCGTCGAGGACGGTGACGCTGACCGTGACACCGGCGTCCTCGGCCGCGCGACGGGCGGCGGTGACGAGCGCCTCGGCGTCCTCGATGGTCAGCGGGGCGACGGCAGCGGTGGTGGTGCTCATGAGGGGTCTTCTCCTTGAGGGGTGGTGCTGGTGAAACGGAGGGGGAGTCAGGAAGTCAGCGGTGTGGGGGGGAGTCGGAAGGTCAGTGGTGGACCGGGGTGGCCCGCTCGACGGGCGCCGCACCGGTCACGACCCGGCTCGGAGCGCCGGTGCGACGCTCCAGGGCGGCCGAGACGAGGGCCAGGACGAGGGCGGAGGCGGCGAGGGCCGCGCCGACCCAGTTCGGGGCGGTGTAGCCGAGGCCGGCGGCGATGACGATCCCGCCCAGCCAGGCCGACAGCGCGTTGCCCAGGTTGAAGGCGCCGATGTTGACCGCGGAGGCGAGCGTCGGAGCGCCCGAGGCGTAGTCGAGGACCCGCTTCTGCAGCGGGGGCACGGTCGCGAAGCCCAGGGCCCCGATCAACATGACGGTGACGGCGGCCGCGATCTTGTTGTGCGCGGTGAGGGTGAACAGACCGAGCACCAGGGCGAGGGAGCCCAGCGACACGTACAGCATCGGCATCAGCGCGCGGTCCGCGAACCGGCCGCCGATGAGGTTGCCGCCGACCATGCCGAGCCCGAAGAGGACGAGCAGCCAGGTGACGGAGGAGTCCGCGTAGCCGGCGACATCCGTCATCATCGGCGTGATGTAGGTGATGGCCGCGAAGACACCGCCGAAGCCGAGCACCGTCATCGCCATGGCGAGCAGCACCTGTACGTTGCGGAAGGCGCCGATCTCGTCGCGCAGCCGCACGCCTTCGGGCTTGGGCAGGTCCGGCACGAGCTTGGCGACACCGGCGAGGCCGAGGACACCGAGGGCCGCGACGATCACGAAGGTGATGCGCCAGCCGATGGCCTGGCCGACGAAGGTGCCGAGCGGCACACCGACGACGTTGGCGACCGTGAGGCCCGAGAACATCATGGCGATGGCTCCGGCCTTCTTCTCCGGCGCCACCAGTTCGGCCGCGACGACGGAGCCGATGCCGAAGAAGGCACCGTGGGCGAGCGAGGCGACGATGCGGCCCGCCAGCATGACGCCGAAGACCGGGGCCACGGCGGAGAGCAGGTTCCCGATGATGAAGAGGCCCATCAGCAGCATCAGCATCCGCTTGCGGGAGACGCGGGTGCCGAGGGCGGTCATCAGCGGGGCGCCGAGCACGACGCCGAGGGCATAGCCGGTCACGAGGAAGCCGGCCGTGGGGATGGAGACGCCGAAGTCACCCGCGACCTCGGGAAGCAGTCCCATGATCACGAACTCGGTGGTTCCGATTCCGAAAGCCCCGATCGCGAGGGCCAGAAGCGCGAGAGGCATTGGATCTACCTTCCAGACGGTTGCAGGTGCGCTTAACGTGCGTACACAATAGTTGCACGCGCGGGATAATTGCAAGCGCTGAATATTGCACAGGTGGATTACTCTGGGTGCAGCCGCTCCGGGACGGAGGAACAACAGTCATGACCGCGACAGACCCCGCACTGACCGCGCTCGCACAGAGCTGGTGCGCGCTCTCCCTGCTCCACGGGAAGATCGAGGCCCACGTCGAGCGCGCCCTCCAGGCCAAGCACGGCCTGAGCGTGCGCGAGTACAGCCTCCTCGACGTCCTCAACCGTCAGCACGACGGAGAGGGCGGCCACCTGCAGATGAAGCAGGTCGCCGACGCCGTCGTGCTGAGCCAGAGCGCGACCACACGCCTGGTCACCCGCCTCGAGGAGCGCGGACTGCTGTCCCGCTACCTGTGCCCGACCGACCGGCGCGGCATCTACACGGACGTGAGCACGGCCGGCGCCGCGCTGCTCGCCGAGGCGCGCCCGACCAACGACGCCGCCCTGCGCGAGGCGCTCGACGAGGCCGCTCAGAACCCTGAGCTCGCGCCACTGGTCAAAGCCGTCGAGACGCTGCGCGTGCCTGCCTAGGCCGCCCGGCGATGCCCGCGGCCCCCTGCCCTCGGAATGGTCGGTCCGCATAGGCTGCGGCCATGGGAGATCTTGAAATACGCCCTGCCGTCGCCGACGATCTGCCCGCCATCGTGGGCATGCTCGCCGACGACCCGCTGGGCGCGGCACGCGAATCGCCGGACGACCTCACTCCGTACGTCACCGCCTTCGAGCGGCTGGCCGACGACCCGAACCAGCATCTGGTCGTCGCCGTACGCGAGGGGCGCGTCGTCGGCACGCTCCAGCTCACGATCATTCCGGGGCTCTCCCGGAAGGGCTCCACTCGGTCGATCATCGAGGGCGTGCGGGTCCACGCCGACGAGCGCGGCAGCGGGCTCGGCACGCGGTTCATCGAGTGGGCCGTCGAGGAATCCCGGCGCCAGAACTGCCAGTTGGTGCAGCTGACCTCCGACGCCACCCGCACCGACGCCCACCGCTTCTACGAGCGGCTCGGCTTCTCGGCGTCGCATGTGGGCTTCAAGCTGCAGCTCTGAGCCAGCGACGTGGGGGTGGGGCTGTTTCACGTGAAACAGCCCCACCCCGCACCGCGTTAGAAGGCGCGCCACCCCTGCGGGTCCACCCCGCCCGGAACCGGCGCTCCGGCGTCGTACGGCTCACGGGTGAAGACGAACGACCCCAGGTCGAGATGGCTGACCGAACCGTCCGGCCGCCGCACCGCCCGCAGCAGCTCGCCCGCGTAGTAGCCGTTGAGCCCCGTCCATGTGCCGTCGCCATTGGACGTGAACCGGGCCTGGCGTCCCGCGCCGGAGAGCGGGCCCAGCTCGACCCCGCCGTCGGCCGTCAGCCGGAGCGCGAGCACCTGGGTCCCCCAGTACCAGGGACCCGTCAACTCCAGCGCCTTCTCGTCGACTTCGGGGAGCGGGCGCCACGGCTCCGGGATACGGGGTTCGGCCTCGGCCACGATCTTCACCAGGTCCGCGGCCAGTGTTCCCATCAGAGGTCCGGACGTGCAGTTGGCGAGCGCGACCGCGGCGACGCCCTCCTGCTCGCTCACCCACACACCGGCCAGGAAGCCCGGCAGCGAGCCGGTGTGCCCGGCCAGCTCGATCCCCTCCCAGCGCAGCAGATCCAGGCCCAGGCCGTACGACCTGTCCCGGTCCCCCGGCTGCGAGGGCCCCGCCGGCGTCCGCATCTCCCGCACGGACTCCGCGCCGAGGACCCGGTCGTCGCCCTTCGCCAGGAACCACGCGAAGCGCGCCAGGTCCGCCGTCGTGGACCACAGCTGGCCGGCCGGAGCCATCAGCCCCAGGTCCTCGACGGCCTCCGGCATCATCACGTCCGCCCAGGGATGGACGGCCCAGCCGCCCGCGTGCGGGGCCTCGGGCTGCGCGCTCGTACGGCTCAGCCCCAGCGGCTCCAGGATCTCGCGGCGCAGCACCTCCTCCCACGGAGCGCCCCGCAGGGCCTCCACCAGCGATCCGAGCAACGTATAGCCGGGGTTGGAGTAGTGGAAGCGACGGCCGACGGGGTGCTTGAAGGGCTGCTCGCCGAGGACGTCGGCGAGCTCGGGGCGCGTCGAACCGGGAGTGCGCTCCCACCACTCGCCCGGCGTCTCGGCCGCCAGCCCGCCCGTGTGCGCGAGGAGTTCCACGATGGTGGCCTCCCCCGCGCCCGTCCCCGGCAGGTGCTTCTCCAGCGGATCGCCCAGGTCCAGCACACCCTCGTCCCGCAGCCGCATCACCAGCACGGCGGTGAAGGTCTTGGTGATCGAGCCGATGCGGTACTGGACGTTCTCGTCCGGCTCGTGCCCGTCCACCATGCTGCGGCCGCCGCTCCACACCAGCTCTCCTTCGCGGGCCACCGAGGCGACGACCGAGGGGGCCCGGCCCTCCGTCTGCGTGGTGGCGATGCGATGCAGCAGGGCTCGGCGGGTGGCGGGCAGCAGCTCTTCATGGGGTGTCGTCATGGGACCAGTTCACCTGGGGGACGTCCGTTGGTCGAGCGAATTCGACGGTGATGCCGGCACCGGTGCCCAGAGCCCGGCGGCCGTGCCGTCACGCAGATGCTGTTCGTAGACGGAGACCTTGCCCTGGATGACGTCGAGGCAAGCGCTGAGGTCGTCGATCCTGGCGCGTACGTCGCGCTCGTGCTCCTGGAGCAGCGCGAGGCGCTCCCGCTCATTGCCGGGACCCGAGCGGACGAGCTCCGCGAACCGTTTGACCGTGGCGATCGGCATCCCCGAGTCCCGCAGCCGCCCGCACAGCAACAGCCAGTCCACATCCGCCTGTTCGTAGAGCCGCTGGCCACCGCCGGACCGAGGGATCTCGCGCAGGAAGAGCCCCTCGCGCTCGAAGAACCGCAGCGCGTGCACGCTCAGACCGGTCACCTCGGCGACCTTGCCTATGGACAGACCGCCCGCGCCCGCTCTCCCGCCGGCCGGACCCACCGCATCCTCACTCATGCCACGACCGTACGGCCACTGATCCCTTGACCTAGCGCGCGGTCTAGGTTCTAGCGTCGCGGACATGATCACAGCACAGCAGAGGCTGGGCACCGGATTCGGCGCCCACAGCACGGCCGACGACGTCCTCGCCGGCATCGACCTGGCGGGTACCACCGCCCTGGTCACCGGCGGATACTCCGGCCTCGGGCTCGCGGCCACCCGTGCGCTCGTCCGCGCGGGCGCGCGCGTCGTCGTCCCCGCACGCCGCCCCGACACCGCCGAGGACGCCCTGCGCGGCACGCCCCGCACCGAGGTCCACGCCCTCGACCTGGCGGACCTGGACAGCGTCCGTACTTTCGCCGAACGGTTCCTGGAGACCGGCCGCTCCCTCGACCTCCTCGTCAACGGCGCGGGCGTGATGGCCTGCCCCGAGTCGCGCGTCGGTCCGGCGGGCTGGGAGGCGCACTTCGCGATCAACCACCTCGGACACTTCGCGCTCACCCAGCGCCTGCGTCCCGCCTTCACCCCCGGCGGGGCCCGCGTGGTGGCGGTCGCGTCCTCCGGACACTTCCTGTCGGACATCCGCTGGGACGACCTCCACTTCCGCGCCGGCTACGACCGGTGGCTGGCGTACGCGCAGTCCAAGACCGCCAACGCCCTGTTCGCCCTGCACCTCGACCGTCTCGGCGCCGCCCACGGCCTGCATGCCTTCGCCGTGCACCCCGGCAGCATCCTCACGCCGCTGCAGCGCCACATCCCCCGCGAGGAGTGGCGCGCGCAGGGCTGGGTGACCGAGGACGGTACCCCCGCCGAGGGGTTCAAGACGCCCGAGCAGGGCGCGGCGACAGCCGTGTGGGCGGCGACGTCACCGCTCCTCGACGGCCACGGAGGGGCGTACTGCCAGGACTGCGACATCGCCGAACCGGCCACCACCGACGACATGCTCGTCGGCGGCGTCAAGCCGTGGGCCGTCGCCCCCGACGCGGCGTCCCGGCTCTGGGACCTCTCCTGCGAACTCACAGGACTCAGCGCCTTCTGAAGCGCGGGCTCCGCCGGCCTCAGTCCTGGTCCGCGTCGTCCGCCGTGTCGGGCAGCAGCGGGAACAGCCGGGTGATGAGCGCCACCGGACGAGCGCCGTCGGGCCGGGCCAAGGGCCGTTGTTCACGGTCCTGGTAGGGCGCGAGTGCCCGCCGGACGACGTCCGCGACCCGGCTCATCTCCTCGGGGGTCAGATAGGCGATCGCGCTGAAGGCCTCGTCGTGCCGCCACTCGGCCGGTGCCGCGTCCCGCTGGGCCAGCCAGCGCTGCCAGCTCTCGTCCTCAAGTCCCCGGGCAAGATCCCCGAACTGCTCCTCCGCGGCCCCCTCGGCGGCAGCCGTGCGCCGCCTCAGCCTCCAAGGACGTGCACGGCCGCCGCTGTGGGGCGCCTCCTCGATGTACCCGTGACGCGCGAGCTGCCGCAGGTGGAAGGAGCAGAGGCCGGAGCTGTAGCCCAGCCGGGAGGCGGCTTCGGTCGCGGTGACCGTGCCGACTTCGGCCAGCAGGTCCAGGAGGGCGGTGCGGACTTCGTGCTCCCGCAGCTCTTCGCCGGCCCCCGCGGCCCGGTCGTCCCGCGCGCCCTGGGCGTTGACGTCATCTTCAGTCACTTTGCAAAGTCTGCTACTTTGCAAAGCTCTTGGCAAGAACAAGAACCGGCAAGGACGAAAAGGGGAGGCAGTCATGTCTGTTCAGCACGAGGGGTCCCGTCCGGTCGACCGGCGCGTCCACGTCCAGGGCAGCCCGGTCGACAGCTTTCCGACGCTGCCGCCCGAGGCGGAACGGGGCTCGGTCCGCAGGATCACCGTGGTGGGCGAGGACGTGCTGAGCCGCTCCTGCCGGGAGGTGACCGAGTTCGGCACCGCGGAGCTCTCGTCGCTGATCGACGACATGTTCCTGACCATGTACGTGGCCGACGGCGCCGGCCTCGCCGCCAACCAGGTCGGCGTCGACCTGCGCCTGTTCGTCTACGACTGCCCGGACGAGCAGGGCATCCGGCACGTCGGCCACATCGCCAACCCCGTTCTGGAGCTGCCCGACCCGGCCGACCGGCGGCTCCTGGACGACTTCGAGGGCTGCCTGTCCGTCCCCGGCGCCACCATGGAGGTGCCCCGCACCGACCGTGCCGTCGTCCGCGGCTCCGACAGGGACGGCAACTCCGTCGTCATCGAGGGAACGGGCTACTTCGCCCGCTGCCTGCAACACGAGTTCGACCACCTCGTCGGTCACACGTACCTCGACCGACTCTCCAAGCGGGACCGCAAGGACGCCCTGCGGCAGATGGACAGCCGCCGGGACGACGTCTTCGCCCAGCGCGAGAGAAAGGCGGCCGAGCTGGCCGGGTGAACCGCCGGATCATGGCAGGGTGAACCGTGCGGGGTCTCGCGATCGGCAGCGCGCTTCTCCCTGGTTCACCAGGCCGCCCCGACGGACAGGACACCCGGGCAGTACGCCGGCCGTACGCCCTACTCCGGCGCCTGGAAGCCGCCGATCTCCTGCTCGAGCAGTTCGGCCAGCCGAAGCGGGGTGCGGTCCTCGAACATCGGGCCGATGAGCTGCACTCCCACCGGCAGGCCCTCGGGGGATCGGCCCGTGGGGATGGCGGTGGCGGGCAGGCCGGGCATGGTGGCCACACCGGCCCAGACGAGCTGGTCGAAGTACGGGTACTCGACGCCGTCGATGTCGATCCGCCGTTCTCGTGGATCGGGGTTGTGGTCGTGCGGGAACGCGGGAGTGGGCGTAATGGGACACACCACGGCGTCGAACTCGGCGAAGAGCTGCCGCCAGCCGTGGCGGTGGAGCTCGCGACGGTTGTTCGCCTCGATCCAGTCGCGGTGGCTGCACACCATGCCGCGCAGCAGCGCCGCATCGAGACTCTGGTCGTCCGCGCTCAGTCCGGCGGCGCGCGCCCGCACCTGCTCGTACTCCTCGACGGGAAAACGCGCGACGGAACTCGAGAACAGCAACTGCCGGTAGAGCATGGCGGCTTCGGCCAGATCGGGCAGCAGCGGACTGTGCCGTTCGACATGGGCGCCGCCGTCGGCAAGCGCGTCGGCCACGCGCCGCACACCCGCCCGCACGGCGGATCCGGTCGGAATGAACGGATGCTCGTCGAGGACCAGGACCCGGAAGTCGCCGAGCCGCTCATGGCGCGCGGGCGGCAGCGTCAACTCGTACGCCACACCGTGCGTCAGCTCGTCCGGTCCGGCCATGACGTCGAGCAGGAGCCTGAGGTCGCGGGCGCTGCGTGCCATCGGACCGACGACGGCGAGGTCGGGTTCGGCCGGCAACGCCGGCCCGGGCGGCGGGACCATCCCGCGGGTCGCTGCCAGTCCGAGCGTCGGCTTGTGCGCGTAGACGCCGCAGAAATGTGCGGGGGTGCGCAACGAACCCGCGATGTCGGAGCCGATGGACAGCGCACCGAATCCGGACGCCAGGGCCGCCGCTGATCCGCCGGAGGATCCACCCGACGTGCGGCTGTGATCCCACGGGTTATTGGTGGTCCCGTAGATCTCGTTGAAGCTCTGTATGTCCTGCAGCCCCAAGGGCACATTGGTCTTGCCGAGCACCACCGCCCCCGCGGCCTTGAGCCGCGACACCTGCACCGCGTCCTCGGCCGGCATGAAGTCCCGATGTGCCGGCATGCCCCAAGTCGTGGGCATGCCGACGACGTCGTAGGACTCCTTGACCGTTACCGGAATACCGAGCAGTGGCCTGTCCTCGCCGTCGGCGCGCGCCTGGTCGGCGCGGCGCGCGGCGGCCCGCGCACGGTCGAAGTCCGGCACACAGATGGCGTTGATCGCCTTGTCGTCCCGCTCGATACGGGCGATCGCCTCGTCGGTCAGCTCTGCCGAGGTCACGTCACCGGCACGCAGGGCAGCCGTCATCTTCTCGGCCGTCAGAAAGATCCGCTCCATGAATCGGACCGTACTGACCCCTGGACGAGGGCAGGAAATGCCTTTGTGCACAACCGGTTGGATGTCCCCGTTCTCATGAGGATCCGGCTCTTCGGATCCTCATGATGCGGCTCTCCGGCCACAGGGAATTCCGGGGACCCGCACACCGCCGGATCAGGTCTGCGCCATGTCCACGAAGCGCGAGTAGTGGCCCTGGAAGGCGACGGTGATCGTCGCCGTCGGGCCGTTACGGTGCTTGCCCACGATGATGTCCGCCTCGCCCGCGCGGGGCGACTCCTTCTCGTACGCGTCCTCGCGGTGCAGCAGGATCACCATGTCCGCGTCCTGCTCGATCGAGCCGGACTCACGCAGGTCGGAGACCATGGGCTTCTTGTCCGTACGCTGCTCGGGGCCACGGTTCAGCTGCGACAGCGCGATCACCGGCAGCTCCAGCTCCTTGGCCAGGAGCTTGAGGTTTCGCGACATGTCCGAGACTTCCTGCTGGCGGCTCTCGGACCGCTTGCCGCCCGACTGCATCAGCTGCAGATAGTCGATGACGACGAGCTTGAGGTCGTTGCGCTGCTTGAGGCGGCGGCACTTGGCGCGGATCTCCATCATCGACAGGTTCGGTGAGTCGTCGATGTAGAGCGGGGCGGCCGAGACGTCCGGCATGCGCCGGGCGAGCCGGGTCCAGTCCTCGTCGGTCATCGTGCCGGAGCGCATGTGGTGCAGCGCCACCCGCGCCTCGGCGGAGAGCAGACGCATCGCGATCTCGTTGCGCCCCATTTCGAGCGAGAAGATCACGCTCGGCATGTTGTGCTTGATCGAGCAGGCGCGCGCGAAGTCGAGGGCCAGCGTCGACTTACCCATGGCGGGACGGGCCGCGATGATGATCATCTGGCCCGGGTGCAGACCGTTGGTGAGCTGGTCGAGGTCGGTGAAGCCGGTCGGCACACCGGTCATCTCCCCCGACCGCGAGCCGATCGCCTCGATCTCGTCGAGGGCGCCCTCCATGATGTCGCCGAGCGGCAGATAGTCCTCGGCGGTGCGCTGCTCGGTGACCGCGTAGATCTCGGCCTGGGCGCTGTTGACGATCTCGTCGACGTCGCCGTCGGCCGCGTATCCCATCTGCGTGATGCGGGTGCCGGCCTCGACGAGACGGCGCAGCACCGCGCGCTCGTGGACGATCTCCGCGTAGTACTCGGCGTTCGCCGCGGTCGGGACCGTCTGGACCAGGGTGTGCAGATACGATGCGCCGCCGACCTTGGTGATCTCGCCGCGCTTGGTGAGCTCGGCCGCCACGGTGATCGGGTCGGCCGGCTCGCCCTTCGCGTACAGGTCGAGGATCGAGGCGTAGATCGTCTCATGCGCGGGGCGGTAGAAGTCGTGGCCCTTGAGGACCTCCACGACATCGGCGATGGCGTCCTTGGACAGCAGCATGCCGCCGAGCACCGACTGCTCCGCGTCGAGATCCTGCGGGGGAACGCGCTCGAAGGACGAACCTCCGCCGTCCCAGCCGCCCTCGCGGCCGCGCTCGTGCTGCTCGTCGCGGCCGCCCCGGCCGCCGTCGCGGCGCGGGCGGGAGACGGGCAGACGATCACTGGGACCGCTGTCGGCCCAGGGGTCGTCCAAAGGCTCGGAGATACTCACCGGGCCACCTCCTCCCGTCCGCCGAGCGGACCTCGCCGTGCCCCTCTTTCCTACGGCACGACACTGACAAATAAGGGGGCCCAACTCCGGTTCTGACGCGTCGGTTTTGCTGGGTTTCCGAGGTCGTACGACGAGGCGGGCGCCGGACCACGGTAGGCCTGTGGGCACCGTCAGCCAATCTGGTTATCCACAGGCGGTGTGGATGAAGGGCCCGATGCTGTGGAGAACCCCGCCAAACCTGTGCACGGCCCGGTGGACAGCCCTGTGAACAAGCCCTCAGGTGATCGGAGAAACCATGCCTGACCTGCAACTTTCCCGTCCACCGGCTGTGCAGAAGAAAAACTTTCCCAGTCGGACCAAGATCGGCGCAAACGGCGCGCCGCGGAGCGTCCGACGAGAGCTCCGGTAAGGGTCCAAAGAACATTGCATCTCTTACCTGTGGAAGATTAGATTGGTGCCCATGACACAGGCTCCCGCGGCGCCCAAGGCCGCCCGACGAAGACACGACCGAGAGATCATCGCGCTCGCCGTCCCCGCTTTCGGCGCACTCGTCGCCGAGCCCCTCTTCGTCATGGCCGACAGCGCCATCGTCGGCCACCTCGGCACCGCCCAACTGGCCGGCCTCGGCGTCGCCTCGGCCCTCCTCACCACCGCGGTGAGCGTCTTCGTCTTCCTCGCCTACGCCACCACGGCGGCCGTCGCCCGGCGGGTGGGCGCCGACGATCTCCAGGCCGCCATCCGCCAGGGCATGGACGGCATCTGGCTCGCCCTGCTGCTCGGCGCCGCTGTCATCGCCGTCGTCCTGCCCACCGCGCCCGCGCTCGTGGAGCTCTTCGGCGCCTCGGACACCGCGGCCCCCTACGCCGTCACGTATCTGCGGATCTCCTCCCTCGGCATCCCCGCCATGCTCGTGGTGCTCGCCGCCACCGGCGTACTGCGCGGCCTCCAGGACACCAGGACCCCGCTGTACGTCGCGATCGGCGGCTTCGTCGCCAACGGCGTCCTCAACGTCGGCCTGGTCTACGGCGCGGACCTCGGCATCGCCGGCTCCGCCTGGGGCACCGTCATCGCCCAGTGCGGCATGGCCGCCGTGTACCTCTTCGTCGTCGTACGCGGTGCCCGACGCCACGGTGCCTCGCTGCGTCCCGATGCCGCCGGGATCCGGGCCTCCGCCCAGGCGGGAGTGCCCCTGCTGGTCCGCACGCTCTCGCTGCGGGCCATCCTGATGATCGCGACCGCCGTCGCCGCCCGCCTCGGCGACGCCGACGTGGCCGCCCACCAGATCATCCTGTCCCTGTGGAGCCTGCTGGCCTTCGCCCTGGACGCCATCGCCATCGCCGGGCAGGCGATCATCGGACGCTATCTGGGCGCCGACGATCCCGACGGCGCACGCGCCGTCTGCCGACGGATGGTGCAGTGGGGCATCGCCTCGGGCGTCGTCCTCGGTCTCCTGGTCGTCCTCGCCCGGCCGCTGTTCATCCCGCTCTTCACGAGTGATGCCACCGTGCAGGACGCGGCGCTGCCCGCCCTCGTGGTGGTGGCACTCGCCCAGCCGGTCTGCGGCGTCGTCTTCGTCCTCGACGGCGTCCTGATGGGCGCGGGCGACGGGCCGTACCTCGCCTGGGCCATGCTCGTCACCCTGGCGATCTTCACCCCGGTCGCCCTGCTCGTGCCGAGCCTCGGCGGAGGCCTGACGGCCGTGTGGGGAGCGATGACGCTGATGATGGCGGTCCGGATGGTGACCCTGTGGCTGCGCTCCCGCTCCGGCCGCTGGATCGTCACGGGCGCCACGCGTTGACCGTCCGCTGTTTCACGTGAAACAGCGTGAAACGGCTGTCGAAGCAGCAGCTGCAACGGACCCGCGGCAGAGACCGCGGAAGTTTCCACGAGGAAGGGGCCGCACCCCGTGGGTGCGGCCCCTTCACTCAGTCCTGCCAAGCGCAGTGCTTAGGCGGAGACAACCTCGACGTTGACCTTGGCGGCAACCTCGGGGTGCAGACGCACGGACGTCGCGTGGGCGCCCAGGGTCTTGATCGGCGCACCCAGCTCGACGCGGCGCTTGTCGATCTTCGGGCCACCGGCAGCCTCGATCGCCGAAGCGACGTCGGCCGGGGTGACGGAACCGAAGAGACGACCGGCGTCGCCGGAGCGGACGGCCAGGCGGACCTTGACGGCCTCGAGCTGGGCCTTGATCTCGTTGGCCTGCTCGATCGTCGCGATCTCGTGGATCTTGCGAGCACGACGGATCTGCTCGACGTCCTTCTCGCCACCCTTGGTCCAGCGGATCGCGAAGTTCCGCGGGATCAGGTAGTTGCGGGCGTAGCCGTCCTTGACGTCTACGACCTCGCCGGCGGCGCCGAGGCCGGAGACCTCGTGGGTGAGGATGATCTTCATTAGTCGGTCACCCTTCCCTTATCGCGCGGTGGACGTGTAGGGCAGCAGCGCCATCTCACGGCTGTTCTTCACGGCCGTGGCGACGTCACGCTGGTGCTGGGTGCAGTTGCCGGTCACGCGGCGGGCACGGATCTTGCCGCGGTCGGAAATGAACTTCCGCAGCATGTTCGTGTCCTTGTAGTCCACGTACGTGACCTTGTCCTTGCAGAACGCGCAGACCTTCTTCTTAGGCTTGCGCACAGGCGGCTTCGCCATGGTGTTTCTCCTGTGTGATCAAGAAGTGTGGGTACGGCCCCACCCCTGGCCCGCGGGCCACAAAGCCCTGAGGGCTTAGAAGGGGGGCTCGTCCGAGTAGCCGCCACCGGAGCCGCCGGAGCTTCCGCCCCAGCCGCCACCGCCGCCGCCCTGCTGGCCGCCGCCGGCGGGCGCACCGGTCGCCCAGGGGTCGTCGGCGGGAGCACCGCCGCCACCCTGCTGCTGACCGCCGCCGGAGCCACCGCCCCAGCCGCCGCCCTGCTGGCCGCCGCCACCGCCGCCGCCGTAACCGCCCTGGCCACCGCGACCGGTGGTCTTGGTGACCTTGGCCGTGGCGTTCTTCAGGCTGGCGCCGACTTCCTCGACGTCCAGCTCGTAGACCGTGCGCTTGATGCCCTCACGGTCCTCGTAGGACCGCTGCTTCAGCCGGCCCTGCACGATGACGCGCATGCCTCGCTGGAGCGACTCCGCGACGTTCTCCGCCGCCTGACGCCAGACCGAGCAGGTCAGGAACAGGCTCTCGCCGTCCTTCCACTCGTTCGTCTGACGGTCGAAGGTGCGGGGGGTGGACGCGACACGGAACTTCGCGACCGCCGCACCGGAGGGGGTGAAGCGCAGCTCGGGGTCGTCGACAAGATTGCCGACGACCGTGATGACGGTCTCGCCTGCCATGGGGGAACCTCTCGGCGGGTTTGCTGCTGGCTGCTTGTTGCTGCTACTCGATTCCCGGGTGCTGCTGAGCTAGAGAGCTCAGTGCATCTCGGGACGGAGGACCTTGGTCCGGAGGACCGACTCGTTCAGGTTCATCTGGCGGTCGAGCTCCTTGACGACCGCAGGCTCGGCCTGCAGGTCGATGACCGAGTAGATGCCCTCGGGCTTCTTCTTGATCTCGTACGAGAGACGACGACGGCCCCAGGTGTCGACCTTCTCGACCTTTCCGTTGCCCTCACGGACGACGGAGAGGAAGTTCTCGATCAGCGGGGAGACAGCGCGCTCCTCGAGATCGGGGTCGAGGATGACCATCACCTCGTAGTGACGCATGTGGAACCCACCTCCTTTGGACTCAGCGGCCACGGTCGTTCCGTGGCAGGAGGGTCGTGATGCGTACGCAACGGTATCGGCCGCCACTGACAATCGGCTCCCGCGAGCGGGGGCTCTTGCTGTGGCCTGGGCAGACACCGGTGCAGACGGTACAGAGTACCCGCACCGAGGCTTCCGGTTGAAATCCGACGGCGGGCGGGCAGAATCTGTACACATCGGGTGTGTATGGCGCTACGATCCGCCGCCTTCCGTAGGAGGTGCCTCACATGGCACAGGCAATGCGACCGAACACCGCCACTTCTCTCTTCGCCACGGACGGCAAACCTCATCCGCTCCAGGACACGCTGGTCGGCGTGACCCTGGTGCTCGGTGCGATCGCCTTCGTGACGGCGATGTTCCACAACCTCCATCTGATCAGCTCGTGGACGGGCCTCGTCGGCATCGTCACAGGGGCATACGGCCAGTTCATCTCCGTGACGACCCGCGAGCGCTTCGGGCTGATCCTGGGGCTCGGCGCCTCCGCGGTCGGCTTCTTCCTCGGCATGGCACACGGCGGGCTCTTCGGCGGAGTCGTCGGCTGAGTCACCGGGGCTGACGGCCTCACGGCACCCCGGCCGCGCGGTCGGCCGGGGGCCCTGGCCCCATACGCCCAGACGGGTCGCTCGCAGGGCGCAGTAGGCTTCGGCGCGAGAGCCGGAGCCCCTGTACCCATGGGGACACACCAGCCCGAGGAGCGCCCCGAATGAGTCTGACCCTGAGGACCATCAGTCGCGAGCAGCATCTGGCATATATCCAGACCCTGCCGTCGGCGAGTCATTGCCAGGTCCCGGCATGGGCTGACGTGAAGAGCGAATGGCGCTCGGAGAACCTGGGCTGGTTCGACGACAGGACCGGCGAGCTGGTCGGTGTGGGCCTGGTGCTCTACCGGCAGCTGCCCAAGCTGAAGCGGTATCTCGCGTACCTCCCCGAGGGTCCGGTCATCAACTGGTATGCCCCGAACCTGGACGAGTGGCTGCAGCCGATGCTCGCGCATCTGAAGCAGCAGGGCGCCTTCTCCGTGAAAATGGGTCCGCCGGTCGTGATCCGCCGCTGGGACGCTCCGGCGATCAAGGCAGGCATCCAGAACCCCGATGTGAAGCGCCTGCGGGACACCGAGGCGACGTACATCGAGCCGCGTGCCTTCGAGGTCTCCGACCGGCTGCGTCGCATGGGCTGGCAGCAGGGCGAGGACGGCGGCGCCGGCTTCGGCGACGTGCAGCCCCGCTTCGTCTTCCAGGTGCCGCTGGCCAACCGCTCGCTCGACGAGGTCCAGAAGGGCTTCAACCAGCTGTGGCGCCGCAACATCAAGAAGGCCGAGAAGGCCGGCGTCGAGGTCGTCCAGGGCGGTTACCAGGACCTCGCCGAGTGGCAGCGCCTGTACGAGATCACGGCCGTGCGCGACAAGTTCCGCCCGCGCCCGCTCGGCTACTTCCAGCAGATGTGGCAGGCCCTCAACTCCGAGGACCCCAACCGCATGCGGCTGTACTTCGCCCGGCACAACGGCGTGAACCTGTCGGCCGCGACGATGCTGGTCGTCGGCGGGCACGTCTGGTACTCCTACGGCGCGTCGGACAACATCGGGCGCGAGGTCAGGCCCTCGAACGCGATGCAGTGGCGCATGCTGCGCGACGCGTACGCCATGGGGGCCACCGTCTATGACCTGCGCGGCATCTCCGATTCGCTGGACGAGACCGACCACCTCTTCGGTCTGATCCAGTTCAAGGTCGGCACCGGTGGCGAGGCCGCCGAGTACATCGGCGAGTGGGACTTCCCGCTCAACAAGCTGCTGCACAAGGCGCTCGACATCTACATGTCGCGCCGCTGATCCCGCACAATTTCCTTCCATAACTCTGATACACCGCAGACACGAGAAAGGTTCCGGGATCCAGCCATGGCGCTCACGCTCTATGTCGACACCGCGCGCTGGCGGGCACACCAGAAGCACATGCTGGAGCAGTTCCCGGGCATCGTCCCGGTCTGCAAGGGCAACGGCTACGGCTTCGGTCATGAGCGCCTGGCCGAGGAAGCCACGCGTTTCGGCTCCGACATCCTCGCCGTGGGCACCACCTACGAAGCCGCGCGGATCAAGGACTGGTTCGGCGGCGACCTGCTGGTCCTGACCCCGTTCCGGCGGGGCGAGGAGCCGGTGCCGCTGCCCGACCGCGTCATCCGCTCCGTGTCGTCGCTCGACGGCGTGCACGGCCTGGTGGGCGCCCGTGTCGTCATCGAGGTCATGTCCTCGATGAAGCGCCACGGCATCAGCGAGCAGGAGCTCCCGCAGCTGCACCAGGCCATCGAGGACGTGCGCCTCGAAGGCTTCGCGATCCACCTGCCGCTGGACCGCACCGACGGCTCGGACGCCGTCGAGGAGGTCATCGGCTGGATGGACCGCCTGCGCGCGGCCCGCCTGCCCCTGCACACGATGTTCGTCAGCCACCTCAAGGCCGCCGAACTCGCCCGCCTGCAGCAGCAGTTCCCGCAGACGCGCTTCCGCGCGCGCATCGGCACGAACCTGTGGCTGGGCGACCACGAGGCCACCGAGTACCGCGGCGCCGTCCTCGACGTCACCGCCGTCGCGAAGGGCGACCGCTTCGGCTACCGCCAGCAGAAGGCCGCCTCCGACGGCTGGCTGGTCGTGGTCGCCGGCGGCACCTCGCACGGCGTCGGCCTGGAGGCCCCGAAGGCGCTGCACGGCATGATGCCGCGCGCCAAGGGGGTCGCCCGCGCCGGTCTCGCGACCGTCAACCGCAACCTCTCGCCGTTCGTCTGGGCGGGCAAGCAGCGCTGGTTCGCCGAGCCGCCGCACATGCAGGTCTCCATCCTCTTCGTGCCCTCCGACGCCCAGGAGCCGAAGGTCGGCGAGGAGCTCGTGGCCCACCTGCGGCACACCACCACGCAGTTCGACCGGCTCGTCGACCGCTGAGGTAGCCGAGCCCTTTTGGGCACTGACCGCGTCAGCACGCGGAAGGGCCGGTACGACACACGTCGTACCGGCCCTTCTTCATGAGCCGCGCGCCCGCACCGGCGCCGCCTCCTGTTCACTCAGGGTGAAACCCCAGGAGCCTCGGCGCGGCCGTCGGGCACCGAGCCCCACTTCACCGAAGGAACCTCGCTGGAGCGCGCCTCGCCCTGTGCCGGGTAGCCCGCGACCCCCAGGACGAACACGTCCTCCGCACCGTCCAGAACGCCCCCTGAGGGGTCGTCGTCGCCGGATCTGCGCACCACGTCCCGCTCTGGCATCAGGATGTCGCGCACGACCACGGCGCACAGGTACAGCGTCCCCAACAGATGCACGACGATGGCCAGTTGGTAGCCCTCGGTCGGCAGCCCCTTGTGGGCGTCTCCGCTCGTCGTGTACGCCAGGTACAGCCAGATCCCGAGGAAGTACGCGACCTCGCACGCCTGCCAGATCAGGAAGTCCCGCCAGCGCGGCCTCGCGAGCGCGGCGAGGGGGATCAGCCACAGGACGTACTGCGGCGAGTACACCTTGTTGGTGAGGATGAAGGCGGCGACCACCAGGAAGGCGAGCTGCGCGAAGCGCGGGCGGCGCGGCGCGGTCAGCCCGAGCGCGCCTATGCCCAGGCAGGCGAGCAGCATCAGGGCCGCGGCCAGCGTGTTGACCGTGTCGGTGGTCAGCGGCGAGTCCATGCGCTGGGAGAGGATCAGCCAGAAGGACCCGAAGTCGACGCCGCGCTCCTGGCTGAACGTGTAGAACTTCGACCAGCCGTCGCTCGCGAGCAGCATCACCGGAAGGTTGACCACCAGCCAGGCGGTCACCGTGCCGAGCAGAGCGGTCCCGTACTCCCGCCATCGGCCGGCGCGCCAGCACAGGATCAGCAGCGGCCCGAGCAGCAGCGCGGGGTAGAGCTTGGCGGCCGTCGCCAGCCCGAGAAGCACGCCGAAGGCCAGAGGCCGCGAGCGGGCCCACATGAGCATCGCGGCGGCCGTGAGAGCGACGGCGAGCAGGTCCCAGTTGATCGTGGCCGTCAGCGCGAAGGCGGGCGCCAGAGCGACGAGCAGAGCGTCCCAGGGACGGCGCCGATGGGTGCGCGCGACGCAGACGGCGATGGCCGCCGTACAGGCCATCAGTATCCCTGCGTTGACCATCCAGTAGATCTTCTCTTGGTGCTGGATGGAGCCGCCGCCGGGCGTCACCCAGGAGGCCGCCTCCATGAACACCCCGGTGAGGACCGGATATTCGAGGTACTCCATGTCGCCGGGCAGCCTGTCGAAGTACGGCACGAGCCCGTCGGCGAAGCCACGCCCCTGGTAGAGGTGCGGGATGTCGGAGTAGCACGCGTGCGTGTACTGCGAGCTGGCCCCGAAGAACCACGCGCCGTTGTAGCAGGGCATCTTCTGGACCATGCCGAGCGCGAACATCCCGAGTGCAACGAGCACGATGACGCGGACGGGAGTCCACCAGGTCGCCGCGTAGAGCACTCTTCGGCCGACGGGTCCGCCGATCAGTTCGCTGCCGGACCGGGCGACCTCGTCCTCCTTCGTGGGCCGTACCGGCTCCGGCTCCTGCGGGCTCACAGGCTCGTGCACGCTCGTGTGCGGCGTCTGTGCGCTGTGGTCTGCGCTGCGGTCTGCACTGGGCATGCCCGCCATCCTGCCGTACGCGACTGAGAACACGGAGAGGGCCGCCGCACCCGTCGGTGCGGCGGCCCTCGTTTCACGTGAAACATGCGCGGGGGAGTCCCCGGCATCCTGCCGGCTCGGCCCGGCGGTCCCGGCTCAGCTGTCCGGACCGGCGATGAAGCCGCCTCCGTTGCCATTGCCGTTGCCATTGCCGTTGTTCGCGCCGCCACCGGCCGGATCCTCGGTGGCCGGTGGCGACTCGCCGCCGGGTCCTCCGTCGACTCCGCCGTCGGGGCCGCCGTTCTGCCCGCCACCGTCGTGGTTGCAGTCCCAGTCGAGCGGATCGCAGGACTCCCCGGGGTCGGGGCTCTCCGACGGCGGCTTCGACGACTCCGACTCCGACGGCGACTCCGACGGCGTCTCCTCCGGCTCCTCGGTCTCCGTCGGGGACGGCGGCGGGGGCGGGGTCTCGCCGACGACCTTGCCGATCGGCTCCGGCACCGGGAAGTTGATCACCTTCGCGTTCTTGAGCGCCTCCGACATGTAGTCCTGCCAGATCTGCGCGGGGAACGAGGCGCCGTGGATCTTCTCCTCGCCACCCGTGCCGAACATCTCCAGGAACTCGCGCTTCTTGTTGGTCTCGTCGTCGTCGAGGCGGTACATGCTGACCGCCGTCGAGAGCTGCGGGGTGTAGCCGACGAACCAGGCGGACTTGTTGCCGTCGGTCGTACCGGTCTTGCCCGCCACCTGCCGCCCCGGCAGCTGCGCCGAGGTGCCGGTGCCCTTGTCCACGACGGTCCTCAGCACGTCCGTGACGTTGTCGGCCACCTGCTCCGTGAAGACCTGCTTGGTCTTCTTCTCGTGCTGGTAGACCGTGTTCCCCTCATGCTGGACCTCGGTGACCGAGTACGGCTCGTTCTGCTTGCCGCTGGCCGCGAAGGTCGAGTACGCCCCGGCCATCCGGATCGCGCTGGGCGAGGAGGTGCCGAGCGAGAAGGACGGGTAGTTGGCACTGGCCATGGAGTTGTCGTCCTTGAGACCGGCCTCCATGGCCGTCTCCTTCACCTTGTCCAGGCCGACGTCCATGCCGAGCTGCACATAGGCGGAGTTGACGGACTCCCTCATCGCCTCGCGGAGGTCGATCTGGTACGTCGGAGGGTTGTAGGACCGGTCACCGTCGTTCCGCTGGTTCCACTGCTGACCCTCGCGGTCGGTCCAGACGTCACCGTTGTACTTCTGGATCTTGAGCTTGTTCTTGCCGCTGTACAGGCTCTTCGGGTTGACGATGCTGCGTTCGGCCTCGGACTGGACCTCCGCGCCGTCCGGGTCGCGCACGCCGTACTTGAAGGCGGCGGCCAGCACGAACGGCTTGTACGTCGAACCGACCTGGGCACCGGTCTGGTCGGCGTTGTTGGTGAAGTGCTTGGTCGCGTCCTCACCGCCGTAGATGGCCTTGATCGCGCCGTCCTTCGGGTCCACGGAGGCGCCACCGAACTGGACGTGCGTGTCCTTCTCCGGCCGCAGCTTCGGCTTGATCTTCGCCTTCTGGACCTTCTTCACGGCGGATTCGAGCTCCTTGACCTTCTTCCTGTCGAAGGTCGTGTGGATCTCGTAGCCGCCCTGCTGGAGCGCCTCGGCGGTGATGTTCGTGTTCCTGATGACGTACGCCTTGGCCAGGTCCACGAGGTAACCGGTCTGGCCGGCGAGCTGCGTGTTCGACCGCGGGTTCTGCAGCTTGGGGAACTTCGTGTACTTGTTCCGCTGCGCGGCGGTCAGGCGGCCGTCCTTGACCTCCTCGTCGAGGATCCAGGCCCAGCGCTTCTTGGCGCGTGCGGTGTTGTCCTGCTTGTTGGCCGCGGGGTCGATCTCGGGGGCACCGGCGGGGTCGTAGTACGTGGCGCCCTTGAGCACCGTCGCGAGGAGAGCGCACTCGCTCGGGTCGAGCTCGCTGGCCTGCTTGTCGAAGTACGCCCGCGCGGCCGCCTGGATGCCGTAGGCACCGCGCCCGTAATAAGCGGTATTGAGGTACCCGGCCATGATGTCTTCCTTGGAGACCGTCCGGCCGACCTTTATGGAGATGAAGAGCTCTTTGAACTTACGGGTGAACGTCTGCGACTGGTCGCCCAGGCGCGCGTTCTTCACGTACTGCTGGGTGATGGTGGAGCCACCCTGGGTCTGCCCGCCCTTGGCCATGTTGACCAGGGCGCGCGTGATGCCCATCGGGTCGATGCCCTTGTCGTCCTCGAAGGTCTTGTTCTCCGCCGACATCACGGCGAAGCGCATCTCCTTCGGGATGTCGTCGTAGTCGATGATCTGGCGGTTGCGCTCACCGCCGGTCGCGACCATCTGCTTGCCGTCGGCCCAGTAGTAGACGTTGTTCTGGGCCTTCGCCGCTTTGTCGACCTCGGGCACCTCCACCAGGGCGTACGAGATGCCGGCGACCGCCATCAGGCTGCCGAGGAATCCGACGAAGAGGCCCGTGACCAGGCGCCACGACGGGATCCAGCGCTTGGCGCCGTCCCGGTCCGCGCGCGGATAGTTGATGAACCTCTTCTTGCGGGGCGGCTCGGCGCCGCGGCCCCTGCCGCGCCCGGGACCGCCCGGACCGCCGGAACCACCGCCGCCACGGCGTCCGCCCCCACCGGAGCGTCCGCCGCCGCCACCCTCGGGTGCCCTGCGGCGACCGCCTCCCGTGCCGACGGAGCCGCTGCGCTGCGCGGCACGCCGGGCCTCGGCCCGGCCGCCGTAGGGACGATCCCCGTCGTCGGGGGCCCCCGCTCCGTGCGACCCGTATGAGGAAGAGGGCGATCCAGTGGCGCCCCGCGGTGCCGCGCGGCGGCCCGACGGCGCTCCTTGGGCGCCGCGCCTGGCCGCGGCGCGTCCGCCGCCCTGCGGCTGCGGCGGTTTGCGACGGTGCTCGCTCATCGAACGATTACTCCTCGGGCAGGCGCAGCTGTCCACGCCTGGAAACGGCGGCTGGTTTCCGGTCCCCCCGAAGTGCGGATGCGCCCGTTCCGGCACCCACCCGCACTACACCGGGGACGACGACGCTCCCTGACGTCACTTGGTTCCCGGCGGCATGCATGGCGCACAGACTACGCACCGTCAAAACCCTCGTAGAGCCGAAGTTCACCCCAAATCAGGCAAGTTACTTCCTACGAATCGGTGATGTGACGCCGTTCACCGTGCCCCCTCTTGTTTCGGCCGGATCACCGTTCTATCGTCTCGATGTATCGAGTCGATACATCAGCTCGGCATAAAGGTCGTACTGAGAGACCGCGGCAGACGGGAGGCGACGATGAGCAGGCGCTCCGGCATCCTGGAATTCGCCGTGCTCGGTCTGCTCCGCGAGTCCCCGATGCACGGCTATGAGCTGCGGAAACGACTCAATACGTCGCTGGGAGTGTTCCGCGCCTTCAGCTACGGGACCCTCTATCCGTGCCTCAAGACGCTGGTCGCCAACGGCTGGTTGATCGAGGAGTCGGGCAGCACCTCCGAGGACGCCCTCGCAGCTCCACTCGCAGGGCGTCGCGCCAAGATCGTGTACCGGTTGACGGCGGAAGGTAAGGAGCACTTCGAGGACCTGCTCTCGCAGACCGGCCCCGACGCGTACGAGGACGAGCACTTCGCCGCCCGCTTCGCCTTCTTCGGGCAGACCTCGCGGGACGTACGCATGCGGGTGCTCGAGGGCCGCCGCAGCCGCCTCGAAGAGCGCCTGGAGAAGATGCGCGCCTCCCTGGCCCGTACCCGGGAGCGCCTGGACGACTACACGCTTGAGCTGCAGCGGCACGGCATGGAGTCCGTGGAGCGCGAAGTGCGCTGGCTGAACGAGCTCATCGAGAGCGAGCGAGCGGGACGCGACCAGCAACGGTCCGCCCCCGAGAGCTCCGCTCAGCAGAACAGCACATCAGGGGAGTCGACGGTCCTGCCCCGGCGGCGGGAGAACGACCCGCCGCCGGATCCGTCCGACGACCCCGCCAAGTGAGACCCAGCGTTCCGCGGGGTTTCATCCGGAATACCGAGATCACACAGGGAGCAACCGGAATGGGTTCGGTTCGCGTAGCCATCGTCGGCGTGGGCAACTGCGCCGCCTCGCTGGTCCAGGGCGTCGAGTACTACAAGGACGCCGACCCGGACACCAAGGTCCCGGGCCTGATGCACGTCCAGTTCGGCGACTACCACGTCGGTGACGTCGAGTTCGTCGCCGCCTTCGACGTCGACGCGAAGAAGGTCGGCCTCGACCTCTCGGACGCCATCGGCGCCAGCGAGAACAACACCATCAAGATCTGCGACGTCCCGAACAAGGGCGTTCAGGTCCAGCGTGGCCACACCCACGACGGCCTGGGCAAGTACTACCGCCAGACCATCGAGGAGTCCACCGAGGCCCCGGTCGACGTCGTCCAGGTCCTCAAGGACAAGCAGGTCGACGTCCTCGTCTGCTACCTGCCCGTCGGCTCCGAGGACGCCGCGAAGTTCTACGCGCAGTGCGCCATCGACGCCAAGGTCGCCTTCGTGAACGCCCTCCCGGTGTTCATCGCCGGCACCAAGGAGTGGGCGGACAAGTTCACCGAGGCCGGTGTCCCGATCGTCGGCGACGACATCAAGTCGCAGGTCGGCGCGACCATCACGCACCGCGTGATGGCGAAGCTGTTCGAGGACCGCGGTGTCCGTCTCGAGCGCACCATGCAGCTCAACGTCGGCGGCAACATGGACTTCAAGAACATGCTCGAGCGCGACCGCCTCGAGTCCAAGAAGATCTCGAAGACGCAGGCCGTCACCTCGCAGATCCCGGACCGCGAGCTGGGCGAGAAGAACGTCCACATCGGCCCGTCGGACTACGTCGCGTGGCTCGACGACCGCAAGTGGGCGTACGTCCGCCTCGAGGGCCGCGCCTTCGGTGACGTCCCGCTGAACCTGGAGTACAAGCTCGAGGTCTGGGACTCCCCGAACTCCGCCGGTGTCATCATCGACGCCCTGCGCGCCGCGAAGATCGCCAAGGACCGGGGCATCGGTGGCCCGATCCTCTCCGCGTCCTCGTACTTCATGAAGTCCCCGCCGGTGCAGTACTTCGACGACGAGGCCTTCGCGAACGTCGAGAAGTTCATCAAGGGCGAGGTCGAGCGCTAAACAGCTCTCTCCTTGTCACTGTCGAGGGTCCCCGGGCATGCGCCCGGGGACCCTCGGCGTATGTGAGGCTTGGCCCATGGCTGTCGTCGGTGATCTCCGGATACTGCTGCGGCTGCGCGACTTCCGACGACTGCTCGCCGTACGGCTGATCTCCCAGGGCGCGGACGGCGTCTACCAGGTCGCGCTCGCCACGTACGTCGTCTTCTCCCCGGAGAAGCAGGCCTCGCCCGGAGCGATCGCCTCCGCGATGGCCGTGCTGCTGCTTCCGTACTCCCTGATCGGGCCCTTCGCCGGCGTCCTGCTGGACCGCTGGCAGCGCCGCCAGGTCTTTCTGTACGGCAACCTCCTGCGGGCCGCGCTGGCGACGCTGACCGCGGTACTGATCTTCGGCGACGTGCCCGACTGGCTCTTCTACGCCTCCGCGCTCTGCGTCACGGCCGTCAACCGCTTCGTCCTGGCCGGCCTCTCGGCCGCCTTGCCGCGGGTCGTCGACGCCGACCGGCTGGTCATCGCCAACTCGCTCTCCCCGACCGCCGGGACGCTCGCCGCGACCATGGGCGGCGGCCTCGCCTTCGTCGTCCGCCTGGTGGTGTCGGACTCGGACGAGGCGGTGGTCCTCCTCGGTGCCGCCCTGTATCTGTGCGCGGCACTCGCCTCGCTCCGCATGGCCCGGGAACTGCTGGGCCCGGATCCGGAGTTGGTGCAGCCGCGGCTCTCTGCCGCGCTGGCCGGGACGGCACGGGGGCTGCGGGCCGGGGTGCGGCACCTGGCCGAGCGCCCCTCCGCGGCCCGTGCGCTGGCCGCGATGACGGTGATGCGCTTCTGCTACGGCGCCCTCACGGTCATGGTTCTGATGCTGTGCCGGTACGCGTGGTCGTCGACCGAGGCCGACGGGCTCGCGCTGCTCGGTCTTGCCGTGGGGATCTCGGGTGCCGGGTTCTTCGTGGCGGCCGTGGTGACGCCCTCGGCGGTGGCGCGGCTGGGGGCGGGCGGCTGGATCGTCGCCTGTGCGGCGACGGCGGCGGTCCTGGAGCCGGCCCTCGGCCTCCCCTTCGAGCCCGTCCCCCTGCTCATCGCCGCCTTCGTCCTCGGCTTCACGACCCAGGGCGCGAAGATCGCCACCGACACGGTGGTCCAGTCCTCGGTGGACGACGGCTTCCGCGGCCGCATCTTCTCCGTCTACGACGTGCTCTTCAACGTCGCTTTCGTGGGGGCGGCAGCGGTGGCCGCGCTGGTCCTGCCCCCTGACGGAAAATCGGTCCCGCTGGTCGTGGGGGTGGCGCTCTTGTACGCGGCGATTGCTGGGGCTATGGCACGTTTTGGCGCGCAGTAAGTGTCACATCAGCGATACAGAGTCCCTCTGGGCTTCAGAGTTGTCAGTCCTGGCGGATAACTTACGGGCGTCTTATTCGCGCCATCGCGCTCTCGTTCGAGGGGGACCCCCAAAGTGACCACTCCGCCGCCTCAGGGCCAGACTCCGTACCCGCCCCAGGGCCAGAACCCCTATGGCCAGCCCCAGGGCGGCGCTCCGTACGGCCAGCAAGCCCCGACGGCCCCGTATCCGCAGCAGGGCCAGCCGGGCATGCAGCAACAGCCGTACCCGGCCTTCAACCAGGGCGCGCCTGTTCCCCCGCCGGCCGCTCCCCGGCGAGGTGGCCGGAAGCTGCTCCTGCGCATAGGCGGCTTCATCCTGGTCGCGATCCTCATCGGCGTCGGCAAGTGGTATCTCGGCAAGAGCGACGCCGAATCCACCACGGTCGGCAGCTGCATGCACAACAAGGGCACGGACCTCAGGCCGGACCTGGAGGACGTCGACTGCTCCTCGGGCGACGCCGAGTTCGAGGTCGTCGAGAAGTTCGACAACACCAGCGACGCCGACAGGTGCCAGGCCGTGAAGACCTCCGACGTCGCCTACTTCCAGCAGGGCAAGGGCCACGACGTCGTGCTCTGCCTGAAGAAGAAGTAGCAGACGAACGAGGGGCGTTGTTTCACGGTTTCACGTGAAACAACGCCCCTCGGCATATCCAGCTATGTCGCACTCTGTCCCGGCAGTGCGGTGTGTTTCACGTGAAACACGACTCTCTGGGCCTCAGTTCTGTTCGGCCCACCACTCCTTGAGCGCCGCCACCGCCGCGTCCCGCTCCATCGGGCCGTTCTCCAGCCGCAGCTCCAGCAGGAACTTGTAGGCCTTGCCGATCACCGGGCCGGGGCTCACGCCCAGGACCTCCATGATGTCGTTGCCGTCGAGGTCGGGGCGGATCGCGTCCAGCTCCTCCTGCTCCTGGAGGCGGGCAATGCGCTCCTCCAGGCCGTCGTACGCGCGCGACAGGGCGTTCGCCTTGCGCTTGTTGCGCGTCGTGCAGTCGGAGCGGGTCAGCTTGTGCAGGCGCTCCAGGAGCGGGCCCGCGTCGCGCACGTAGCGACGGACGGCCGAATCGGTCCACTCACCCGTGCCGTAGCCGTGGAAGCGGAGGTGGAGCTCGACGAGGCGCGAGACGTCCTTCACGAGCTCGTTGGAGTACTTGAGCGCCGTCATGCGCTTCTTGGTCATCTTGGCGCCCACCACCTCGTGGTGGTGGAAGGAGACCCGGCCGTCGCCCTCGAAGCGCCGCGTCTTCGGCTTGCCGATGTCGTGCAGCAGCGCCGCGAGCCGCAGCGTGAGGTCGGGGCCGTCCGTCTCCAGCGCCATCGCCTGCTCCAGGACGATCAGCGAGTGGTCGTAGACGTCCTTGTGCCGGTGGTGCTCGTCACGCTCCAGGCGCAGCGCCGGCAGCTCCGGCAGGACGCGGTCGGCGAGCCCCGTATCGACGAGCAGCGCGAGTCCCTTGCGCGGGTGTGCGGACAGGAGCAACTTGTTCAGCTCGTCCCGCACGCGCTCCGCGGAGACGATCTCGATGCGCTCGGACATCGCCTTCATCGCGGCGACGACGTCGGGGGCCACCTCGAAGTCCAACTGCGCGGCGAAGCGCGCGGCCCGCATCATCCGCAGCGGGTCGTCGGAGAAGGACTCCTCGGGGGTGCCGGGGGTGCGCAGGACGCGCTCCGCGAGGTCCTCCAGCCCGCCGTGCGGGTCAATGAAATCCTTCTCGGGGAGTGCCACGGCCATCGCGTTGACGGTGAAGTCACGGCGCACGAGGTCTTGCTCGATCGAGTCGCCGTAGGACACCTCGGGCTTGCGCGAGGTCCTGTCGTACGCCTCGGAGCGGTACGTCGTGACCTCGATCTGATAGCCGTCCTTCTGGCTGCCGATCGTGCCGAAGGCGATCCCGACCTCCCACACCGCGTCGGCCCAGGGACGGACGATCTTCAGTACGTCCTCGGGGCGGGCGTCGGTCGTGAAGTCCAGGTCGTTGCCGAGCCGCCCCAGCAGGGCGTCCCTGACCGAGCCACCGACCAGGGCGAGGGAGAACCCCGCCTCCTGGAAACGGCGGGCGAGGTCGTCCGCGACAGGGGACACACGCAGCAGTTCGCTGACCGCGCGGCTCTGCACCTGGCTCAGTGCGCTGGGATTGTCTTCATTGGCGTTCGGCACAACAGAAAAGGGTACGTGGCCCCGGCCCCCGGGACCGACCCGATAACCGCCGGGCCGCACAGGGGGCCCGCCCCCACAGTTCCGGCCAGGTCTTCCGATCATGTGGAGCAGTCCGCGGCACTTCGCCACAGCGCACATCGTTACCATGCGTGGACGCACAACCGACGACCACTGACGACGACGAGGGACGGGCGAACGCGTGGCCGAGGCGGCAGACTTCCCGGGGACCAGTCCCTCACCTGTCCGCCGGTGGCTGCGGCGCACGGCAGCGCTGCTGGTGAGCACCCCTTTGCTGGCCGGGCTCCTGCAGGTGCCGGCAGCCCCCGGGGCGCAGGCCGCCGCGCCGAGCGCGCAGGCCGACGCCACTGGTTCCCGCTCCGTCGACGTCTCGCTGGACAAGGTCACGCCCACCACTCCGGGTGAGGACGACACGCTCGTCGTCTCCGGCACGGTCACCAACAACAGCAAGCAGACGGTGACGGGCGCCAAGGTCGGCCTGCGCGTCGGGCCGGTCCTCAACAGCCGCAGCGAGATCGACGCCGCCGCCAAGCGCACCGGTTTCCAGCCGGGTTCCGAAGGCACGGAGGTCGACGGGAAGTACGTCGACAAGTTCGCGAAGCTGGTCCCCGGTGTGCGCCAGGACTTCAGCATCTCCGTACCGGTCAAGGCGCTGGACCTCGGCGCCGACGGCGTCTACCAGCTGGGCGTCGCCCTCACCGGCCAGAGCAGCGCCCAGCCCTACCCGCAGGTCCTCGGCGCCGAGCGCACCTTCCTGCCGTGGCAGACGGACGCCCCGGACGCCAAGACGAAGACGACCTATCTGTGGCCGCTCATCTCCGCCACGCACCTCACGGCGAAGACCGGGTCCGACGAGCAGCAGACGCCCGTCTTCAAGAACGACGACCTGGCCGACGAGCTCGCCTCGGGCGGGCGCCTGGAACAGCTCCTGTCCCTCGGCAGCAAGCTCGACGTCACCTGGGTCATCGACCCCGACCTGCTCGCCTCCGTCGAGGCGATGACGAAGAACTACCGGATCCAGAACGAGGACGGGAGCACCACCCGGGCCGGCAGGCACCAGGCGGTCGCCAACCAGTGGC
This sequence comes from Streptomyces silaceus, assembly GCF_001419745.1. Lineage (GTDB taxonomy): Bacteria > Actinomycetota > Actinomycetes > Streptomycetales > Streptomycetaceae > Streptomyces > Streptomyces silaceus. The sequence goes on along the minus strand of NZ_LIRJ01000190.1, from coordinate 2,199 downwards.
TCAACGACCTGGAGAGCGCCGTCAAGGGCAAGAAGGTCGTCGCCCTGCCCTTCGCCGACCCCGACCTCGCGTCGCTGGCGCACAACGGCAAGGCCGTCAGCGGCTCCCTCGGCCACCTCAAGGAGGCCACCGAGGTCGGCGCCAAGGCCGTGGAGACGATCCTCCACGTGAAGCCGAGCACCGACTTCGCGTGGCCCGCCGACGGAGCCGTCGACCCGTCGATCGTCGACGTGGCGACCTCCGCGGGCGCCCACACCGTGATCGCCCGCGGCGACAGCATGCGCGAGACGAACGGCCTCCAGTACGCGCCGACCGCGGCCCGGCCCATCGGCGGCGGCACGACCGCCGTGGTGGCCGACACGCGCCTCTCGACGGCCTTCGAGGGCGACATGACGGAGGCCGAGAACTCCACGCTCGCCGTGCAGGAGTTCCTCGCCCAGAGCCTGATGGTCAACCTCCAGGACCCCGACAAGCAGCGCAGCATCGTCGTCGCCCCGCAGCGCATGCCCTCGGTGAGCCAGGCCCAGGCCATGGCGAAGGCACTCACCGGTCTCGCCGACGGCCAGTGGTCGCAGCCCGAGGACCTGTCGGCCGCGGCGAAGGCGAAGCCGGACCCGCAGGCCACCACCCGGGTCCCGTCGGCCTCGGCGTACCCCTCCTCGCTGCGCAAGCAGGAGCTGCCGCAGAAGGCCTTCGAGAAGATCCAGAACACCCAGAACCGGCTCCAGCGCTTCCAGGTGATCCTCACCGAGAAGGACCGCGTGGTCACCCCCTTCGGGAGGGCCATAGACCGCGAGATGTCGACGTCCTGGCGCGGTCACCCGGCGGAGGCGCGGGCCTACCAGAGCAGCGTGTGGGACTACCTGAACGAGCTCACCGAGCAGGTGGCCCTGATCCCGCGATCCGGCGCGAAGCTCTCCGGGCGCAGCGCGACCATCCCGGTGTCGGTGCAGAACAACCTGGTGCAGGGCGTCGACCACCTGGTCCTGCGGCTCTGCTCGCGCAACCCCACCCGCCTCAAGATCGGCGACGGGCAGTGCGAGGAGAAGCCGATCAAGATCTCGGGCGGCCACTCCCAGTCGGTGAAGTTCACGACCACGGCCAACGCCAACGGCCCGGTCCCGGTCTACGCCCAGCTCTACACGGAGGACAACGAGCCCTACGGCGCGGCCGTGCCCTTCGAGGTCAACGTCACCGAGTTCACCCTCACGGTGATGCTCGTCATCGCGGGCGGCCTCCTGCTGCTCGTGCTCGCCGGATTCCGGATGTACACCCAGCGCAAGCGCGCGGCCCGCAAACGGGCCCAGGAAGGCCCCGACACGGGCTCCGAGGGTGATTCCGGTGATGGCCCGGGGGCAGGCGACCCCGAGCAGCCGAGTGACCCGACACCGGACACCGCTGCGGAAAGCACCGACCCGTCGGACACGGGTGAGAGAGTGGACCGTTGAGCGATGTCGTGGCCGGTGGGCCCGGGGACGATGAGGTGGGGTAACCATGAACGCGCCGTACGACGGTGACCGTGGCCAGGGCGCGGGCGGTTCCGCCTCGCCCGGGGGCCCGCCGCCCGGCTCCCCCGAGCACGGGCAGGTGCCGCCGCAGCCCGCGCCGGACATGTATCTCCAGGACGCCTACGACCAGGACCCCTACCGGGGACAGGACCTCTCGGCCCAGGACCCGGTGACGGAGGCGCTCTACGACCGCGCGGCGCACCCGCCGCCGCCCCCCGGCACGTATCAGCAGCAGCCGCTCTACGGACAGCCGCCGACCTCGCAGCACGCCCCGGACCCCCGCGTGTGGGCCCAGACCCCGGCCCCCGAGCCGGAGGGCCCGACCCGGCACCTCCCGTACGGCGACGACGCCCGCACGACGCAGTTCGTGGGCGTCGACGACCTGGTCACCCAGGCCGGCGAGGAGCACCACGAGCCGGACGCCTTCGCTCACCTCTACCGCGACCAGCAGCCCGGCGGCTACCGCAGCCGGCAGCAGGACTACCAGGGCGGCTACCAGCAGAGCGGCTATCCCCAGGACGACGCCTACCAGCAGGGCGGCCAGCCCCAGAACGGCGGCTACCCGCAGGGCAACGCCTATCCCCAGGGCAACGGCTACCAGCAGCCCGGCGGCTATCAGCAGCAGCCTGTCGACGGCGGCTACCCGCAGGCCGAGCAGCCGGTCGTGCCCGCCCCCGCGGCGGCCCCGGCC
>NZ_LIRJ01000019.1:195-44648 GCF_001419745.1 Streptomyces silaceus | reverse complement strand
TCCGCTCCAGCCGGTACCGGCCCGCCAGCACCACCCCCGACAGTTCCCTACCCGACCGCACCGGTGTCCCCGTTCCCGGACGCGCGCGTCCGTCCCTCGACGGCTGCCTCCGCGGCGGCGCCCGTGCGGCCGCCGCGACCACAGCCTCTCCCTCAGCCGTCACCTCAAGCACAATCCACCACACGCCATGGCAGCGGATCACGGCCCGGCAGCGCAAGACGGCGGAGCGCGAGGCCCGCGCGGCATGCTATGTTTGATCTTGAGCTCGCCGCCGAAATCCCGGCGGAGGCCGATGCGTTGGTGGTCCAAGGAAAGACGCCCCGCTTCCTGCGGGGAAATGCAGGTGCAAGGCCTGCCCGGCGCTCCAGGACGAGGCCCCATCCCGTACACACGGGATGGGGCCTCGTGCGTTGTACGGGCGATCCTGATGAGGGTCCGCACCGTTGAGACGATCACAAAGGAGCGTGCGCGCCGCGCCCATGGTCGGCCGTCAACGCCCGGACGACGCTGGGCCCATGAACACATCCGCTTCTTCCCCCTCCCCCCTGGCCCCCGTGTCGGATCTGGTCCTGGTGACCGGCGCCGGTGGGCAGACCGGCTCGTTGGTCGCCGCCGGGCTTCGGGAGCGCGGGGTGCCGGTGCGTGCGGTCGCCCGTGGGACCGAGCCCCGGTTCGACTGGGACGACTCCGGCACCTGGGACCCGGTCCTCGCCGGAGTCACCGCCGTCTACCTCGTCACCCCTCTGCTGCCGGACTTCGACGCCGCCTTGGTGAGGGACTTCCTCGACCGGGCCCGAGCGGCAGGGGTCCGGCGGCTGGTGCTGCTGTCCGGGGCGAGCGGCGAGTTCGGCGGCGTACCGATCCTGTCGCGCGAACAGCCCCTGCGCGCCATCGACGAGGACGACCTCGCGTGGACCGTCCTGCGGCCGAACGTCTTCGCGCAGAACTTCCCCGCGAGGGAGCCGACTCTTCTCGCCGACGGCGGTTACCGCAGGCCGCTCGGCCCGGCGCCCGGCCCGCGCGTGGCCTACGTGGACGTACGCGACATCGCCGACGTCGCGGTGGAGATCCTCGCCTCGGCCGCCCCGGAGCACGCCGGACGTACGTACTATCTCGACGGTCCCGAGGCCCTCACCAGCCAGGAGACCCTCGACCTCGTCGGCGGCCGGACCGGCGTGCCCCTGACGTACCGGGAGGTCTCCCGGCAGGAGTGGGCCAAGGCCGCCCGCGCGGCCGGTGTCACGCCGGGGTGGGTGGAATGGGGGCTCGCGGCGTCCGCCGGGCAGCGGCGCGGGGAGTACGCGCACCTCCGCGACGACATCCGGCGCCTGCTGGGCCGGGAGCCGCGTTCCCTGTCCGCGTACCTCGACGAGGCGGTACGCGCCGGAGCCTGGCGGCGGAACTGAGTCCGCCGGGTCCCCGCCCGCCCCGGTCACGAGGGCTCGCCGCCCCTCACCCGGCATCACTCCGTCCGCCCGTCCGGGCACGGTGCTCGGTGGGGGTGGTGCCCCGGTGGCGCTTGAACGCGGTGGAGAAGGCGAACTCGTCGCGGTAGCCGACCGCTCGTGCCGCCGCGGCCAGCGTCGTGTCCGGCGCGTCGAGAAGGTCGGCGGCCAGGCTCATCCGCCACTCGGCGAGGTAGGCCATCGGTGAGCTTCCCAGCAGGTCGCCGAAGCGGCGGGCGAGCGTCGCCCGGGACACCCCGGCGGCGCGCGCCAGAACCTCCACGGTCCACGGCCGCTCCGGATGCGCGTGCAGGGCGCGCAGCGCCGGCCCTGCCACGGGGTCGGTGCGGGCCATCCACCAGCGGGGGGCAGGGGCGTCGGGCCGGGCGAACACGGCCCGCAGCACGCGGACGAGCGTCAGGTCGAGGAGCCGGTCCAGGACGGCCTGCTGGCCGGGCGCCGCGACAGCGACCTCCTCGGTCAGCAACTCGACGACGGGGCGGGGCAGTTCGTCGGAGCGCACCCGCAGCAGCGACGGCAGCGCCTGGAGGAGGCGCGCGTCGACGGCTCCGGCGTGCGGATACGAGCCGGTGACGATGAGCGAGGTTCCCGGGTGGTCCGGGTAACCGCAGGTGCGTACGCCGGTGACCTCCGGTCCCGCGCTGGGGTGCCCGGCGGCGTCGCTGTAACGGCCCGGGCCGTGCACGACGAGTTCCGGCTCGGCGTCCGGCGCGTGACCGAGGGTGTACGGGCGCGGACCCGCGATCAGGGCCGCCTCGCCGGTGCCGATCAGGAGCGGCTTCCGCTCGGCGCCGTCGACAGGCGTGACGCCGGGTTCCGGTTCGTCGTCCACGGTCACCCAGCAGGTGCCGCGTACCGGAACCACCAGGGTCAGGGAGGCCGCCGGGTCCAGCTGCCGGACGCCCCACCGCTGCCCGTGCGCGGCGCGGGACAGCACGGCGCCGCGTCCCCGGACGCGGGAGAGGAGATCGCTCAGCGGGTCGTCCACCTGTTCAGCCTACGGCTCACGCGGGGCTGTGCCCTGGCCAGAGGGTGTCTTGGGAGGCGTGCGGGACCTGGGTGAGCCCGTCCGCGCGTCCGGCTTCTCCGGTGTCCTCCCGTCCCCTCCCCCGGCCTTCTACAGTGGAAGCGGAGCTGCACCACTGGGGGGTGGGAGATGGATCCGGTGACGGTGGCGGCGGGTACCGCTCTGGTGGGGGCGATGGCCACGGATGCCTGGGCACACGTCCGCGACGCGGTGGTCGCGTTGTGGCGTCGGCCGCATCCCGAGCAGGCCGATGCCGTCGCGGTGCGGCTCGACGAGCTCCGAGTTCAGGTGGTGGCCGCCCGCGGTCGCGGCGACGCGGACATCGAGGCCGCGCTCGTCGCCCTGTGGCGCCTGCGGCTGCACGAACTGGTCGGGCAGGACACGGTGTTGACCGCCGAGCTGCGACACCTTCTGGACCATCGGCTCGGCCCCGCGTCGCGCGAGGCCGGGGCGAGTCCCGCGGCGACCGTCGAGCAGAGGGCGAGGGTGTCCGGCGGGACCAGCATCCAGGCCGGCAGGGACGTGCACTACACCCCTCCCAGCGAGCCATGACCGGTGCCGGGGAGCGCGAGCCCGCGCCACGTGCCGGCCACAGCGCGTCCGCGCACGACGCCGGAGACCACCTGTCCATGAGAGGTGGTGGAGAGCTGTCGGGGGTGCGGCAGCAGGCCGCCGCGGCGGGTGCGGGCGAGGCCAACCAGGCGGGGCGCGACGTCCACCGGACCACGCATGTCCACGAGGCGGCGGCGCCGGTGCGGCCGTCCGTCATCCACGGACTGCGCAGGGACGCCCTCTACTTCACGGGACGCGACGAGGAGCTGGGACAACTTCTGGGGGCGACCGCGCCGGGCGGGGCGAGGATCCACACCGTCGACGGCATGGCCGGGGTCGGCAAGACCGCGCTCGTGACGCGCGCGGCGCACCTCCTCGCCGACCAGTTCCCCGACGGCCAGTTCTTCGTCGACCTGCGGGCGCACGCGCCGGAGCAGGCCCCCGCCGACCCGGTGGACGTCCTCGCCACGCTGCTGGCGGGCCTCGGCATCGACCCCCGTGGGCTGCCGACGTCGCTGGACGGGCGCAGCGGGCTGTGGCGCGACCAACTGGCCGGGCGGCGGGTGCTCCTCGTCCTGGACGACGCCGCCGACAGCGACCAGATCGAGCCGCTGCTGCCCGGCGGATCGGGCTGCCTCACGCTCGTGACGAGCCGCAGCAGACTGGTCTCCCTCGACGGCGGCAAGCCGTGGTCCCTGCGCACCCTCACCCGCGACGAGGCCAGAACGCTGTTCATGCGCCTCGCGCACCGCACCACCACGGCCCACGGCGCCGCGCACGCCACCGCCGCCCAGGCCGGCGAGGACGACGCCGAGACCGAAGTCGTCGACACCATCGTGGAGCTCTGCGGCTGCCTGCCCCTGGCGATCGTGCTGCTCGCCGGGCGCCTGTCCCACCGCCCCACCTGGACCTTGGCCGACCTCGCCGCCGAGTTCACGGCGACGGCGGACCGGCTCGCCCACCTGGTGGCCGGCAAGCGTGCCGTCGACGCGGCGTTCACGCTCTCCTACCGGGACCTGCCCCCGGCCAGGAGGCGGCTCTTCCGGCGGCTCGGTCTGCACCCCGGGCCGGACATCGACGCGCGCGCCGCGGCCGCCCTCGACGGGATCTCCGACGCCCAGGCACGCGACGGTCTGGAGGCCCTGTACACGGACCACCTGCTGGAGGAGATCGCGCCCCGCCGATACGGACTGCACGGCCTGCTGCGGGAGTTCGCCGCGCGCCGCTGCGCCGAGGAGGACCCCGCCGACGACCGGGACCTGGCCGTGGCGCGCCTCGTCGCGTACTACCGGCGCACCGTCGAGTCGGCCGAGGAGGTCATCTCGGCCCGTGCCCCGGGCACGCCCGAGCTGCCGAGCGCGGCCAGGGCGCTGACCTGGCTGCGTACCGAGCGGGCCAACGTCCTGGCCTGCCTCGATCACGCGGCGGACCACGACCGGGCAGCGGAGGTCGTCGGGCTGACCGCGGCCATGGCCCCGTTCCTGCTGCGCGAGGGCCCCTGGCCGCAGGCCGTGGCGCTGCACGAGCGGGCCGTCGAGGCGGCGAGGGCCCATGGTGACCTGTCCGGCGAGGCGCACGCCCTCGACGAGCTGGGCTTCATCCGGTACGTGACGGGCGACTTCGCCGTCGCGACCGGCTTCCACCAGCGGGCGCTGGCGCTGTTCGAGGAGCTCGGTGACCGCCACGGCCAGGCGGACGCCCTCCACGGCCTGGGCCGCGTCCGCGCCATCGCCGACGACTACGTGGCGGCGACCGGCTTCCACGAGCGGGCTCTGGAGCTGTACGAGGGGCTCGGCGACCGGCACGGCCAGGCCAACGCCCTCCACGGCCTGGGCCGCGTCCAGTACATGAGGGCGGACTACACGGCCTCGGCCGACTTCAGCGAACGCGCCCTCGCGCTCTTCGACGCCCTGGGCGACCGCCGGGGGCAGAGCAACACCCACCTCAGCCTGGGCTTCGTCCGCTACATGACGGGCGACTACACGGCGGCGGCCGCCTTCCACGAGCGGGCGCTCGCGCTCTTCGAGGATCTCGGCGACCGCCACGGACAGGCCAACGCGCTGCAGGGCCTGGGGCGCGTCCGCTTCGTGACCGGGGACTATCCCGTGGCCAGGTCGCTGCACGAGCGGGGGCTCGCGCTGTTCGAGGAACTGGGCGACCGCCACGGCCAGTCGAACGGCCTGAACAACCTCGGGCGCGTGCACTTCGTCCTGGGTGACTACGCGGAGGCGGCGTCCCTCCACGAGCGCGCGCTGGAGCTGTTCGAGGCACTGCGGGACCGCCACGGCCAGGCCAACGGGCTCAACAACCTGGGGCGCGTGCGCTTCGCGACCGGCGACCATGTGACGGCCGCGGACCTGCACCGGCGCGCCCTGGCGCTGTTCGAGGAGATCGGCTACCCGCACGGACGCTGCAACGCCCTCCACGACCTGGGACGCACCCACTGGGCGGCCGGTGAGTACGAGCGCGCGGCCGACCTCTACGCCCAGGCCCTCGACATCTTCCAGAGCGTCGGGGATCCCCAGGGCGAGGCCGAGGTGTGGAACAGCCTGGGGACCCTCCTGACCACCGCGTCGGGTGCCGGGGAGGGGCTGGCCGCGCATCGCAGGGCCCTCGAACTCGCGCGCGAGGCGGGCAGCCCGCTGGACGAGGCCACCGCGCTGGAGGGCGCGGCGCGCAGCCAGGTCCTGATGGGCGATCTGGAGGCCGCGATGGCCGACCTGCGGCGGGCCGCCCGCATCTACAACCGCATCGGGGCCGCCACGACGGAGGCCGCGGACAAGCCCGACTGACTCCGCGGCCGGCCCCGCCGGCCGGTGCGGAGGCGGTTCACTTGCCGCTGTCCTCCGCCAGGGTGTGCGCCACCAGGGCGTTGGCGTGGCCGTGACCGAGGCCGTGGTCCGTCTTCAGCCAGGAGACGAGTTCCATGTGCTTGGTCAGGGGCGAGGAGCGGATCATCTCCTTCCACTCCGCGATCGGGCGGCCGTACTTCTTCTCGATCGAGGGGAAATAGCTGGCAGGGCCCTTGACCGGCTCGGTCATGTCTCATTGTCCTGTCTGTCCGTACGTGGTGATCATGGATTATTGATCCACCCGGCCGGATCGGCAAGGTCCTCGGCGTCCATGAACCGACGGATCGCGACCGCCGTCTCCCGCGGGTGCCGCGCCCGGGGAGCGCGGCACCCCGGACGGTCAGGAGAAGTGGCGGACGAAGACGTCCGACTTGCCGTTGGTGTCGCCGGGCACGATGTCGTCGGCCGTGGAGTGGAAGGTCACGTCACGACCGTCCGCGCTGACCGCGTCGGGGCCGGCCGTGGCGGGCTGGTCCGAGACGGTCTCGTCGGCGCCCGTCTGCAGGTCGCGCAGCACGAGCGAGGGCCCGCTCGTGCCGTTCGGGGCGTACAGCAGATGGCGGCCGGTCGGATCGATGGCCACGCCCTTTGCGTTCGGCACCAGTTGGGCGGTGCCCGTGCTCACGTCGTGGACGTAGGTGTCGGAACCCGAGAGGTAGACGACCTTGCTGCCGTCGTCGCTGAGGTGGACGAGCGTCGCCTCCTTGGCCGGACCCTCCAGCGGTGCGGAGGTGCTGCCGTCGGTCCGGTCCCACACGAAGACGTCCTTCGTCTTGCCGTTCTGGTAGGCGACATAGCGGCCGTCGCCGCTGATGAACGGCCGGGACTGAACGGTGTGGTCGAAGGTCGCGACGGTAGCCATGGTGCCGGTCTGCGAGTCCTCGACCTGAACGCGCTGGCCGTACGTCTGCTGCCGGTAGGAGATGCTGTTGTGGGCGGTGTAGCGGCCGTCCGTGCTCAGCGACGGCTGGTTGCACGTGAAGAGCGAGCAGTTGCCGGTGATCGTCCTTCCGGTGCTCACCTGGTAGTGGCGGATCCGGTCGCCGGTCATCCACTGCACCGGATAGGCGATGTACTTCCCGTCACCGCTGATGACCGGGGGCTCCAGCGGGGTCAGGTGCCCCATCCGCTGGGTCTGGCCCGTCCCCTGGTCGCGGACGAACACCTTGTCGCCGCCGGTCGTCTCGTCGGGTGTGAGGTTCCTCGCCGACGACGCGAAGACGACGTGGCGGCCGTCGGGCGTGATCGAGGCGCCGGAGGAGTTGTCGTCGCCCTGGGTGCCGTCGGCCGCGACACTGATGCGCTCGACACTGGATCCGGCGTCCACCGTGGCACCCGCCGGATCGGCCGAGGCCGCCGTGGGCAGCACCGCCGTGACCGCGCAGGCCACGACCGCCGCGCTCAGGGCGACCCGCACCCGTCTGGTGGTGCGCCAGTTGATCTTTCCCCTCATTTTCCCCCCATGCAGGACACGGTCTCTCCTCCGGTTCCCCACCGGAGGCCCACATGCATGCAACCGGGACGAGGCTGTGGGGTCAATGCGTCACATGACGTATAGAGAGGCACGGTTTCAGTCACATCCATTGCTCGTTCGCTCACTCCGCCCCACCCGCCCAGCCGTCACCGCAGGGGCCGCGTCGACGGCGATCCAGACGGCGAGACACGTCTCCGGGTGGGCGCGGAGGAAGTAGTTGTGCTGGTGCGGTGCCTGGCCGCGTGCCGTGGGCGGCTTGAAGTAGAACATCGAATGTGCGCCGAAGGCCGGGCCGATCAGTTCGGTGACGACGTCCAGGACACGGCGGTCGGTCATGAGCCGGCGGGCGATCACGCCGACCGGAAGGCCGGGACGCCGGTGCGGCTGCATGAACCGCGGGTAGCGCGACTGGACGTCGTCCTCGGCGAGGCCGTCCCGCGCGGCCAGGCCGTGCCGGTCGCGTACGACCTGGTCCATGAACGCGGCGCGGATGAGGTCGACTTCGGACGTGGGCAGGAGGCCGTCCACCCGGACGACGCCGTCGGCCGCGTAGCGACCGGCCCGCGCCGCGGCCGATCGGGGCCGTTGCGATGCCTGTGCTGCGTGAAGTGTCATGTTCTCCATCGTGTTCAGCGGCCCCTCGGCCGGGAATCGGACTTCGAGGACTTCACATGGGAGATGCTGCCGCGGGACGCGGGGCACGGGTTCGTCCGGAAGTCGTCGCCACGGCCGGCAACCGGATCGTCGCGGGCCGGCTCGCGGCCGGGCGTACCTACCGGACCGTGCGGCATGGCGGCACGGAGGACTGGCTCCTGATGTTCACCTGCCGGGGACGCGGCAGGATCAGGAGCGCGGGCGCGGCCGACGTGCACGCCGACGGCCGCTCCTTCGTCGCGATCGCGCCGGGAACGCCCCACGACTACGGCACCGACGCCGCCACGGGCGACTGGCTCCTGCTCTGGGCCCACGTCCGGCCGCGCCCCGAGTGGCCCGCCCTCCCCGACTGGCCCCGCGTCGCGCCGGGCGTGGGGCGGGTGCTCCTGCCCGACCCGCTCGCCGAGCGCGTCACGGCGGCGCTGACCCGCGCGGTGTCCCTGAGCAACAGCGCGTTGCCGAACTCCGCGCTCTTCGGGATCAACGCGGTGGAAGAGGCGCTGCTGTGGTGCGACACGCAGAACCCGCGCGGCGACCGCACCGATCCCCGTCTCCTGGCCGTCCTCGAGCACCTGAGCGACCGTCTGGCCGACCCGCACACCGTACGCTCCCTCGCGCGCGTCGCGGGGCTGTCCGCGTCCCGGCTCTCCCGGCTGTTCAGGGCACGGTTCGGGACGAGCGTCATGGCGTACGTGGAGGAACGGCGCATGGAGGTGGCGTGCCGTCTCCTGACGCTGTCCTCGCTCACGGTCCGCGAGGTCGCCCGCCAGGTCGGATACCGGGACCCGCTGTACTTCTCGACGCGGTTCAGACGCGCGGTGGGCCACTCGCCGTCGGCCCATCGGGAGGCGGGCGGCGACTGACGTACGCCCTGTGTGCCAGCCGAGGCGCGCCCTAGGCGTCGGGGAGCGCCACCCGCGCCCACACGGTCTTGCCCTGCGCGTCCGCGTCCGTGGTCCAGCCCCAACTGGCCGCGAGCGCCTCGACGATGGGGAGTCCGCGGTTGCGCTCGGCCAGCGGGGCCGGCGGCGCGTACTGGGGGCGGCGGCGGCTGGAGTCGCGGACGACGCACAGGAGCGTGTGGGGACGGGGGGCGAGGGCGAGCCACACGCCGGTCAGCCCGGTGTCCGCGACACTGCGGCGGCGGCCGTGGCGCACGGCGTTGGCGACGAGTTCGGAGGCGATCTGCACGGTGTCGTCGCTGACCCCCTGAAGGTTCCACCGCCGCAGGACGCTCCGCGTGAACTGCCGTGCGACGTAGCAGCATTCGGTGGTGGCGGGAATGCTCCGGGCGGCGAAGGGGGTGCTGCCGAAGCCGGCGTCGACGGCGAGGTTCGTGGTGGTGGCCAGGGGCTCGCCGAGGAACAACGGCGCCTCTGCGCCTGCGGGCGGGGCGAGTCGGCGGTCCGGCCAGAGGGTGTCGTTGTGAAGCGGCGTCATCGTCCGTCCCCCGAAAGCGTTGCCGTGCGTGGCGCACGACGTGCTGTCACTGCCGTCACTATTCCGGTCGAACGCTCGTTACGGCAAGCAGGTCCCTGCAATTGCAGAGACCTGGAATTCGCACAGAAGGCCGAGCCTGCTCCGCCGGCGGGAGACCGGCGGGCCGGAGAGCCGCGAAGGAAAGGGTGAGACCGATGCAGCAGGTGCACAACGGCATGGTCGCGAGCGCGATCGAGGGCGCCGCCTGGCGCAAGTCCGTACGCAGCGGAGGGAACGGAAACTGTGTGGAGGTCACCAAGCTGGACGGCGGGGAGGTCGCGTTCCGCAATTCGCGCTTCCCCGACGGTCCCGCGCTGGTCTTCACGCCGGGTGAGATCTCGGCGTTCCTCGGAGGGGTGAAAGACGGCGAATTCGATTTCACACTGCCGTAACTCAGGGACAGGCCATGGGTAGTTCCTGACATGCCCGACTCGCGCTGCCATACTCGACTCCCTGCAGAGTCTGGAGGGGTGTTATCGGTATGGCAGCCGAGCTGACGGCGCCGTCGATTCTCGGTTTTCCGCATCGACCGCAATGGGGCCCCGGCGCGCACCGAAAGGCGCTGGCCGGGCACTTGCGGCGCTGCCGTGACCACGCCGGGGTGCCCTCACGGCGGGCGGCCCGCAGCATCGCCGCGTCGGAGTCGACGCTCAGCCGCATGGAGACCGGCCTGGCCCCGCTGAAGCAGAGCGACATCGAGCAGCTCCTGGACCTGTACGGAGTGCGGGACCCCAGGGAGCGGGAGCGGATCGCGCTCCTCACGCACGAGGCGGCACAGCCGGAGGCGTGGCAGCCCTTCGCCCATGCCACGGCCCCGTACCTGCGCCCCCTGCTGACCATGGAGCCCGCCGCCCGGCGCATCATCTCCTACGAGCCCCAGCTGATCCCGGGGTGGCTGCAGACGGAGGAGTACGCGCAGACGGTGATCCGCGCCGCGCACCCCACGGCTCCGGCCCACGAGATCGCGGAGCGGGCCCGGCTGCGGTTGCAGCGGCTCCAGATGCTGCGCCGGCCGGGGGACGCGCCGGTCCTGCTGGCGGTGATGGACTCCGAGGTGCTGCGCCGACAGGTCGGATCGCCCGGAGTGATGTTCCGTCAGGTGCAGTATCTGCTCGACCTGCTGGACGAGCTGCCCTTCCAACTGCACCTGCGCATCGCCCCCTTGGAGGCGGGGGCCGCGGGCGCCATCGGGCACCCCATCGTCCATCTGCGCTTCTTCGCCGCGGAGTACCTGCCCGACATGGTCTACCTGGAGCAGTACGAGGGCGCGCTCTACGACGAGAAGCCGGCGAACTCCGAGCGGTACCTGGCCGTTCTGAACAACCTGTGCGGCGTGGCCTCGCTCAGCCAGCACACGCGGTCACTCCTGACGGAGGCGCTGACGTACTGGCGGTGAGGCCCTCAGCGCCGCACGAAGCCGACGCCGCCGTACTCCTCCCACTCCCAGGTCAGCTGCGCGGGCACGTCGTCCTGGCCGGGGCGCCAGGTGGAGACCTCCACCAGGCCCGGGTCGATCAGGTCGAGCGGGGCGCAGAAGTCGGCGACGTCGCTCTTCTCGCGGACCCGTCCCCAGTGCCCGAGGGTCTGCTCCGCCATGAAGTCCGTCACGAACTGACGGATCTGCGGTGAGTCGCTGACGAGTTGGCAGACGACCATCATGCTGCCCGCCGGGAGCCTGTCGGCGACGCGGGCGACCAGGTCGGCGGGCCGGTCGCTGTCGGGGATGCAGTGCATGACCGACACGAAGAGCACGGCGACCGGCTCACTGAGGTCGATCAGGCGGCGCACCGGCTCGCTGTCGAAGATCTTCTCGGTCTCGCGCATGTCCTCTTCGAGGACGGCCGTGTTGGCGTTGCGCTCCAGGAGCAGTCCGCCGATGCGCCGGACGATGGGGTCGTTGTCGATGTAGACCACCCGGCTGTCCGGATCGACGCGCTGCGCGATCTCGTGGACGTTGTCCTGCGTCGGCAGGCCGGAGCCGTGGTCGATGAACTGCCGGATGCCGTACTCGGAGGCGAGGGTCCGCACGACACGGCGCAGGAACTGCCGGTTGTTCAGGGCGAGTTCACGCATGCTGGGCACGCGCTCCAGCAGGCCCTCGCAGGCCGCGCGGTCGGCGGGGTAGTTGTCCTTCCCGCCCAGCAGACTGTCGTACATGCGCGCCACGCTCGGCGTGTTGACGTCCACTCCGTACGGCAGGTCCATGTCCGCCCCCGATGTCCACGGCACGCCCGGTGACGTGCGCCACAGCGACAGAGTGTAGGAGCACGACCACAGCACGGCACCGGCCGTGGGCCGAATATCACTCTTGGGGGCAGCCGGCCGGCGCCAGCAGCCCGGCGAGGTCGGCCTGACAGATCCCCATCACCTCCGCGGTCCGCTCGCAGCTGAGGTGCATCTGGTCGTGCAGCAGACAGGCGTCCCGCCGCAGCGCTCCCCTGCGCGGCTCGTCCGCGGCGCGCGCCGCCGCCGGACCGAGCGCGCCGTCGACGTGCTCGTGCAGGATGCGCCAGGCGATGGCCGCCGGTTCGGGGCTTCCGAGCACCAGGTGCCAGGACACGGCGAGTTCGGTGAACGCCGCCGAGACCACGGACTCGGCGGCGGCCGGACGGCCCAGCCTCAGCAGCGCGTACCCGAGGTATGGCTGATAGTGGCGCTGCCGGAAGGCGTCGAAGGCGGCCAGCGCGGCGCGCTGGGACCGTGCCCGACGGCTCCGGGATCCGCGGTCCGGCCGCGGGCCCTGCTCACTCGCCGCCGGTGCCGCTCTCCGGCGCGCGCGGTCCGAGGTCATCACATCCTCTCCCGGCGCCGGTGCGCGGTGCCGTCGGGAAGGCGGGGGTCGTCACACATGAGGAAGGCGTAGTGCACCGCCTCCCACAGTGGTTTGACGTCGGCGGGGCGGCCGCCCAGGGCGGCGATCAGCGCGGCGAGGACCTCCCACTCCGGGACGTCGACGCCGGCCAGGGTGCGGCGGGCCACCGCCGCGCTCACCGCGCGCCGGCTGCGCCGCTCGATCTGTTCCGCCGACGGGCTGTGCGCGGCCAGATAGAGGCCTCGGACCGCCGCGTGCAGTTGCGCGATGGCCCCCACCGCGGGCTGCCTCAGGGGCGCCGCGATGCCGTGCGCCGCCTCGAACAGCACGCGCAGGTCGGCCGGGTCCGCCTCGAAGAGCACGGCGAGGGAGCACACCAGGTCCCAGGAGGGAATCCGGTCCCCCGACAGGACGCGGGAGATGAAGGAGGCCGAGAGCCGGGTGGACTCCGCGACCTCCTTGATGGTCAGCGGGCTGTCCGCCTGCAACTGGGAGAGGGCCGAGGCCAGTTGGCCCACCGAGTCCGCGTCCCGTATGCCGCCGGACTCCTCGGCCGGCGGGAAGGTTCTCCGGCTCTCCCCGTCCGGGTGCGGAGCGAGCCGTCCGCGGCCCTGGCGGGCGGGCGCCATCCGCTTCTCGTTGGCGTGCCGGTCGATCATCCGGGCCACGCGCTCCGGGCCCCAGCGCGCCCGCGCCGTTTCCGGCGCCACGTGGGCCGCCTGGCCGACCGCCTCCCATTTCTCTCCGCGGTGGCGGGCGTCCTGCACCGCGGCCGCGGTGTAGATATCCAGCTCCCGGCGGATCGCCTCCGCGCGCTCCAGCAGGGTGCCGAGGACCTCCTCGCGCATCTCCCCGTCCACCAGCTGCCGTGCCAGGCGCTGCACTTCCAGGGCGACCGCCTGCCCCAGCGGCCCCTGCCGGTCCGCCGCGGGCGAGCTGCGCGCCTGCCGCCGCCGCTGGGCCTTGCCCCGGCAGGCCGCGCTGCAGTAGGTGCGCCACCGCCCCGCTCCCGGCTTCTGCGTCAGGGGAGCGCCGCACACCGCGCAGCGCGTCGGTCGCGCCGTGGCGCTCATCGGCGCAGCCTCCTCTCGGGCCGTCCACCGTCAGGGATCGGCACGGAGAAGAGGCCGGGACCGGGCGTGCCAGCGAAGGCACGGAGACGTGCGAAATACCGGGCGGTATTGCTAGCGTCCGGGTTCGTCCCTGGAACTACGGTCCCGTGGGCGACGTGGTGTTCAGTCATTCTTTCCCCTCGGGGACGGTCGACTGGCCAGAAAAGGGAGGGGCCCTGGTCCGTAGATAGGTGCCGGCCTGGGACCGGGGCCACCTCTCCGGCGCGACCCTAGCGCTCAGCGCGCGGGCTCGACCATCGGAGTGAGTCACTAACGGGTAAGCGGGCGCACCGGCGTACGAAATCCCTTTGTACCTCCTCCTCTTCGCGCCTATCACGCAAAGAGGAGTTCATTTCTGACCGATTCGGAACGGCTCCGATTCACCTTGGAGCGGCCCCGATCGCGCCTATCAAATAAATGGCCGCCACCGGGGCCACGGCGTCACGTGAAAACCCACAGGGCGCACTCCGGCGCACCCCGACGACCGCCCGCGCGAGGCACTGCCCCACGGGCCCGTCGGCCCCGGCCATCTCGTCGTCGGCGAGGCCATGGACCACCCCGTCGCGCTCAGCACGTGGCACACGACCGCCACTGTTGCCTTCGCGTCCGACCATTGCAACACATCGTTGCGTTTGACCCCAGCGTCATTGCATCAATTTGCCGCCCCTGAGCTGGAGATACGGGTTTCAGTCGATTGACGGCCCTTCTGAACGCAACGTAGCTTTCGAGGCGTTTCAAACACGTCATATCGCGAGACGAGGCATGGTCATGGGTGAATCCCTCCACACCGTCACGGCGCTCCCGACGGCACGTCAGCACGGCTGCCCGTTCGACCCGCCCCAGGAACTGCGCGAGGCACGCCGGCACGGCCCCATCAGTCGCTTCACCCACCCCGGCGGCCGGCCCGGCTGGCTGGTCACCGGTTACGACCTGGTGAGGTCGGTGCTGGCCGACCCGCGGTTCAGCGCCCGCAAGGAACTGATCAACGTGGGCGACTTCGAGGTTCCTCCGGCGCCGCCCGGCGAGTTCCTGCTCATGGACGAGCCGCGGCACGGGCGCTACCGCAAGCCCCTGATGGGCAAGTTCACCGTGCGGCGGATGCGGCAGCTCACCGAGCGCGTCGAGCAGATCACCGCCGCCCAGCTGGACGCCATGGCGAAGGCCGGGCCGCCGACGGACCTGGTGACCGCGTTCGCCAAGCCCATCCCCTCCATCATCATCTGCGAGCTGCTGGGCGTGCCGTACGAGGACCGGGACTCCTTCCAGGACCAGATCGACACGTTCCTCAGCGGCGAGCCGGACGAGGAGAAGCTGATCGCGGCCTACACCGCGACCCAGCAGTACCTCGCGGAACTGGTCGCCGCCAAGCGCGCGCACCCCACCGACGACGTGCTCAGCGACCTCACCGACAGCGACCTCACGAACGAAGAGCTCCAGGGCATGGCGCTGATCCTGCTCGCGGCCGGCTTCGACACGACCGCGAACATGCTGGCCCTCGGCACCTTCGCGCTGCTCCAGCACCCGGCGCAGCTGGCGCGGCTGCGCGCCGAACCCGATCTCACCGACCGGGCCGTGGAGGAGTTGCTGCGCTATCTGACCGTCGCCAAGTCGTTCATGAGGACGGCGCTCGTGGACATCGACCTCGGCGGCCGGACGATCGAGGCAGGCACGACGGTCGTGCTGTCGTACCACACCGCCAACCACGACCCCGACCGCTTCGCCGATCCCCATGTGCTCGACCTCGACCGGCAGACCGGCGGGCACCTGGCCTTCGGGCACGGCATCCACCAGTGCCTGGGCCAGCAGTTGGCGCGCGTCGAGATGCGCGTCGCCTTCCCCGCGCTGTTCGACCGCTTCCCGACCCTGCGCCTGGCCGTGCCGGCGGACGAGGTCGACCTGCGTCCGGAGTTGGCGGACATCTACGGCGTCAGGAGCCTGCCGGTCACCTGGGACGGGTGACCGGTCGGGCCTCCTGTCTCTCATGGGCACGCACTCGCTGCCCGGCGAGCCACGCCCCCAGCCGCCGCTCGTCCCGCTCGTCCCGCTCGTCGAGCAGCGTGGGGTCGACCGTCGTCCGTATCCGGTGCTCGACGCCCGAGTCGAACAGCAGGCGCAGGCTGCGCACCGCCGGAGCGGCGCTGTTGCGCACTGCGGTGACGCGTGCGTACGTGCCGGGGTGCGCCTTCACGTCGAACCCGACCCAGTCGAGGAGTCCGGCGGCGAGCAGTGCCCCGAAGCGGCGCGGATAGGCGCCGCCGGCGTGGAGCCCCACGGCGTACCCGAGATCGCGGGCCTCGCGCAGCTCGAAGGTGACGCGCGAACGGCGCCATGCGGGTGTCGAAGGAGCTGAACGCCTGCGCGCCCGCCCATTCGTTCTGCAGGGTGCCGAGGAAGTTCACGATCTGACCGGCCGCCGAGGCGAAGTGCCGGGGCGGCGCCGAGTCGATCTGCCCGGCCACTCCGTTGAAGCCATGCCGGTGGAAGATGTTGGGTGACCTTGGTCCGCGCACGGGTGACCTTGGTCCCGTCGGGCCGTCCGGTGGCGGGCGATGCCCCCGTTGACGGGCGCGGTCGTTCCCCGGGATTCCGTGGAACACGCGGATGCTAGATTCCCAGGCGCCCACCGCCTCGCCCGCGCAGCCGGGCCCGCCCTGGACGACCCGCCCCGAGGACTCCACCGTGACCCGACGCGTCCTGCTCGTCTCCCCCGCCGTGAACGAGTCGTTGCGGCAGGCCCGTTTCGACGACGGGGCGCCGCTCGACGCCTCGGGCCGGGCGGCCGCCCGCGCGGCGGCCGGAGCGCTGGCGACGCCCGCCCTGGTGGTCGTGTCCGACACCCGGCGCTGCCGCGAGACGGCCGTCGCGCTCGGCCTCGACGCGGCGGACTCACCCGGGGAGCTGGCCGCACCTGATGTGGGCCGGTGGCGTGGCCGGACCCTGGCCGAGGTCGGCGCCGCCGAGCCGGATGACGTGGCCCGGTGGCTCGGTGAGCCCGACTTCGCGGCCGGGGGCGGGGAGTCCGTGGGCGACGTGTGCGCCCGAGTCGCCCGCTGGCTCGACGCGACGGCGACGGCGACGGCGGGAGCAGGCGACGGTCCGGTGGTGGCCGTCGTCGAGCCGGAGATCGTCCGCGCCGCCGTGGTTCACGCGTTGGGCGCGCCCGCGTCCGCGTACTGGCGCTGCGATGTCGCCCCGCTGACGGTCACGGAGCTGAGCGGGCGCGGCGGACGCTGGAACGTACGTATGGGGCGGCCGGTCACTGCCCCGCGGACACCCCACGACTGACCGTGTCCCTCGCGGGTTCCGGCCGCAGGTACCGGTGCGCCAACTCCCCGAAGATCAGGCCGAATCCGCCCCAGAGCACGATCTGCGTGGCGAGCGCGGAGAGCCGGAACCGCCACAGGAGCGCGGCCGGGAAGTTCCCCGGCACGTCGTTGACCACCGGCAGCACGGCGAACGCGACGCCGACCGCGACCGCGAAGCCGAGCACGGCCGCGACCGTGGCGTACCAGGTGCCGATCCGGGGCGCGAGCCGCTTGCCGAGGAGGGTGGCGCCGATCGCGAGGAGCACGCTGAGCACGATCATCAGGAAGTACAGCGTGGTCCGCTCGCCGATCGTGTCGGGGTTGCCGACGGCGGGCGGATTGGCCGGGTACTTCAGGAACGGCACGACGTACACCGCGAGCAGGGCGCAGCCCGACAGCAGCAGCGCCGTGGGCCGCGGGCCGAAGCGGCCCACCCTGCCGAGCGCGCAGCAGTAGGCGAGCGCCGCGATGCCGCCGAAGGCCACGCCGTACACGAGGATGCCGGTGGCGAGACCGGCCGTGGACTGCAGGCTGCGCGAGACGAGTTCGGCCTCGTCGCCGTGGGAGTGGGCGGCGTGGGCCTCTTCGAAGCCGATGGCGGCGTCGACGTTCGGCTCGCCGAGCCAGTAGGAGATCACGAGGGCGAGCACGCCGGCTCCCAGACCGGCGAGCATGCCCCGCACGAGCAGGTTGCGTACGGTGGTCGAGTTCATGAGCGCGCGACGTTCCGCCGGCTCAGTGGCAGGGGAAGCCGAGCAGATGGCGGGCGTCGTGCACCCACTCATGGACCTCCGCGCCGCTGAACACGGAGACGGCGCCCTGCTCGGCGCCGACGAAGTACAGCAGGACCAGCATCAGGATGCCGAAGAAGGCCGCCCAGGGGGCGATCACCTTCAGCGGCAGCTTGGCCGGTACGACAGGGGTGGTGGCGGTCGGCGGGGCGACGTGCTGGGCCATGGCGGAGCCTCCTCCGGGAATTCGCGTCCCGTCTCGGTGGTGCACAGGACGACCGTCACGGGTCTGGCTCACGAGGCCCGGAGGCTCTCGCACACAGTGGCGCGACCGCGCCGGATTCCCACCGGCTTCCGTCGACCGTCGTCGACAACAGCACGACGTTACCGTGTGTCGCGTTCATGGCCAAGAGGGTGCCGGGTGCACGGCAGGCGCGCGCCCGGCGCACGCGCGGCGAGCCGCCGCGTCCGGTCGCGCACCGGCCACCGGCCGCTCATGCGTCGGTCACCCTTCGGTCGTCAGACTGCTGACCGGCACCCACCCTTCCCTCCCGTCGGCATTGCGGCACCACAGCCAGCCGCCGGCGAGGTCCTCGGCGACGACCTCCAGGGTGTCCCCCGCGGCCGTGGGCAGTTCCGTCGTGTCGTACGGGGTTTCCACGCGCACCGATCCGGACGGGCCCGAGAGGTGCCGGGCCGGGACCCAGCCCGTGCCGTGCGCGGCGGTCACGAAGACGAACTCCGGCCAGTCCGGGCTGCGTTCACCGGCCTCGACGCGGTCGCCGGAGGCGAGGCGGAGCGGCGTGCGTGCGGGGATCTCGTGGGACGACCGCGCCGTCACCTGTCTCAGGGGTTCCGTACTCGTCATGCGTCCTCCAGATGCTCGGTCCACCGCGTGCCCGGCCGGTCACATGCTTGATCGACTCCGCGCGGGCGACGCGCGCGTGATGCGTCAGTCGCTCTTCAGCGCGTAGAAGTGCACCGGCGAGTTTGGCTTGAAGCCGATCCGGGGGTACACCGGCGCGCCCGCCGCGGTCGCGTGCAGGGTGGCGCGGGTCAGGCCCGTCGCGCGGGCGCTCTCGTGCAGGGCCTTGCGGGTCACCGCCTCGCCGTAGCCCCTGCGCTCCCACTCGGGGTCCGTGGCGACGAGCACGACGAAGAGGCGGCCGTCCGTCTCTACGGTGGCGGCGCAGGTCACCGGGACGCCGTCCCGCACGCCGAGGTACGCGTGCACCTCTTGCTTCCACAGGGGCGACCCGAGGAGCCCGTCGCGGCCGTCCTCCAGCGGGAATCCGTAGGCGCGCGAGTTCAGATCCGCGTACGCGCGCAGCTGTTCGTCGGTGGTCACCCGCTCGAACGAGAGGTCGGGGTGGACCGGATCGGGGATGGGCAGGAAGTCCCCGGCCATGCCGGTGCCGGGGAAGGCGTACGCGAGGCCCGCCGTGTCGGCCGCCGCCGCCAGTCCGTCCCGCGCCTCGTCGGCGAGGAGATCCTCGAAGAGCCAGAGGAATCCGGGGTGTTCCTTCGCGCGCATGAGGTCGGCTGCCTGACGCAGCCGCTCCTCCAGGAGCTCCGGACCCGTGTCGGCCTCGGTCAGGGTGAGGCAGTTCCAGAAGGCGAACCGGCAGTCGGCCCAGCGTACGGCGATGCCCGGCAGGTCCCGTACGTCCGCGTCGGCGTCGCGGTCGAGCACCAGGGTGCGCCAGCCCGCGGCCAGTTGCTCCATCGATTCGATCGACTCCGTGCGAGCGGTCATCGGACCTCCTGGGTGGTGGGGCGGTTCGGGGATTGATCCTGAAGTGTCCCGCACGGACGGCGCCGCCTCGGCCACCTCGCGCGCCACCGCCGCTTCCCTGCCACAGGATTGACGCGATAGTGATCCGGCCTCCGCACGCGCCCTATTGACGATGCTCCGTCATGACGGAACTCTGTCACACACTCGCGAACAACATTCATGTACATGGACGAGAGGTGGCGAAGGATGAGCGGATTCCAGGACGGCACGCAGCGAAGGGGCGCGTCCCGAAGGGGACTTCTGGGAGCCGCGCTCGGTGGCGCGGCGGCCCTCGCGCTGCCCGGCACCGCCTCGGCCCTGTCGGGCGGCGCCGCCCCCGGCGCGCTCGCGGCGCCCGCCGCCGAGTGGCGGTTGCGCTGGTCGCCGAGCGCCCGCGACGACGGCATGCGGGCCTGGGAGACCGTCGAGGACGACCGCGCGAACTCGCACCCCGCGGCGAAGCCGCACATCCGCACCGAGGGCGACAACTGGCGCTTCACCATGCACACCGTCGACCGCGACACCGCGGGCGACCGGCAGCGCCAGGAGGTGACGGGATGCCGTGACGGGGACTCCTTCCTGCGCTGGCTGCCGGGCCAGACCTGGCGGCTGACGTACTCGATGTACATCCCGGACTCGCTGCGGGCGACCAGCACGTTCACGCACATCATGCAGATGAAGCAGCCGGGCCAGGGCACTTCGCCGATCGTGGTGCAGTCGCTGCGGCGCGTGGACGGGGTGCAGACCATCGAGCTGAAGGTGTTCACGTCGGACACGCTCGTGGGGCGCACCGCGCTCTCCCCGCTGCACGACAAGTGGACCGACGTCGACTTCCAGATCAAGATCGGCGACGGGTCGTCGGGCTCCGTGCGCTGGATCCTCAAGAGCGGTGGCAGCACGGTGATCGACAAGACCGCGTCCGGGGTCGACACCTTCCTCGCGGACCGGGTCCGGCCCAAGTGGGGCATCTACCGCTCCCTGGGCGACACTTCGGGCTCGCTCAAGGACTGCCATCTGCTGCTCACCGGGCTCCGCGCCTACCAGCTCGTCTGAGTCGCCCCACGCGGAGCCCGGCGGGCCGGGCTCACTGGTGGATGGTGCCGTCCTCGTCCATGGTCGGATGCATCTTCGTCGGGCCGTACGTGTCCCGGTCGCTGGGGCGGGGCGGCTCGGGGCCGTCGGGGCCGAGCCGGACCAGGCGCTGGATGCGGCAGATACGGAACAGGCGCTTGCCCACGCGTACTTCGTTGGCGCGCCCCGCGGCCCGGAAGCGGTCGGCGGCGCGCGCGTACGCGGCCTTCTGGGCTTCGTTGAACTCGTAGAGCAGCGGCCAGGTCTGCGTCATCGCGCCGTACAGCACCCGCCGGGCCTCGTGCGGCGTGGGCCTGAGCGCGCTGAGCGGCTGCCAGCCCTCCTCGTCGCGCTCGGCCACGCCGAAGCCGACGGGCAGCAGGGTGACGTCGGGGTGGGTGGTCACGGCCCGCTCGGAGTCGGTGCGCACGGCGTCGGGGAAGCGGGCTCCGCTGTACGCGAATCCCCGCAGCGCCGCCAGCAGGGCACCGGTCATCGGGCCGGCCGTCGGCGCCTCGGCACGCAGGACGCAGTCGGCGTCGCAGGACGCGGGGGCACGGCGGGGCTCGGTCCAGGAGCGGTCGGCCGCGTCCCGGTCGGTGGGCCGGGGCGGCTCCAGGCCGTCCTCGCCGATCCGCGCGAACTCGTCCCCGCGCACCACGCGGTAGCGGGCGCCCAGCACCTCCAGCTCGTCGACCGGCTCGCGTTCGAGCACGGCGACCGCCGCGAGGAGCTGCCGCCGCTCGGCGGGGTCGTCCGTCTCGTCCTTGGCCCGGAACCACAGATGGGAGTTCAGCTCGTCGCGGACCTGCTGGGGCATGCCGTCCACCACCGGTTTCAGGACCCGCCACGGCGCCTCGTCCGCCGGATCGCGTACCGCGAGTCCGAACACCGGTCCGCGCAGCGCCAGATGGGGATAGCGCACCGAGGCGTCCACCGCGTCGGACTCGGTCACCAGCTCGGCGGGGTCGTCCCGGTCCACCAGACCTGCGTGGAGCCGGGCCAGGTGCCGCTTCCAGTCGTCGGTCATGTGCTCATGGTGATGCCACCGAGGCGGGTGCCGAGGCCGAAGGCCGCAAATGATCAGAATCCCTCGGCGCCGGTGGTCGAATGGCATCGGGATGCGATCACGAGGGCCTTCCGGGTGACCGCCGGGCGTGGCTCGGGCAGCGCCGCCGGGGGCGGTGGCCCGCGGGCTAGCATCCGGCGGAGTACTCGTGACGATCTTCCCGCGCCTGCCTGTGAGTCCCTGTGTTCGCTCTTCTCGTCCTCGTGTCCCTGCTGTTCGTGTGGACCCTGGTGTCGGACCGGCTGGCGCGGTGGAGCATCACCGCGCCGATCGCGTTCGCCGTCGCCGGGATCGTGCTGACCCGCGGGCAGCAGCCCGCCGTCCCCCTGGACCTGGAGACCCATGCCTTCCAGCGGGGCGTGGAACTCGTCCTCGCCGTCATGCTGTTCACGGACGCGACCGAGGCCAGGAACTACGAGCGCCTGGACAGGTCGGTGGGCGAGGGACGCCTCCTGGGTCTGGCCCTGCCGGCCTCGGTGGGCCTCGCGACGCTGGCGGGCGCGGTGCTGTTCCCCGGTACGAGCTGGTGGCTGCTCGCGGTGGCCGCGCTCGTGGTGATGCCGATGGACCTCGCCCCGGTGGCGACGTTCCTGCGCGACGAGCGGGTGCCGCTGCGGGTGCGGGCGGCCCTGAACATCGAGGGCGGCTTCAACGACGGTCTCATCTCACCGCTGTTCGTGTTCTGCGTGGCCAACATCGTCTCCGCCGAGGGCGACTCCTTCACCGATCTGGTCCTGAGTGCTCTGAAGGGCGCGGTGTTCGCCGTGCTCGTCGGGACGGCCGTCGGAGGAGCGGCGTCCTGGCTGGTGCGGCGCGCCCTGGACGCCGGCTGGGCGAAGCCGGGCGAGCTGCGCCTGGCGACGCTCACCCTGCCGTTCCTGACGTACGCGGCGGCCGTGCTGATCGACGGCAACGGCTTCGTCGCGGCCTTCGTCGCCGGTCTGTGGTACGCCCACACCGCGCACGCCGTCGGCCACAACAACCTCGAACTCGCCCACGACGCCAGTCATGTGATGGGGCTGGCCGTGTGGTTCACCTTCGGCAAGCTGACCGCCGACGAGTTCGCGCTGGACGGCCTGCCCCTGAAGGTCGTCGTCTACGCGCTGCTCGCGCTCACGGTCGCGCGGTTCGTGCCGGTCTACGCGGCGCTCTTCGGCCTCGGCTTCGCACGGTCCGAGCGCGCCGCGATCGGCTGGCTCGGCTCGCGCGGCGTCACGTCGATCGTCTTCGCGATCCTCGCGTACACCCAACTGCCGCCGGACGGGGCGGGCTTCGTCTTCCAGCTGACGTGTGCGACCGTGCTGCTCAGCATCGTCCTGCACGGCATCACGGTGGAACCCGTCGCCCGCCGCTTCCACGAGGCCGGCGGCGGCCGTCCGCTCAGGGGGCCGGGCGCGCGCCGGCCCCCCGCAGGGTGATGTCCAGCCGCTCCGAGGCCCGCCATTCGCCGGTGACGCGGCTGATGAGATAGCTGACCCGCGCGGAGCCGGGCCTGGGGTGCGGGATCGTGAAGAGGGTGGTCTGGCCGACCTCGGTGGTGTCGACGACATGGGTCTCGATCCGCGAGGTGCGCAGCACTCCGGTGTCCCACCGCAGCTGCACCTGGTCTCCGCCGCTCATCCCCGCGTACGGCTCGACGCGGATGACGAGCTGCGGGGTGCCGTCGTACACGACCACGGCACTGCCGACCGCCTCGTCGATCGTGGGTGCGGCCAGCGGTTCCACGGCCGCATCGGAGACGTCTGTCATGTTGTGCTCCCCCAGGTCCCGTCGTGGGCTGTCCTGTCGTCCGCGTCGGTACGCCGCCACCGATCCGGTGGCGGCGTACCGACGTCGTTGCTCCCATATTGCTCCGCGCGACGCCCTGCGTACACGTCTCATTCGCCGTTTCCGTACGCTGTGTTGACGTGCCGGTCAGGCGTTCGCGGCGGCTGGGGAAGAGGAGGCCGGACGGGCGGGGGAACCGCTGGTTCAGCCGGCGTCCAGGGTGCGGCCGAGGAGCGGGAGCAGCCGGTCCCAGTGGCGCCGCAGCGCCTCGGCGTCGAAGGCGTCGGTGTCGGCCATGGTGAAGCCGTGGATCGTGCCGGGATACACCTCGTTCGTGTAGCCGACGCCCGCGCTGTCCAGCGCCTTGTTGAACGTGCTCATGACCTCCGGCGACATGTCGTTCTCGGCGAGGCCGAGGTGGACCTCGGCGGTGAGCCGGGGGACGGAGTGGTGCGGGCTGTCGGGTGCGTCGGTGACCAGCTGGCCGGGGTGGAATCCGGCGACGGCTGCCACTCGATCGGGGTGGGCCGTGGCGGTGCGCATGGCCAGGACGGCGCCCATGCAGTAGCCGATCGCGGCGACCGGTCCGTCGCTCACCTCGGGCTGCGAGGTGAGGAAGTGGAGGTAGGCGTCGGCATCGCTCAGGGCGCGCTCCGAGGTGTGTGCCTCGATCAGGGGCATCACCTGCGCGAAGACCTGCGGCCGGGCGTCCTCCCCGATGTGCTCGGGGAGTTCGAGCACCGGCGTCGGTCCCTGCCGGTAGTAGACGTTGGGCAGGAGTACGTAGTACCCGTGCCCGGCCAGTTCACGGGCCATCTCCCGCAGCACGGGGCGTACGCCGAAGGCGTCCATGTACATCAGGACGCCCGGGTGGCGCCCGCCGTCGTCGGGGAAGGCAGCGAAGGCGTCGGCCCGGCCGTCCGGGGTGGGTATGTGCAGTGCCTTGGTGGGAATGGTGGGACTTCCTTCCTGGGACGTACGCCGGTGCGCGCTCCGGCGCTGACCCACGATCACCGCCGCCGTTCACGGGGTCAAGCCCGTTACGGGGCCGGAGTACGCACGTGGCTCGTCCGCTTCGGTGGTTGACGTGAACGGCAGGGGCCTCCGGTGCCCCTGACGCACCGTCGCCCGAAGGGGGCGGAGCGGCTCCGGTGCAGGTCATGTCCATGGTGTCGTCCGATCTGCCAGGCGGACGGGGCCGACGGACTCGCGGATGCCATGGCCTGCGCGGCGCGTCCGTTTCGCGGCATTAGCGTGTTCGGCGTACCCCTGCGGGCCCACCACCCGACAGACCGTCCCCCTCTTCCGTGAGGCACTTCTTCATGAGTCTGAGCATCCGCAACCAGATCGCCGGTACCGTCCTGTCCGTCACCCCGGGCGAGGTCATGGCCACCGTCAGGACGCGCCTCGCGGGCGGTCAGGACATCACCGCGGCGATCACCCTCGAAGCCGTCAAGGAACTCGGCCTGGCCGAGGGGGCCGAGGTGACGGCCCTCGTGAAGTCCACCGAGGTCTCGCTGGCGACCGGCCCGGTCCAGGGCCTGTCCATCCGCAACCAGCTGCCCGGCACGGTCGCCGACATCGCCACCGGTGGCGCCATGGCCTCGGTCAAGGTGTCCGTCGAGGGCGGCGAGCTGACCGCCGCCATCACCAAGGACGCCGTCGCCGACCTCGGCCTGACGACCGGCTCCTCCGTCGTGGCGCTGATCAAGTCCACCGAGATCTCCCTCGCCACCGCCTGATCCGCCGGCGGCGCACCGCGTCACCCTCAGGAGGAGGGCGGCGCGGTGACGGGCGCTCCGTCCAGACCGCTCCGGACCAGTTCCAGGAACTCCCCGTCCGTGAAGCCCAGTTCGCGGGCCTGCGCGATGACGCCGTGCACCGCCTCCGTGAGACGGGCCCGGTCGGCGGCGCCCCGCGCGGCGGTGATCACCGCGCCCCGGCCGCGGCGCAGCTCGATGAGCCCCTCGTCCCGCAGCCGCTGGTAACCGCGCAGCACCGTATGGACGTTGACGCTGAGCGACTCGGCGACCTCGCGGGCGGACGGCAGCCGCTCGCCCGGAACCGCCGTGCCGTCGGCGATCGCTCCCCGTACGCAGGCGGCGATCTGCTCGCCCAGCGGCACGGGAGACCCAGGAAGAACCCGGAACAGCATCGCTAGGAGCCCTCCGCGGAATGGCGGTCGACCAGGCCGTTGAGCAGGGAGGCCGCGGTGGCGGAGTCGTCGACGGTCACGACGTACTCACGACCGCCCACCGTACGGACCGACAGCGCCTCCCCCGAACGCAGCACCACGCCCCGCCGGCCCGGCCGTATCCGATAGCCCCACCCACCGAAGTCGCCCATGGCGTCGACCTGGACGCTGCCGGCGTCGACGATGCGGCCGAGCGGCAGCGCGAGGCGCGGCCGGGGCACCATCGTCGAGGCGACGGTGAGTCCGCGCCGGTCGACGGTGACCCGGATCCTGGCCGACGCGACGCAGCTCAGCCCGAGGACGAGCACCAGCGCGCCCGCCCACCAGGGGCCGAACACCGCACCGACCCCGCCGCCCACCACGACGGCACCGGCGATGAACAGCAGCATGCGCGAGGTCATCGAACGGCTCCAGACCGCCGCCTCGCCCTCGGCCAGCGGCAGCGAAGGGGCCGATGACGCGGGAGCGGGGCCGGGGCCCGGGCCGATCAGCCACCAGGCCGCCCCACCGGCGGCCAGGCCCACGGCCACCAGGACGCCCAGGTGCCACATCGGCATCCGCACACCGGCCGGATCCGTGGCGTCCGCGTTGGCGAGGACGGTCACGATCAGCGGATAGGCGACGGTGGCGGCCGTGCCCACTCCGATGGCGACGGCCGTCCGCGCCTGGGACAGCTCCTTGGCCGTCAGGGACAGCACCGTGAACAGCACACCGAGTCCGACGAGCATCCCGGCGCCGAACCACAGGGCCGTGGCGCGGCTCATGAAGTCGTCGGCCGTGCCGCCTCCCGAGAAATGCGTGGCGATCCGGCCGGGCAACCGGTCGTAGTGCGCCAGGAAGGTAGCGACGTACGCGACGGCCGCGACCACGAACGGCGCACCCGTCAGGGCTCCCCTGCGGAAGGCAGTCATCTGGCTCCCCCACCTCTTATAGTTGTTCGCATTCAACTAGAACAACTACAGCGTACGTCAATCGCTCCCCGACCGCCGGAGCGCGTGACGTGCCACCTTGGCCAGCACGGCCGGGCGGAACAGCAGCGAGGGCGGTGCCGTCATGTTCAACACCCGGACGAACCGGGCCCATACGTCCGGCTCGCGCACGGCGAGCGCGAAGACGTGGCGGTTGTACCAGTGGGCGAAGCGCGCGGAGAGCGGCTGTCCGCCGGGCGCCCACATGAGGTCCGAACTCGTGGCCAGGGTCCAGGGAACCTGGATGACACGAGCCGCGCCGCGCTGGTAGGCACGGCTGAGGCCGTCGAGCCCGCCCGCGCCGGACCGGCGGCGGCGCAACAGCCCGCCGAGCAGCTCCGCTTCGAGCGCGGCGACCGTCAGCCCCTGCCCGTACACCGGGTTGAAGACGCAGAGCGCGTCGCCGACCGCGATCAGGCGTTCGGGCCAGCCCCGGTTCTTGTGGTGCAGGCGCCATGCGTTGCCGGGGTTGGTGTAGCGGTGGATCTCCCCCTGCCGGGTGCCGCGCTTGATCTGTTCGGCGATGCGGGGGTTGTCGAGGGTGTGGGCGAAGTCGAGGTAGCCCTCGTCCCCGGTGGGCGGGACGTGCCGGTCGACGCCGAACAGCGAGCACATCCAGCGGTGGTGCTCCACGGCCAGCACCACTCCCCCGCGCGGGACCCCGGGCGCGAAGGCCATCTGGTAGGCGATGTCGAACTCCTGGCGGTCCTGCGCCGGACGTTCGTAGCACGCGGACGTGTAGGTGATCTTCGCCTTGACCACGGCCGTGGCGGAGGCCGGCAGCCGTGCCCCGGCGAGCCACCGGTCGATCGAGGTGGCACGGCCCGAGGCGTCGACGACCAGGTCGGCGACGACCTCGACGGACTCCTCGGCGTCGTCCGCGCCCTCGGCGCGGTAGCGGACCCGGTCCAGGCGGCCGGGTGCGCTCGCCGTCACCGTCTCGCAGCGCGTCGCGGGGAGCATCCGCACCGCCGGGAGTGCCGACACCCGCTGCCGCAGGCGCCGTTCGAGCTCGTCGCGCGTGAAGGTCTGGATGGGGATGCCGACGGGGTCCCTCGGCGCGTAACCGGTCGGGAGCAGAAAGCTCATCCGCTCCCCGTAGTCGAAGACGGGAGCGCCCAGTTCGGCGAGCTCGGCGCGCAGGCCCGGGAAGAGGGCTTCCAGTGCGTCGCCGCCGCGGGCGAGCAGCGCGTGCGCGTGGTAGCCCTGCGGGACGTGGCGGTGCACTCCGGTGTCGGGGCGCACCGGGTCCCGCTCCAGGACGAGCACCTCGGCGAAGTGGTCGGCGAGCACGCGCGCGGTCACGAGCCCCGCGTATCCCCCGCCGATGACGACGGCCCGCTGCCAGCGGGTCCCGGGCGGCGCACTCTGCTGCTGGTCGGCCATGGGCGGGTCCCGCTCCTCTCGGCAAGCCCGTGGGCCGGTGCCGGGAGTCCGCGGCCGGCAGGCCCGGCGACCCGGACGTCCGCAGGCCCGCGAGTCCGCGACGGTGGACACAGGAGTATGGCCTCGGCCGCGCGCGGGTCCGAGCGGGTTCTGTCGCGTTTGTGCCGTCGGGCAGCAAGAAAGGGCCGGTCACGGGCCGCGATGCTCCGCCGAGCACGGCTCAATCCCGTGGGTACCCGGGCAAACATCGCGCGGGCGCGATCATCGTATCGAGTTAATGTCACCGGCTTTCCTTGGTTCACGGGGCGAGGCCGCCATTAGGGTTCCCCTGGATCTGGCCGGATTCCCGTTTAAATACACCCATTTACTCCTGTTGCCCGATGACGCCCTCATACGGGCGTCACCGACCTGAGCAAGGAGAGCTCGTCCGATGACCGTTGACTCGAGCCCGGAAACCCGCGTGGAGCCGCCCCGGCAGTCCAGCCTGGGCACCGCGGCCGCCCGCAACCTCGCCAGCACGACCAAGTCCGCCCCGCAGATGCAGGAGATCACCTCGCGGTGGCTGCTGCGGATGCTCCCCTGGGTGGAGACCAAAGGCGGTGTCTACCGGGTCAACCGCCGCCTGAGCTACACCGTGGGCGACGGGACGGTGGAGTTCGTCCAGGACGGCGCCACCGTGCGGGTGATCCCCCGTGAACTCGGCGAACTGGCACTGCTGCGCGGCTTCGACGACGTGGACGTGCTGAGCGCCCTCGCCGACCGGTGCGTCCAGCGCGACTTCCGGGCCGGCGAGACCCTCGTCACCCGCGGCACGCCCGCGGACCAGCTCCATCTGATCGCCCACGGCCGCGTCAGCCAGACCTCCGTGGGCAGCTACGGCGACGAGATCGACCTGGACGTCCTCGCCGACGGCGACCTGTTCGGTGAGAACGCCCTGCTGGACGAGGACGCCCGCTGGGAGCAGAACGCCACCGCCGAGACCGCCGGCACCCTGCTCACCCTCTCCC
This sequence comes from Streptomyces silaceus, assembly GCF_001419745.1. Lineage (GTDB taxonomy): Bacteria > Actinomycetota > Actinomycetes > Streptomycetales > Streptomycetaceae > Streptomyces > Streptomyces silaceus. The sequence goes on along the minus strand of NZ_LIRJ01000019.1, from coordinate 15,948 downwards.
GCGCGGACTTCGCGGCGGTGGTGGCCCAGGCGCCGGAACTGCGGGCCCACCTCGACGAGTTCACCGCGCGCTCCCAGCGGCGGCAGAACCACCGCGGCGAGGCGGAGATCGCGATGTCGGCCGGCCACACCGGCGAGCAGGAACTGCCCGGCGCGTTCGTCGACTACGAACAGAACCCCCGCGAGTACGAACTCTCCGCCGCGCAGACCATCCTGCGCGTCCACACCAGGGTCGCCGACCTCTACAACGGCCCGATGAACCAGACCAAGGAGCAACTCCGGCTCACCATCGAGGCGTTGCGGGAGCGCCAGGAGCACGAGCTCATCAACAACCGGGAGTTCGGCCTGCTCCACAACGCCGACTTCAAGCAGCGTCTCCAGCCGCACGCCGGTCCGCCGACCCCGGACGACATGGACGAGCTGCTCTGCCGTCGGCGCGGCTCCAAGTTCTTCCTCGCGCACCCCAAGACGATCGCGGCGATCGGCCGCGAGTTCAACGCACGCGGCATCTACCCCGACCACGTCGACCTCGGCGGCCAGCAGGTCCCGGCCTGGCGGGGCGTCCCGATCCTGCCCTGCAACAAGATCCCCGTGACGCCGGAGAAGACCAGCTCGATCCTGTGCATGCGTACGGGCGAGGAGAACCAGGGCGTCATCGGTCTGCACCAGACCGGCCTGCCGGACGAGTACGAGCCGGGACTCTCGGTGCGCTTCATGGGCCTCGACGAGAAGGCGATCACCTCCTACCTCGTCAGCACCTACTACTCCGCCGCGATCCTCGTGCCGGACGCGGTCGGCGTGCTGGAGAACGTGCAGATCGCCCGCTGGCCCCAGTAGTCCACCCCACCGAGGAGCCATCGATGCCCGTGCCTGACCCGGCGCCACCGCAGTCGAGCGTGCCCGAGGCCGCCGCCCGTTTCGGGGCGCAGGTCCTGGCGGACGCCGCGGCGCGTGCCTGCGACATCCGGGCCGCCACCGGCGGCCCGCCCTGTCCACCGGAGACGCCCGAACCACCCGTCCCGGTCACCGTGCCCGCGCAGGCCGCGGGTCCCGTGACCGACCTGCCCGCGCTCGGTGCGGCCGTCACCGCGGCGCCGCCCGCGGCACCCGCCCTGCCGTCCCTCGACGTCCCGGCGGCGGCCGTGCCCGCACCGGACACCGACCTGACCCGGGTCCTGGGCGGTCCCACCGGCCTGGGCACGGCGGGGCTGCGCCTTGTCCTGCCGCCCGAGCCGCCGACGCCCTCGCCCGGTGAGCGGGAGGCCGGCAGGCCGATCCCCGGGCTCTACTTCCACCCGGTGCCGGAGCCCGATCCGGCGCGGGTCGAGGAGGTCAGCCGGCGGATCAAGTCGTGGGCGGTGGACGAGGTCCACCTGTTCCCCGACGACTGGGAGGAGCAGTTCGACGGCTTCTCCGTGGGCCGCTACATGGTCGTCTGCCATCCGGACGCGCCCACCGTCGACCATCTGATGCTCGCCACCCGCCTGATGGTGGCCGAGAACGCGGTCGACGACTGCTACTGCGAGGACCACGGCGGCTCGCCCATCGGTCTCGGCGAGCGGCTGCTGCTGGCCCACACCGCCCTCGACCCGCTGTACACCACGGCGGAGTACCAGGGGCCCTGGGCCGAGTCGCTCCACTCGGACGCGCCCCGGCGCGCCTACCGCTCCGCCATGGAGTACTTCACGCAGGCCGCGAGCCCCTCCCAGACCGACCGGTACCGGCACGACATGGCGCGCCTGCACCTCGGCTACCTCGCCGAGGCGGCCTGGGCGCAGGAGGACCGCGTCCCGGAGGTGTGGGAGTACCTGGCGATGCGCCAGTTCAACAACTTCCGCCCCTGCCCCACCATCACCGACACCGTCGGCGGCTACGAACTGCCGGCGGACCTGCACGCCCAGGCCGCCATGCAGAAGGTCATCGCGCTCGCGGGCAACGCGACGACCATCGTCAACGACCTGTACTCGTACACCAAGGAGCTCGACGCTCCCGGCCGGCACCTGAACCTGCCGGTCGTGATCGCCGAACGCGAGGGCCTCTCCGACCGGGACGCCTATCTGAAGTCCGTCGAGGTCCACAACGACCTGATGCGCGACTTCGAGACCGAGGCCGCGGCCCTGGCCGCCGCCTGCCCCTTCCCGACGGTGCAGCGCTTCCTGCGGGGCGTGGCCGCCTGGGTCGACGGCAACCACCACTGGCACCAGACCAATACGTACCGCTACAGCTTGCCCGATTTCTGGTAAGAGAATGGATTCATCTGTGACCACCGAACTCACCGCCACCGACGCGCGCGTGCACATCCCCGGCCCGGCGACGCCCTACCAGGGCGACATCGCCCGCTATTGGGACGGGGAGGCCAGGCCCGTGAACCTGCGTCTCGGCGATGTCGACGGTCTGTACCACCACCACTACGGCATCGGCGCCGTCGACCACTCCGCGCTCGGCACCCCCGAGGACAGCGAGAGCGAGAAGAAGCTGATCGCCGAGCTGCACCGGCTGGAGTCGGCGCAGGCCGAGGTGCTCCTGTCGCACCTCGGGGACATCGGGCGCGAGGACACCCTGGTGGACGCCGGCTGCGGACGCGGCGGCTCGATGGTGATGGCGCACCAGCGCTTCGGCTGCTCCGTCGAAGGGGTCACGCTCTCCGCCAAGCAGGCCGAGTTCGCCAACCGGCGCGCGGGAGAGCTGCGCATCTCCGACCATGTGCGCGCCCAGGTCTGCAACATGCTCGCCATGCCCTTCGAGACCGGGCAGGCCGCGGCCTCGTGGAACAACGAGTCGAGCATGTACGTCGATCTGCACGACCTGTTCGCGGAGCACTCCCGCGTCCTGAAGGTCGGCGGCCGGTACGTGACCATCACCGGCTGCTGGAATCCGCGCTACGGCCAGCCCTCGAAGTGGGTCTCCCAGATCAACGCGCACTTCGAGTGCAACATCCACTCGCGCCGGGAGTACCTGCGCGCCATGGCCGACAACCGCCTCGTGCCGCAGGCCGTCATCGACCTGACCCCCGACACGCTGCCCTATTGGGAGTTGCGGGCCACGTCCTCGCTGGTGACGGGGATCGAGGAGGCGTTCATCAACTCGTACAAGGACGGGTCCTTCCAGTACGTGCTCATCGCGGCCGACCGGGTCTGACCCCGGCCGTCCGTAGGGCCCGTCCCGTTCGGGGACGGGCCCTTCCCCCGTGCCGTGGGGGCACGGGGAGGAGCGCCGTCACGGGGCGTCAGCGGCGGCTGCGTACGAGCAGGTAGAGGAAGTACGGCGTGCCGATCACGGCCGTCATCAGGCCGGCGCCGAGCTGTGCCGGGGCGATCACGGTCCGGCCCGCCACGTCGGCGGTGCAGACGAGGATCGCGCCGAGCAGCACGGCGACCGGGATCACCCGGACGTGCTGCCGGCCGACCAGGGCGCGGGCCGCGTGCGGTGCGACCAGGCCGACGAAGCCGATCGTGCCGGCGGCGGCCACGGCGGTGGAGCTCAGCAGGACGCTGAGGAGGAGGAAGCCGAGACGGCCGCGCCCCAGGTTCAGCCCGAGCAGCCGCGGGGTGTCCTCGTCCAGGGAGACGAGGTCGAGTTCGGTGCGCCGGGCGACCGCGACGGCGAGACCGACGGCAAGGACGGCCAACAGCGGCATCGCGTCCGACAGGGACCGTCCGTAGGTCGAGCCGGAGAGCCAGGTGAGCGCCTTCGTCGCGTTGAACGGGTCGGTGAGGATGATCAGCAGGCTGATCACGGCCGACGCGCCGGTGGCGACGCCGAAGCCGACCAGGACGAGACGGTTCTGCTGGAAGCCGCCCCGCGCGGCGAGGCCGAAGACGAGGACCGAGCTGACGGCGGCGCCCGCGAACGCGCCCGCGGCGATGCTCCACGATCCGGCCAGGGGCACCGTCGTCACCAGGATGACGGCGCCCAGCGCGGCGCCGTTGGTGACGCCCAGGATGCCCGGTTCGGCCAGCGGGTTGCGGGTCACGGCCTGGATGAGCGTGCCGGCCAGGGCCAGCGCCGCGCCCGCGAGCAGCGCGGCGACGACGCGGGGCAGTCGGGTGTCGAGCACGAACGAGACCGTCTGGCCCGCCCGTCCCTGCGCCCAGTTCACCACGTCGCCCAGGAGCAGTTTGCTGTCCCCGAGCAGGATGGCGGCGATGCTCACGGCGACGAGCAGGACCACAAGGACGGCCGTCGTGGTGAGGAAGACGGCCCTGCTCCGGATGCGCAGCCGGTCGGCCGGGGCGGCGCCCGCGGTGTCCTTGACGCGCGCGGCCATGACGATCAGGAAGACGGCGCCGACGAGGCTGGTGACGACGCCGGTCGGTACGCCGACGGCGGCGTCCGGCGACACGACGGCGCGCAGCAGCACGTCGGAGCCGAGCACGAGGGCCGCGCCGGTGAGACCCGCGAACGGCAGGCGCGCCCGCGACCGGGTGAACGCGCGGAACCTGCGGGCGAGGGGCCGCACCAGCGCCGGGGCGCACAGGCCGACGAAGCCGATGGGTCCGGCGAGGCTGACGGCGGCGGTGGACAGGAGCGCGGCGAGCACGACGGCCGTGACACGGGTGGAGCGGACGGGCACGCCCACGCCGCGCGCCGCGTCGTCGCCGAGTGCCAGCGCGTCGACCCTGCGGGCGAGCAGGATCAGGCCGAGGAGTCCGACGAGGCCGATGGGCGCCATCTGCAGCACGGCGTCGAAGCCGTTCTGCCCGATGCTGCCCTGGTTCCACTTGTAGATGCCCTCCGTCTCCTGGGGGAACAGCAGGAGGAGGCCTTCGGTGACGGCGGTCAGGCCGAGGGTGAGGGCGCTGCCCGCGAGGACCAGCCGGACGGTGCCCGCGCCGAGTCCGGAGAGGCCGAGGACGACGGCCGCCGCGGCGAGTCCGCCGACGAAGGCGATGCCGGAGGTGGCGAAGAGCGGCAGGGACACGCCGGTGGCGGCGGCGAGCGCGAGGGCGACGTAGGAGCCCGCGTTGACGGCGAGCGTGTCGGGCGAGGCCAGGACGTTGCGGCTGACGGCCTGCAGGACGGCGCCGGCCATGCCGAGCACGGCGCCGACGAACAGCCCCGCGGTCATGCGGGGCAGCCGGGAGGCGATGACGACGGACGCGTCGCCGGTCTCGGCCCGGCCGGTGAGCGCCTTCCAGACTTCCGGGGCGCCGACGGCAGCCGTGCCCTGGGTGATGTCGACGACGGCGAGCGCGGCGACGAGGAGGACCAGTGCGGCCGTCACCGCGGCCGCGCCCGTGCGGGACGTGGTGGCCGGCGGACGGGTGGCGGGGGTGGTTGCGGTGACGGCCATGGCGCTACTTCGTCAGGGCGGCGACGACGGAGTCGACGTACTGGTTCATCGACTCGGGGCCGCCGAACATCCAGACGCCGTCGGGCAGTCGGTGGACGTTGCCCTTCTTGACGAACGGCAGCGACGTCCACACCTTGTCCTTGGCGAGGGCGTCGGTGAACGGCGTGCTGCTCTTGTCGCCGTCGTTGCCGATGTAGGCGAAGTGGACGTCGTCGCCGAGCTTGGTGAGGCCCTCGACGTCGGTGGAGCCGAGGCCGTAGGCCTTGTCGCCCTTGACCTTCCAGGGGTTCTTCAGGCCGAGTTCGGCGTTGACGGCGCCGAGGAGCGAGCCGGAGGTGTAGGGCCGGATCGTGACCTGGTTGGAGACGTCGTAGCCGTCCGCGAAGGCGAACTCGGCGCCCGCGAGGTCGGCGCCGGCGAGCTTCTTCTTGCCCTCGGCGAGCTTCGCCTCGAAGTCCTTCTTCAGCTTCGTGGCCCGCTCGGTGGTGCCGGTGGCCTTGGCCAGGAGGTCGAGGTTGTCGGTCATCTGACCGATCGGGTTCTTGGCGTCGGCGGGGCGCAGGTTCAGGACCGGGGCGATCTCGCGCATCTGCTTCACGGCGGCGGCCGGCAGATCCGTGGTCGCGATGATGAGGTCGGGCTTCAGCGACGCGATGGAGTCCATGCTCGGCTCGCCGCGCGTGCCGACGTCCTTCGGGTCGTTCTTCAGCGGGACGGCGGTGTCCCAGGTCTTGTAGCCCTTGACGTCGGAGACGCCGGTCGGGTCGACGCCCAGCGATATCAGGCTCTCGACGGCGTTCCACTCGGTGCCGACGACCTTCTTGGCGGGGCCGTCGAGCTTCACCTTCGCGCCGGTGCCGTCGGTGAGGGTGATGGCGCCGCCGCTCTTCTTCGCGTCGTCGGCGGCGGGCTCGGTGGTCCCGCAGGCGGTCAGGGTGAGGGCCGCGGTGGTGGCGACCGCCGCGGTGAGGAGGAGGCGTCTCATGAGGTGGTGCTGAGCCTTTCGCTTCGCGAGTGGTGTCGGCCGATGGCGCGGGTGCGCAGCCGGCCGGTGGCAGGATCGGTGTCGACCTCGATACGGATGCCGTACGTGTCGGTGAGCCGCTGTGGCGTGAGGACGTCCTCGGGGGCGCCGTCGGCGATGATGCGTCCCGCGTCGAGCAGGAAGACGCGGTCGGCGACGGCCGCCGCCTGGTCGAGGTCGTGCAGGACGGCGCCGACGGCGATGCCGTGGTCGTCCGCCAGGTCCCGCATGAGGTCGAGGAGTTCGACCTGGTAGCGCAGGTCGAGGTACGTGGTGGGCTCGTCGAGCAGGAGTACGCCCGTCTCCTGGGCGAGGCAGCCGGCCAGCCAGACGCGCTGGAGCTGGCCGCCGGAGAGGTGCTCGGCGCCGCGTTCGGCGAGCTCGGAGACCCCCGTCAGGGCGAGCGCGCGGTCGACCGCGGCCGGTCCCTCGGGGTCGGCCTTGCCCCAGCGGCCCCGGTAGGGGTAGCGGCCGAACTCGACGACGTCGCGCACGGTCAGGCCGCCGGGTGTGGGGCGGCCCTGGGTGAGCAGGGCGACGCGGCGCGAGAACGCGCGGGGGCTCAGCGCGAGGCCGTCGGTGTCGCCGTCGATGACGAGCGTGGCGGTCCGGGGCCGCTGGAGCCGCGCGAGGGTGCGCAGCAGCGTGGACTTGCCACTGCCGTTGGGGCCCACGAGGACGGTCACTTCGCCGGGGCGCAGCGTCATCGCGGCGTCGTGGACGACGTCGACGCCTTCGTACGCCACGGTGACGCCCGTGGCCGACAGTTCATGGCCTTGGGGACGCGTGGCCGCCGAGGTCTCTTCACCTTCATGCACGCAGCAGAGGTTAGCCTAACCTTAATAGGCGGCGAAATGGGGGGTCTGCCCCTCACCACAAGGAGAAATCCGGACGACTTCACCGGCCGGGGCAGGGGCGCGCATGGCGCTCCGGCCCCCGGCCGTGTGGTGGTCGGTCTCCTGGCGGTGTCACGCCCTCTTGGGCTGGGTCCGTGGGAGCCTTGTGGCGCCCGCGGCGGCGAGGAGGCAGAAACCGAGCACCCACCAGAACGTGTCGGCGAACGCCCAGGAGATGTCCTGGCCCCGGGCGTCGAGGCGGCTCTGCAGGACCACGGCGAGTGCCGCGGTGCCGAGCGAACCGCCCACGGTGTTCAGGAGGTTGAGCGCTCCGGAGGCCCGCGGGAGCTGGGCCGGTTCGATGCGGCTGTAGACGATGTTCATCACGGGCGCCCCGATCATCGCCATGCCCACGCCCCGTACCGTGAGCGCGGCGGCGATCACGGCGTCCGAGGGGTGATGGCCGAGCTGGGTGAAGGGGACCGTGCCCGCGAGGATCAGCACGATGCCGGTGACCACCAGGGTGCGGGGCGCGACCTTGTCGATGGTGCGGTTGACCAGGACCGATCCGGCCGCCGCGCCGATGCCCTGGGGGGCGAGCAGCAGCCCGGCCCGCAGCGCCGAGAGGTCGCGGCCGGTCTGGAAGTACAGCGGCAGCAGGAACATCGTGCCGAACACCGACGCGCCCAGCACGAGCAGCGCGAGCGCGGCGGCACCGAAGGGCGGCCGGGTGAACAGCCGCGGGTCGACCAGCGGTGTGCGGCTGGTGCGCAGCCCGTGGACGGTGAACGCGGTCAGCATCGCCAGACCCGCCGTGATGCCGATCCCGGCCGGCAGGGCGCGGCCGTGGGCGACCTCGGTGAGCCCGTACACCAGCACGGCGAGGCCGGGCGAGAGCAGGGCCGCGCCCCGCAGGTCGAACGACGTGCGCCCGGGGGCGGGCGGCACCCGCGGCACGTACCGGCGGGCGAGCAGCACCGCGACCGCGCCGATCGGCAGGTTGACCAGGAACAGCCACGGCCAGGACGCCACCCCGAGGATGGAGCCGCCGACCAGCGGGCCGAGCACCGGCGACAGGAGCGGGACGACCGACACGACGCTGATCACGCGTCCCATCCGCTCGCGTCCCGCGACCCGGGCGAGCAGCGCCTGCCCGGTCGCGGGCAGCATGCCGCCGCCGAGGCCCTGGATCACCCGGAACACGATGAGACTGGTCGCCGACCAGGCCAGCGCGCACAGCGCCGAGCCGAGCAGGAACACGCCCACGGCGGCGAGCCAGGTGCGCCGGCCGCCGAACCGGTCGGCCAGCCAGCCGGACGCCGGCACGGCGGCCACCACCGCCAGCAGATAGGCGGTGGAGACCCACTGGATCTCGCTGACGGAGGCCCCGAACTCACCGGCCAGGGTGTCGATGCCGACGCTGACGATCGTGGCGTCCACCGTGGCCATGAAGGTGCCGAGGACGAGGATGAACGCGACGCGCAGCAGCGCCGCGTCGACCTTCGTCTCCGCCGGGGCGGTCTTCTCGCTCACGGGCGCTCCAGGAGGTCGCGCACGTCGGCGTCGAGGCGGTCGCCCAAGGTCCGCAGCAGTCCGACCAGTTCCTCGGCGACCCCGGCCACCTCCACGCCGGCCCGGTGCGCGAGCACGCCGGTCCAGCCGTCGCCGTCCGGCATGACCGTGAGGGTGACCGGGTGGTGGGTCGACTCGCGGAAGCGGGTGCCGACGAGCCTGAGCCCGGGGGCGGGTTCGCGCAGCCGCTCGGGGTCGACCGGGTAGTTCTCGAACACCACGATGCTGTCGAAGAGCCGCCTGCGGCCGGTCAGCCGCTCCAGGTCGGTCAGGGCGACGTGGTGGTGCTCCACCAGCCTGCGCTGCCCGGCCTGGAGGTCGGCGAGCGCCTGCGCGAGCGTGCCGGTCAGACGGGCGCGTACGGGCACGGTGTTGGCCAGCAGGCCGATGATCTCCTCGACGCCCGTGAGCTCCGGGGGACGGCAGGCGACCATGGCGCCGAAGCAGACGTCCGCCCGGCCGGAGCGGCGGGCCAGGAGCACCGACCAGGCTCCCTGCACCAGGGTGTTGGGCGTCAGGCCGCGCCGGGCGGCCAGCTCGGTGAGCCCGGCCACGAGGTCCGCGTCGAACGCGATGATCTCGGGCTCCTGCCAGGCCGCGCCGGGCGCGGCGTCGCCCACCAGGTGGTCGCCCTCGGGCAGACCGGCCAGCTCGGCCTCCCAGGCACCCAGATCGGGCGCGTGGTCGGTGCGCCAGCGCAGGTAGTCGCCGAACGGCACGGGGGCGGGCAGGTCCGCCTTCTCGCCCCGGACCTCGGCGGTGTAGAGCGCGAACAGCTCGGTGAGGATCCGCGGGGCCGACCAGCCGTCGGAGAGGACGTGATGGGTGGTCAGCACCAGGTCGGCGAGGCCGGGGCCGCGCCGGATCACGGTCAGGCGGACGAGCGGACCCTGGGCCAGGTCGAAGGGTTCGGCCAGGTCGGCGGCGAGCACCTCGTCGGCGGGCCCGTCGGACACGCGGAAGTCCGGCCGGGGCGCCTCGGGGATCACCGCGAGGTCGGCGGGGAACACGGCGCCCAGGTTCGGGTGACGGGCCAGCAGGCCGTCGCCGGCGGCGCGCAGGGCGTCGACGTCGAGCGGACCGGCGAGCGAGAACGTCGACTGCACGGTGTACGGGTCGGGGCGCTCGGTGCGCGCGTGCCGCAGCATCACTTCCTGGAGCGGGGTGAGCGGCTGCACCTCGGCGACCGGACGGCCGCCGTCGAGGGCCCTGATCTCCGGTGCGGCGGCGATGTGCGCCGCCGCGGCCCGCAGATGCCCGGCGAGATCCTCGATCTCGTCGGCCGTGAACAGTGCCGACGGCCAGGTGATGCGGATGCCGAGCGCGTCGTCGCGCACCAGGGCGTTGACCATCAGGCTGTGCGGCAGCGGCAGTTCGCCGGTGCCGCCCGAGCCGAGCGGGTCGGCGTCCGGGGCGGGCTGCCACGGCGTCTCCTCGGTGGGGGCGCCGGGGAACTGGCCGAGGTAGTTCCAGGCGACCTCCGGCGCCACCGGGTCGAGCAGTCCGGCGGCGGTGAGGATGCCGTGGCCGAGACCGTCGCCCTGGGCGCGCAGCCGTTCGCCGACCGCGCGCACGTCGTCGTCCGCGTGGAGGCGTACGGGGTGGACGGCGGTGAACCAGCCGACGGTCTGGGAGAGGTCGACCCGGGTCGGGCGGCCGTGGCTCTCCAGGGCGACGAGCAGTTCCGCGCTGCCGCGCCAGTCGCGTACGGCACGGGCGAGCGCCGTGAGCAGCACGGCGTCGGGGGTGGTGCGGTGGGCGGCGGGCAGGGTCGTGATCAGGGCGCGGGTGGCGTCCGTGTCGAGCCACAGCTCGTGGTGCGTCGCGGTGGCCGCGGTGTCCCGGGCCGGGTCGAGCGGCCGGGTGAGCGCCGGGGTGGCGGTCATCCGCTCCCAGTGCTCCAGTTCGGCGCGCCGGTCGGTCTCGCGCAGGGTGCGTGCCCAGCCGAGGAAGGACTGGCCGTGCCGGGTCAGCTCGCCGCCGGTGTGGGCGTGCCGGACGTCGTCGAGGAGGATCCGCCAGGACACGCCGTCGACGACGAGGTGGTGGGCGATCAGGACGAGCCTGCCGGGGCGTTCGGGCCCGGCGTCCACCCACACGGCGCGCAGCAGCGGGCCGGTGCGCGGGTCCATCGCCGCGAGGATCCGCCGGACCTCGGCGTCGACGGTGCCGCGGAGGTCGTCCTTTGCGCGGACGCGGGTCAGGACGTCGGCACCGGTGACGGCGCCGACCGGCGGGACGCGCAGCGCGTCGTCGGTCAGGTGGGCGCGGAGCACGTCGTGCCGGGCCAGGAGCGCGTCGAGCGTGGCCCGCCAGGTCGTCTCGTCGTCGCCGGGCGGCACGCAGACCTCCACCCACTGGCAGAAGCCGTCGGCGGCGGAGCCCGAGCGGCGCAGCAGGTCCCGCATGATCGGGGTCAGCGGCGCGTCGCCCGTGACGGGCGCCGAACCACCGTCCAGGGCACGGGCCCTGGCCGCGATCCCGGCGACCGTCGCACCCTCGAACACGTCGCGGGCGGTCAGTCCGAGGCCCTGGCGGCGGGCCCGCGAGACGACCTGGAGCGACACGATGCTGTCGCCGCCGATGGCGAAGAAGTCGTCGTCGGGGCCGATGGCGTCGGTGCCGAGGACGTCCTGGAGGACGCCGAGGAGCACCGCCTCGGCCTCGGTGGCGGGCGCGCGTCGCGCGGCGGCGACGGTCTCGGGGGCGGGCAGTGCGGTGGGGTCGAGCTTGCCGCCGGGGGTCAGCGGCAGCCGGTCGATCTCCACGAGCGCCGTCGGCACCATGTGGTCGGGCAGTTCACCGGCGACGTACTCGCGCACCCGTGCGGTGTCGAGGTCGGCGCCGTCGGTCGGGATGACGTAGCCGACGAGCCGGTCCTCGCGGACGACGACGGCGCTGGCGCGGACGTCGGGGTGGCGGGTCAGCGTGGACTCGATCTCGCCCAGCTCGACGCGGAAACCGCGGACCTTGACCTGGTGGTCGACGCGGCCGAGGAACACCAGCTGTCCGTCGGCGCGCCAGCGCACGAGGTCGCCGGTGCGGTACATCCGCTCGCCCGGGGCGCCGTACGGGTCGGCGACGAAGCGCTCGGACGTCAGGCCGGGGCGGCCGAGGTAGCCGCGGGCGACGCTGGGGCCGCCGAGGTAGAGCTCGCCGGTCACACCGACGCCGACGGGCTGGAGGCCGTGGTCGAGGACGTAGGCGCGGACGTTCGGGTCGGGGCGGCCGATCGGCAGCGGGCCCTCGTCGTCCGGGTCGTAGTGCCAGGTCACGGAGTTGATGGTGACCTCGGTGGGGCCGTAGGCGTTGAAGAGCGCCTTGCGGCCGGTGCCCCAGCGGCGTGCCAGCGCGGGGTCGAGCCGCTCGGCGCCGACGACGAAGAACACGTCGGAGGGGACGGTGCGGTCGTCGGGCATCGCGGCCAGGAACGACGGCAGGAGGTTCACTCCGGTGACGCGGTGCTCGGCGATGTAGTCGAGCAGTTCGTCGCCGGGTACGCGCACCTCCTCGGGGGCGATGACGGAGGTGCCGCCGGACAGCAGCGGCACCATGGTCTGCCAGAACGCGACGTCGAAGCTGGTCGACGCGAAGTGCAGGTACCGGTCGTGCTCGGTGACGCCGACGACCTCCTCCTGGAGGGAGATCAGGTCGGGTACGCCGCGGTGGGTGACGCCGACGCCCTTGGGGCGTCCCGTGGTGCCCGAGGTGTAGATGACGTACGCGAGGGCGTCGTCGGTGAGCCGGGCGCGCGCCTCGGCGGGATCGGTGTCCGGGACGGCGGCGAGCGTGGCCGGGTCGTCCAGGCGCAGCACCGGGATGTCGAGGTCGCTCGGCACGTCGGCGCCGGTCGTCACGGCGGCGGCCGGGACGATGTCGTCGATCATGTACGCGAGGCGCTCGCGCGGGTAGCTCGCGTCCATGGGGACGTACACGGCACCGGCCTTGGCGACGCCGAACAGCGCGACGGTCATCTCGATGTCGCGGCCGAGCAGCACCGCGACCGGGTCCTGGGGGCGGACCCCGCGCGCGATCAGGGCGTGGGCGAGGCGGTTGGCCTGCCGGTCCAGTTCGGCGTAGCTCAGGCTGCGGTCGCGGCAGACCAGCGCCTCGGCGTCGGGCTTGCGGCGCACCCAGGCGGCGAACTCGTCCAGCCAGGGGCCGCGCGGCGTGGCCGGGACGACCTCGGTGCCGGTGCGCAGCATCCGCTCCCGCTCGTCGGCGTCGAGCGTGGGCAGCGCGAGCGCGGGGCGTGCCGGGTCCTCGACGATCTCCCGCAGGAGGTGGTGCAGCCAGCGGCCGTAGTCGCGGACGGTCTCCTCGGCGAACGCCTGCGGCTGGTAGCCGAGGCCGACGGTGATCTCGTCGTCGGGGATCACGATGACGGTGAGCGCGTAGTGCGTGGCGTCGGTGATGTCCACGCCGGCGAGGTCGAGGCCGGGGGCGAGCGGCGTGCGCTTCCTGCTGGACAGCGGGAAGTTCTCCATCACCAGCATGGTGTCGAAGAGTTCGCCGACGCCGACCGCGCGCTGGATCTCGGGCAGGCCGACGTGGTGGTGCTCGGCCAGGGCGACGCTCTCGGCGTGGATGTCCGCCATGAGGTCGCGCGCGGTGCGGTCCTGGGTGTGGCGTACGCGCACCGGGATGGTCGTGCCGAGCTGGCCGATCATCGACTCCACGCCGTCGACCTCGGCGGGGCGCCCGGAGACCGGGCAGCCGAAGACGACGTCGCGCCGTCCGGTGAGCCGCCCGAGGAGGAGGCCCCAGGCGGTCTGGAGGACGGTGGTGAGGGTGACGCCCTGCTCGCGGGCGAAGGCGCGCAGCCGCTCGCTGAACTCCTCGCCCAGTCCGACGCTGACGCGGCCGGGCCGCTCCACGCCGGTGCCGACACCGGCGGGTGCCAGGCGCGTGGCGTCGTCGACGCCGGCGAGCGCGTCGCGCCACGCGGCGAGGGACGCCTCGTGGTCGCGTCCGGCCAGCCAGCGGAAGTACTCCTGGAGCGGCGCGGCGACGGGTGCGGCGGATCCGCCGCCCAGCTCGGCGTAGATCGCGAGCAGGGTGCGGCCGACCAGCGGCATCGACCAGCCGTCCAGCAGCGCATGGTGGTTGGTGATGACGAGGCGGTGCTCGTCGGGTCCGACGCGGGACAGCAGGAAGCGGATGAGCGGCGGCCGTGCCGGGTCGAAGGGGCGCTCCAGTTCGGCGCGTACGGCGTCCTCGAAGCGGTCGTCCTGGCGCCAGTCGAGGGCGACCTCGGCGGGGATGACCTGCACGACGTCGTCCCCGGCGGTGCCGAGGTACACCCGCAGCGCCGGGTGGCGGCGCAGGAGTTCGCGCGCGGCCTCGGCCATGCGGTCCGCGTCCAGCTCGCCGACCAGGGTGGTCACGGCCTGGACGACATAGACGTCGGTGTCCTGGTCGTCGCGGACCAGGGTGTGGAAGGAGAGGCCGACCTGCAGCGGGGTGGCGGGCAGGACGTCGGCGAGGGGCCCGGTGCGTTCCAGGGCGTCGATGGCGGCCTGGTCGAGGTCGACGAGCGGCAGGTCGGAGGGGGTGAGCCCGCCGGTGGTGTGCCGGGCGTGCGCAGCCAGCGTCTCCAGGGCCTGGGTCCAGGCCGCCTGCAGGGCGGCGACGGCGTCGGTGCCGAGCACCTTGGTGGCGGCCGTCCACTCGACGGCGAGGCGGGGCGCGTCCTCCTCGTGCACGAAGCAGTTCAGCGCGAGGACCTGCTCCAGGGCCTTGGCGTCGGGTTCGGTCACCGCGAAGGCGTCCTCCTCCGGCAGGCGCCAGCCGGTGCCGGGCAGCGCGGCGAACCGGCCCAGGTAGTTGAGGAGCACGTCCGGCACCGGGGTGGCGGAGAGTTCGGGGCCCGCCACCGGGTCGAGGTGGCGCAGGACGCCGTAGCCGACACCGCCGTCGGGGACGGCGCGCCGGGCCTCCTTGGCGGCGCGGATCAGCTGTCCGGTGTCACCGGCCGCGGGGACGCGTACGGGGTACTCGCTGGTGAACCAGCCCACCGTGCGGGCCAGGTCGAGGTGTTCGCGGCCGTGCCCCTCCATCGTGACGGTGAGCGCGTCGCCGCCGACGCCCCACTCGCGCAGGGTGAGCACGAGCGCGGCGAGGAGCACCTCGTCGACGCCCGCGCGGTAGGCCGCGGGCAGGGTGGTCAGCAGCGCGTCGGTGACCTCCGGGGAGGCCACGGTGACCGACCGGTGGGCGGTGGCGACGGTGTCCTGCGTCCGGTCGAGCGGCCGGTCGCCGACGCGGGCGGCGGAGCCGAGTGCGGCGCGCCAGTGGTCGAGTTCGCCGCGCCGGGCGCCCGAGGTGCCCTGTTCGGCGAGGAGCGTGGCGTGCCGGCGCCAGGACGCGCCGGGCGCCTCCGGGGTGCCGCCGGCGCAGGCCGTCTGGAGGTCGGGCAGCAGGACGCGCCAGGACACGCCGTCCATGGCGAGGTGGTGCACGACGACGACCAGGCGGTCCTCGGCGTCGGTGCCGGTGCGGACGAGGGCCGCGCGCAGCAGGTCTCCCGAGCGGGGGTCGAGCTGGCCCGCGAGGCGCTCGGCCACGGCGGTCACGTCCTCGCCGTGGACCTCGTCGACGACGGCGGGCACCGCCCCGCGGGGCAGCACCTCCAGACCGTCGCCCACGCGCAGACGCAGCGCGTCGTGGTGGTCGAGCACGGTGCGCACGCCGGCCACGAGGTCGTCGTGGGCGAGCCCCGAGACGTGCAGGGCGGTCCACTGGGCGTAGCCGGCGACGGTGTCGACGTCCGGGTGCGGGTCGAGCAGGCCGCGCACGATGGGCGGCGCGGGCACGGGGCCCGTCGGGTCGTCCGCGGGGGCCGCGGCGTCCTCGACCGGGGTGGCGGAGGCGGCGAGCGCGGCGAAGCTGCGGCGCGCCAGCAGGTCGCGCGGGCGCAGTTCGAGGCCCTTGGCGCGCAGCCGGCTGCTGATGGTGATCGCGGTGATGCTGTCGCCGCCGAGGGCGAAGAAGTCGTCGTCCACGCCGACGTGTTCGAGCTCGAACACG